>PMDK01000305.1 GCA_003154425.1 Ignavibacteriota bacterium
CAGATGGAAATGCAGTTCTTCGTTCCCCCCGGTTCCGACGAGCAGTGGTTCAATTACTGGAAGGAGCAGCGCCTGGAGTGGTTCATTTCCCTGGGCATGAAGAAGGAGAAGCTGCACTTCCACCGGCATGATGCGGGCGAGCTGGCGCACTATGCCCGAGACGCCTATGATATCGAATATGAATTCCCCTTCGGGTGGGGGGAGATCGAAGGAATACACAACCGGTCGGATTTCGATCTCTCCCGCCACGAACAATATTCCGGGAAATCGATGAAGTTCTTCGACGAGCAGACGAAGGAGAGGTACACGCCGTTGATCATCGAGACATCCGCGGGGGCGAGCCGGTCGTTCATGGCCTTTCTCGTGGACGCATATCGCGAGGAGGAGGCGCCGACCGCCGACGGAAAGACGGAGACGCGCGTGGTCCTGGGGCTCCACCCGCGTCTGGCCCCGGTCAAGGCTGCGGTCTTCCCGCTTGTCAACCGGGACGGGATGCCCGAGATCGCGCGCGGGATCGCCCGGGAAATCCGGCCCCACTTCCGCGTGTTCTATGATGAGAGCGGGGCTGTGGGGAGGCGCTACAGGCGACAGGATGAGGCGGGGACGCCGTTCTGCATCACGGTGGATTCTCAGACGCTCGAGGACCAGACCGTGACCGTCAGGGAGCGCGATTCGATGCGTCAGGAGCGCGTGGGGAAGGATGATCTCGTCTCCTACCTGCGCGTAAAGACAGGATGAGAACCCTCCGGGAGGAGGGTCGGACAACCAGAGCAAGAGGGGGGGGCGCATGAAGACTGTACTTTGTACGCTTGCCGTCGCTGCTGTGTGTGCGGGATGCGGGAACAACCTTGCCGGTCCCGGCGGGAGCTCCCCCTTCGGTCCCCCGGGGGGGCTGGCCGCCCTGTCGGTGGACAGTGCACACGTCCGTCTGGTCTGGATCCCCCCCTCGGACGCCGCAGACACCGGCTTTGCGGGGTACGTTCTGGCCTGGGGGAACGTCAGGGATACGCTTGCGAAGTCCGCCACCGGTTTCACCGCCGGACCCCTCCAGCGCGGAGCGATGTCCTTTTCGATCCGTTCGCTCCTGAAAAACGGCCAGGTGAGCGACGCCGCGGCAATCATATGGGCTCCCGCGTGGAGATTTGATGCCTTCCCGATCACCGTCACGGAATACAACTCCTCCCAGCAGACAGGGAATCCCGGCGTGGACGCCGGAACGGGGACGACAAATCCGGAAGCGGTCGGGCTGCTCGACGCGAACGCGGATTCCACGCTCGATTTCTACCTCTGGGGACCCAGCGGTTCGCCTCTCCAGCTACTAAGCGCCAGCGTGTACAACCCCGGATGGCACCAGACGCTCTTTTCTACAGAATCAACGCCGGCCTCGGATCTTAACGCCCCCCTCGCATCGTTCCCCCCGGACAACACGTTTTCGCTTCAGTTCGTGACGCTGGAGGACTATACGATCTATTACGTGAAGACTGTCGGGAATACCGGGGAGATCAATTACGCCCGGGTGCATGTTCACATTCTTCCCGGAACCTACCCGGCCCGGTCGGTGGAAATTCGCATTTCGCTCCAGAGAGTATCGCGCCTCGCGTACGCATGATCCGCCTCTTCCGAAACCTCCTGTTTGACAGGCACGGGGATATCCGGCATGGGTGGAAGGTCGCCGCGTTCATGTGCCTGGTCCTCTTTTTCGTGACCGGGGGGATACTTCCCCTGCGCCTTGCCGGGAGTGAGAATCCGACGCTTGAGAAACTGATTCTCCTCTCCTCGGCGCTGGCCGCCACGTGGATGCTCACCCGATTCGTGAACCACAAGCCCCTCCGCGCGGTGGGGCTCTGGATCCACGGCGGCATGCTCCGTGAGCTCGGGACAGGGTGCCTTCTCGGTTTCCTCATGATGGCTGGGATCTACGCTGTCGAGGTGGCGCTGGGATACGTGATACCATCGTCCGGCGGGCTGAATCCGGCCGGGGCGGTCCGCGTGACGGCTTTTTCGGTCGTCTGGTTCGGTGCGGGGGCGATGGGGGAGGAACTCCTTTTCCGCGGATATGCCTTCCAGACGTTGATCCAGGGGGTGACGTTTCTCCCGGCGACGCTCCTGATGGCAGCGGTGTTTGGTCTCGCCCACCTGCAGAACCCCCACGTCACCCCGTTCTCGCTCTGCAATGTCGTTCTTGCAGGCATATTTTTCTCGTTCGCCTACATGAAGACCAGGAGCCTGTGGCTCCCTTTCGGAGTCCATTTCGCCTGGAATTTTTCCCAGACCACGCTCTTCGGGTTGCCCACGAGCGGGATGCCTGATGAGGCCCACGCTCTTTTCCATGCCGGGCAATCGGGACCGGCGTGGATCGGCGGTGGTGAGTTCGGCCCGGAAGGGGGGGTTCTCGCCACCATCGCACTCCTCACATGTACATGGTACGTACTCAAAGCCGGTTTTCTGGCGCCTCCGGAGGGGATCGTCACTCTCGATTCCATCGAGGATCTGGTGGTCGGCGGCGGAACGGGGAAAGGGACGGGATGATCAGGCTCTGTCTCGGCGCCCTCTTCTGCCTCCTGGGGAGCCTGTGCGCACACTGCCAGACCGTGCCGGCCCAGTTCGAGGCGCTCGCCAGGCGCGGGATCGGTCATGTGTACAACCTCGAATTCGAGAATGCGGAAAAGGAATTCCGGGACCTGGTCCGCCAGAGGCCGGGCGACCCGGCCGGGTATTTCTTCCTCGCCATGGTCCGCTGGTGGATTATCATGATCGACATCGACGACGAACGAAACGACAGGGAGTTCTTTGACGCGCTCGACGGCGTCGTGGGAATGTGCGATTCGCTGCTGGAGAAGAACCGGGATGATGTCAACGCGATATTCTTCAAAGGGGGAGCGATCGGTTTCGAAGGGCGCCTGAAGTTCCACCGGAACGACTACTTCGGGGCGGCAAACGCCGGGAGAAAGGCACTCCCGCTGGTCCAGGAAGCGCTGGATCTCGATCCGGGGAACAACGATGTCCTTTTCGGCGCCGGCATCTACAACTACTACGCCGACGTCATCCCCTCCGAGTACCCGTTCGCCAAGCCGCTGATCCTCTTCATTCCCCCGGGGGACCGGCAGAAGGGGATCCGCCAGCTGCGGACCGCGTGGGAAAAAGGGACATACGCATCAGTCGAGGCGGAGTATTTTCTCCTGCAGATATACTACTCGTATGAGAAGGACTACACTCAGGCGCTCGCTCTCGCGCTGGACCTGCACGGGAAATTCCCCGCTAATATGCTGTTTCACCGCTATTGCGGGAGATCGTACGTTGCGGTGAACAACTGGGACATGGTGCGGGGTGAGTTCACCGAGATCATCGCCCGTGCGCGGAGCGGGATGAGAGGGTATACTCCCCCGGTGGAGCGCGAGGCGGAGTACTACTGCGGCATGGCGGCGATGGTCGGCCGCAGGCTCGATGAGGCCCTTGACCATTTCTATCGCTGTGACGGTCTCTCGCGGAGGCTCGACAGGGAAGAGGCCTCCGGGTTTATGGCGATGGCGAACCTGAAGATGGGGATGGTGTACGACATGCAGGGGAAGAGGGATCTCGCCCTCGCCCAGTACCGCAAGGTCTGCGAGATGAAAGACTACCAGGATTCACGCGTCCAGGCGAAGCAGTATCTGGCGAATCCCTACGCGCACTGAGAGGACCCCTCCACGCATGACACTCACAATCATCCTGTTCGGGCTCGTCGCCGCGGCCGCGGAGATCGTCGGGGGGAGCCTCGTCCTCATGCGCAAGAAATGGCCCCGGAGCATTCAGGAATACCTGCTGTCTCTCGGCGCGGGATTCATACTTGCACTCGTGTTCCTCGAACTCGTCCCTGAGAGTTTCCACGCGGTGGGGGGAGAGGCGCCCCTGTTCATGCTCCTCGGCTATGCCGTCCTGCACTTCTTCGAACACACGATCGTGGGGCACCTCCACTTCGGCGAGGAGACGCATACGGATGTGATGGTCTCCGGCGTGGCGAGCTTCTCGACGTTCGCAGGGCTCTTCATCCATGCATTCTTCGACGGCTTTGCGATTTCAGCGGGGATGGAATTCAACTTCTACCTTGGGCTCCTCATATTCTTCGCAGTCCTCCTTCACAAGATCCCCGAAGGACTCACAATCGCATCGGTGATGATCGCGGCGGAGCGGGGGAGACAGACGGCATTTCTGGCGTCGCTCGCGATCGGCGTGGCGACGATGCTTGGCATTCTGAGCGTGTTCGTCCTCTCGGCGGTGAACGGACGCGTCGTGGGGATTGCCTTTGCGTTCTCGGCCGGAGCATCCACCTATGTCGGGGCGAGCGACCTGATTCCCGAAATCAATCACTCGAGGAACAGGGTGATCCCGCTGCTCGTGTTCGGGGGAATGCTCCTCTTCTGGGCGGGAACCGCGCTGCTGGCGCCCCTGGCGGGGCACTGACGGCGTTCAGAATGACGAGCCCACCGAGATCCTGTGCAGGTTGCCGATGGGGCCGAGCGAGGAGAGGGCGTAGTCGACGACAGTCCCGGAAATGATGAACCCGACGCCGGCCGAGAACCCCGCCAGCCCCGACGTGGTCCCGGTCTGAAGGTCCTTGCGTGCCTGGTTGTTGTACCCGAACCTGGCCTTGAAGACGCGCGAGAGGGTGAATTCCCCGCCGACGGTAAACGCGCGGAACCGGTCGATGAACCCTTCGGGATTCTCATTGAGCCGGTGGAAATCGACGTTCAGAAGGAGGGGAAGGCCGCGGGGGACGACCGAAGCCCCGACGGCGAGGTCAAGCGGCAGGGGTTCGTTCACGCCGGCGTACGCACTCGTCTCCCTGCCGATGTTCCGCAGGCTTGCCCCGAGGGTCAGCCGGCTTGCGGGGAGGCAGTAGAGGATGCCGGCGTCGGCCGCCAGCGCAGTCGCCCGGTAGCCCGCGATCGACGAGTAGATGAATTTGACCGCTCCCCCGTAGAAGAGGTTCTCTTCGAGTGAGTTGCTGTACCCTGCGGAGAAGGCGATGTCCGAGGCGGTAAATGTTCCGAGGGTATTCCCGAGTTCGTCCGTGCGGTCGAACGAACCGTAGTTTGTGTAGATGACCCCGGCGCCGACGTACCCGACGCCGGCGATCTCCTGGCCGTAGACGGCGTATCCGGCGTTGATGTCCAGCAGGTGCTTGAAGAATCCCGCGGAGCCGGCGGGGGAGGCGAGCGTCCCGAGCGATGCGGGATTGTAGAAGAGGAGGACGGGGTCATTGGTGACCGCCACCACGCTCCCGGCAAGCGCGGCGGCACGGGCGCCAACGTCGTTCCGGAGGAAGGCGAATGCCGTTGCCTCCTGCGCGGAGGCTTCACAGCCCGCCGCACCGGCAAGGAGCGCCGCAATGACCGCGGCACGGAGGCCGCGCCCTGCCCGATATTTCACCCCCTGCATCATACGGCTCTGAATGTATCGAATCAGGTCTCCAATATCAAGCCGGCCTTGCGATTGCTTTTTTTGGCGGAATTCGGTATTATGTCATACTACCGGAGAAGCTACGTTGCGATAAAGGAGGGTACGAATGAAAGAAGGAATTCACCCCGACTACAAGAAATCCGTGGTCACCTGCGTCTGCGGGAACACGTTCGAGACCCGTTCGACGCTGGGGAACCTGAAGATTGAAATCTGCTCCGCCTGCCATCCGTTTTTCACGGGCCGCCAGAAGCTTGTGGATTCCGCCGGAAGGGTGGAACGGTACAACAGGAAGTACGCGAAGAAAGTGGCCGAGACTCCCGCCGCGTAACGGGGTCCGGCCGTGACTTCTGGGGTGCCGCCCGGCGGCACATGAGCAACGTTCCGCACCGAGCAACGCCGCGGAACGTTGCTCTTTTTGCAACCATCCCATTCACTCAGGCGCACACACGTGGAGACACTCCCGCCGGATACCATTCCTGCGCAAGCGAGAAAGAACCTGTACAGCGGCCCCCGCGGCACTGCGGTGAGGATACTGAACCGCGTCGAGCGGACCGACTCGTACCTGGACAAGGTGCTCGACGTTGAACTCAAATCGGGGGATCTGGCCGACGTAGACAAGGGGCTCCTCAACGAGATCGTCCACGGCGTCCTCCGCTGGCAGAACCGGCTCGACTGGGTCCTGAACGGATTTTCGCACGGGAACTTCGCCAAGTCTGAAATCAACATCAAGAACACGCTGCGCGTTGCCCTCTATCAGGTGCTCTTTCTCGACCGTATCCCCCACTCGGCGGCGGTTAACGAAGGTGTGGAGTTCATCAAGCGGATCCGCGGTGAAAAGCCGGCGGGACTTGTGAATGCGGTGCTCCGCAACATCATACGGAACATCGACGGGATCCGCTACCCGCTTCCCGAGGAAGATCCGGTACAGCACCTCGCCGTGTACTACTCGCATCCGCACTGGATGGTCAGGCGCTGGGTTGCCCGGTTTGGCGTCGATGAGACGAAACGGTTCCTTATCGCGGCCAACGAACGCCCTTCCCTCTCGCTCCGCATCAACAGGTTGAAGATCGATCCGGGGTTGTTTCTCCGCCTCCTGGAAGAGCAGGGGATCGCCTACGCCGGTTCAAGCTACATCGACTATTTCGTCAGGGTGAAAGCGCTTGCGGGGATCGGTCAGATGGACCTGTTCCGCAACGGGATGTTCACGATCCAGGATGAGAGTGCGGCGCTTCCCTGTATGCTCCTCGCTCCGGGTCCGGGGGATCGCGTGATCGATCTCTGTGCCGCGCCCGGGGGGAAAACCACCAATATCGCCGAGATGATGAGGAATGAAGGGGAGGTCCTCGCGATCGACAGGCACGAAGCGAAGCTGGCGCTCATCAGGGCGTCGTGCGATCGCCTGGGGCTGAGGAATGTGACGCTGCAGACCGGCGACGCCTCGATGCTGGAGGCGGAGCCCGCCGACAGGGTCCTGCTGGATGCGCCCTGCTCCGGCCTCGGCGTCCTCGCCAAGAAACCCGATATCAAGTGGAAACGGGACGTCTCCGACATCATGAAGCTCACAAAAATCCAGACCGGGCTCATCGAGAACGCGGCCCGTCTCGTCAAGCCGAACGGCGTTCTCGTCTACAGCACGTGCACGGTCGAGCCCGACGAGAACGAGGAAATCGTCGGGGCATTCCTCGCCCGCCACCCCGAATTCACACTGGAAGGTGCCGGGCAGTTTGTCAGCCGTGACCTCGTGAACGCGCGCGGGTTCGTGGAGACGTTCCCCCACCGGCACGGGATGGACGGCTCGTTCGCCGCGCGGCTTGTCAAATCATCACTTCACTAGCCCTGGAACGGAGAGGCGCGTATGGCAAATATGCTTGAGCTCGTCACGAGGGAACTCGAGAATCTTGAACGGTCTAACACGTACAAGCACGAGGTGCCGCTTCAGAGCGCTCAGGACGGCGTCGTCCGGGTCGGCGGCCGGGAGGCGGTCATGCTCGCATCCAACAACTACCTCGGGCTGTCGAACCACCCCGTGGTGCGCAATGCCGCAATCCGCGGGATCAGGGAGTACGGGTACGGCGTGGCCTCTGTGCGGTTCATCTGCGGGACGCAGGATATCCACCTCTCCCTGGAAAAGAAGATCGCGAAGTTCCTGGGGACGGAGGACACGATACTGTTTTCCTCATGCTGGACCGCCAACGAGGCGTTCTTCGCCTCGCTGACAAACGAGAAGATGGGGATGGATTCCTACCGTGACGTGATCTATTCCGACCGGCTGAACCATGCCAGCATCATCGACGGCCAGCGNNAGCGGCTCTGCAGGCCGGAGACCACCGAGAGGAAGATCTATGCGCACGCGGATATGGACGATCTTGTCCGCCAGCTCGAGGAAGACAGGGCCAAGGACTACCGCCTCAGGATCATTGCCTCCGATGGTGTGTTCAGCATGGAGGGTGACCTCGCCCCTCTGGACGCCCTTGTGGCGATTGCGGCGAAGTATGATGCGATCCTCTTCGTGGACGATTCGCACGGCGTCGGAGTGTGCGGCAGGACCGGCAGAGGGACTCCTGAGGCGCGCGGGGTCCACGGCAGCGTGGACGTTCTGACAGGCACCCTCGGGAAGGCGATCGGCGGTGCTGCGGGGGGATACATCAGCGGGAGGAGGGAGCTGATAGCATTCATGCGTCAGAAAGCGCGGACGTATATTTTCTCGAATTCGCTCCCGCCGGCAATCGTGTTCGGCGCGGACGCATCGTTCACGCTCCTCATGAAGGACAGGTCGCTCGTGCGAAAGCTCGCGGCGAACACCGCGTACTTCAGAAAAGGGATATCGGCCCTCGGCTACAGGATCCTGAAAGGGGAGCATCCGATTGTTCCTGTCATGCTCGGAGAGGCATCCGTTGCGCAGGCGATGAGTCAGGCTCTGATGAAGGCGGGAGTGTACGTGCGGGGTCTCTGGTACCCGGTCGTCCCGAAGGGGGAGGCGCGTCTCAGGGCGCAGGTATCCGCGGCGCTCAGCATGAAGGAGATCGACAGGGCCCTGGCGGCGTTTGAAAAAGTGGGAAAAAAAATGAACCTCATCTGAGTCCGGGGTGTTCACACTGTGACACTGTAAAGGGAAACCGCACCGCATGAAGCCGTTGAACGAGGGGAATATACTGGAGGCGCTCCGCAGCGTGAAAGATCCCGACCTGCACCGGGATATCGTGACGCTGAAGTTCGTTAAGGATGTCGTCATTACCGGAAATGATGTCCGCTTCACGATTGAGCTCACGACACCCGCCTGCCCCGTGCGGGAAGAGCTGAAGTCCGCCTCCGTGAAGGCCGTCAGGGAAGCGATCGGCGGCGTGGGAGAAGTGAACGTGACGATGACCTCCAATGTCATGCAGCACGAACACGCGCAGCGTGGTGCGGTCCTCCAGGGGGTCAGGAATACGATCGCCGTCGCTTCCGGGAAGGGGGGGGTGGGGAAGTCAACGATCGCCGCAAACCTCGCGGTTGCCCTTGCCATGGACGGCGCCGTCGTCGGCCTCGTGGACCTGGATATCTACGGCCCGAGCATGCCGCTGATGATGGGGATCAAGGAACGTCCCGGCATGAAGGGGCAGAAACTGCTGCCGATTGAGAACTGGGGGGTCAAGGTCATGTCGATCGGGTTCCTTGTCGACCCGATGCAGGCGGTCGTCTGGAGAGGCCCGATGGTCAGCGGTGCGGTCAAACAGTTCATGTCGGATGTGGAATGGGGGGAACTGGACTACCTTGTGATGGACCTCCCTCCCGGGACGGGGGACATACAGCTGACGCTGGTACAGACGATACCGCTGACGGGGGCAGTCGTCGTCACGACTCCGCAGGATATCTCGCTCGCCGACGCCCTGAGGGCATGGAAAATGTTCGAGAAAGTCGACGTCCCCGTGCTCGGCGTCATTGAGAACATGAGCTACTACATCTGCTCACATTGCGGCGGGCGTGAGGACATATTCGATGCCGGCGGGGGAAAAAGGGGGGCGGAACAGATGGGGGTCCCCTTCCTCGGCGAGGTCCCCCTGTACACCAACATCCGTGTGAGCGGGGACAGGGGAGCACCCATTGTGGCGGATCCGGAAGCCCCGGTGCAATCCGCGATCCTCCGCTCCATAGCCAGACGCGTGGCGGCACAGGTCAGCATCCGCAACGCCGCCCGGGCAGGGGCCCCGGCGGTCGACATACAGCTCCTGTAATGTGTGCTGACATGAACACACACGATCTCTTCGCCGGCCGGGTCGAACAGTCTCTCGACACCGTCCGCCCGTATCTTCGCATGGACGGCGGAGATGTGAAGTTCGTCCGTATCCGGGAAAACGGGACGGTGGAATTGCAGTGGGTGGGGACATGCCTCTCCTGCCCGATGTCCGCCATGACTCTGCGTGCGGGGGTGGAGAGGGTGCTGATGCGCGACCTCCCCGAGATCAAGCGGGTGGAGGCGGTCGCGGGCTGACCGCTGTCCTGTTAAAACGGCCCGACCACCTCGCGGATGGCGCCGTCCTCGATCTTCAGTATCCTCTCGTTCGCCTTCCTGACAATCTCGTAGTTGTGCGTCGCCATCACGACCGCCGTCCCCCGCATATTGATGTCCTTCAGGAGGGTCAGGATCTCGAGCGATGTGCCGGGGTCCAGGTTCCCTGTCGGCTCGTCGGCAAGAAGGAATGCCGGATTGTTGGCGAGCGCGCGCGCGATTGCCACGCGCTGCTGTTCGCCCCCCGAAAGCTCATGCGCCATCTTGTTGCGCGCGTGGCTGAGTCCGACGTCGCCGAGTGTGTGCATCACCTTCTTCTTGATCTCGGCCGCGGGGGTACCGGTGACGTGGAGCGTGAACGCCACGTTGTCGTACACGCTTCTATCCTCGAGAAGCTTGAAATCCTGGAAGACGACACCCAGCTCGCGCCTCAGAAACGGGATTTCACGGAGCTGGATCGACGCGGAGCAGTGTTTGCCGACGTAGACGGTCCCCCGGGAGGGGAGTAAGTCCATGTAGATAAGCCGGAGCACGGTGCTTTTCCCGGAACCGGTCTGGCCGACAAGGAAGACGAATTCCCCCGGCCTGATCTGGAGCGTGACGTCCTTCAGCAGCGCATGAGAGCCGAAATCCACCGAGACGCCTTGAAACGATATCATCGTCTCTCCTTGCGGGTCGCTGCCGGACGGTGGGAAGCGAGCGCGACGGCGGCTCGTATCGCCTCGATCATGCTGGCGGGGTCGGCGATCGACCGCCCTGCGATGTCGAACGCGGTACCGTGATCCGGGGAGGTCCTGACCAGCGGGAGCCCCACGGAAACATTGACGGCGTGTCCCCGGGCCCACATCTTCAGGGGGATCAATCCCTGGTCATGGTACATAGCGACGACGGCATCGTACGTCCCCGGGGCGTACCGCGCGAAGAAGGCGTCAGCGGGGAAGGGTCCCTCCAGGCGCATCCCCTCTCCTCTGAGCGAGGCAATCACCGGTATGATGACCCGCTGCTCCTCGTTGCCGATATCTCCCCCCTCGCCGGCGTGCGGGTTGAGTGCAAGAACGGCGAGCCGGGGAGACCGGATCCGCCAGTCGGTCCGTAGCGCACGGTGGATCACCGTGACACGCTCCCGGAGGAGTGTACCGGTCAGCTGACGCGAGACGTTCCGGAGCGGTGTGTGTATCGTGACGAGGCCGACGCGGAGCGAGCCGCTGATGAGCATCATTGCCACGTGGGGAGAGTGTGTGAGGCGCTGGAGAAATTCCGTCTGCCCCGGTGCGTTGACCCCGGCCAGATGCAGCGCATGCTTCGACACGGGGGCGGTGACAAGCGCCCGGGCGTCCCCTCCGAGCACGAGCCTGACGGATTCGCGTATGGCCGCCCCCGCCGCTGCCCCCGCGTCAGCGGAGAGCCTCCCGGGGGAGAACCGGACCGGGGTCCCTCCGGAGGGTTCGAGTATCTGCACGGTGCGTCCCCCCTCACCCGTGGCGGAGGGGAAGGGGAGGAACCGCATGCGGAGCGAAAGGCGGGAGGCCACACGATTGAACACCTCCGGCGGGCCTACAAGCACGGGCGTGCAGATCCGCCGCACGACCGGGGCTGCTATCGCTTTCAGGGCGACTTCGGGCCCGATGCCGTTGTAGTCGCCGACGGTGATCGCGATCGTGGGTTTCATAGTGCCGTCGTCGAAACGAGAACGTAATTTCCTGATTTGTTCTGGTCGATGAAGATGAACTTCTTCTTCAGGTGGCTGTATGTCCAGACCTCCTGGAACCCGGAGACGGGATCGAGCGTCCTGTCGGTCGTCGTCGGTGGGCCGTACAGGACATAGATCTTTCCCCTGTCGGAACGGAGTCCGTCCAGCTGACGGAGAGTCCCGAAATTCCGCATCGCGAGGTCGACACGCCTGTAATACTCGGCCATCACCTCGTTGAACGCCGTCTCCTGCTTCCCCCCCTTCGAACGCCAGAAGCCTTCCAGGTTCGCCCGCCGTGTCTCCAGGTTCCCCCTTCGGAGCGAGTCCAGTTCGGATTCCGTCGTGACGTACCGGAGAGCGTCCAGGGCGTTGTCGATGTCTTTCAGCGAGAAGGGCATGTCCGGCCACACGGCCCGTCCCTTCCTGAGTATTTCATGCCTGCCCGGGCCCGAGGAGAGAGAGAATGTCATCCGGTATGACCGGAGGAGGAGCCGGGAGAACGGGATGGGAACGACGGCCGCGCACGTCCGTCCTGCCGCGTCCGCAGAGAGCCTGTACGCGGCGCGCGAGCTGTCGGTCCATGGCACCAGCGTCACTCCGCAGGTGAACGGGACGGTGACCTCCCGGTCAGGGGGGAGCAGAGGCCGGTCTTCAGGGGACGGGGGTTCCTCGGTAAAGGAGTACCTGACAGTCAGAAGAGTGTCGCGTCCTCCGGCGGATTTCCATGTCACAAGGAGCGCCGCCGGGCGGCCGAAGAGCACATCCTCTCCGTAATTCATCAGTGTCACGTCCCCGGGCACACCGTGTGCGTCCCGGGGAGAGGCGATGAGTGCGACCGACGCCGTGGCCAGTCCCGACGCGTTCATGGGGGATGTCCCCGCGAACCTGCTGCTGTCCATGATGCTCCTGCGGGATTCCTCGTCCTCCACGGTCATCAGTATCCTGTACCTTCCCGGGGACACCAGGAGCCTCAATATCCCCTGCTCCCAGCGGCCGCCGAGCGGCTTCCTGTCGGCCGATTCCTCAGGGATCTCCAGTGTCTGCATCGCTCGTGTGGCGATCCCGCCTGTCGAATCGGCGAGTTCGACGAGAATCTCCCCGCTCCTGTGAAACGGGGAGCGCCCGTCCGGGTCCCTGACGGGCACGAAGAACTCCCTGTCGATCCGGTAGTGGATGTCGATCCGTTCGTGAAGCGAGTCCCCTTCACCCGGGAGGCCGAGCGCCTCGAAGAACAGTACCTGGGGCCCGGGCTCTGTTCGGGGAGGGCGGAATTGAGCCCTGGAGACGGGTGTCACGGCACCCAGCGCCAGGGCAATCGACAATCCTATCCACAGTGTCGGTCGCACAACGTCTTCTCCTTTTTTCTTCAGGTGACTCTAGTGTGCACTCCTCTGCCGCAGGAAATCGATAAGGAGGCGCACTCCCACCCCTGATCCTCCGCGCCCTGTATAGTCAGCCGGCTCCTCGATGATGGACGTTCCTGCGATATCGAGGTGCACCCAGCCGTAGGTGCCGGTGAACTTTCTCAAAAACATCGCGGCGGTAATGGCACCACCCCAGCGGCCGCCGGTATTCTTCACGTCGGCAATGTCGCTCTTGATCAGCGCCTCGTATTCCTCGAACATCGGAAGCTCCCAGACCCGTTCATATGTCCGGTCCCCTGACTCCTTGAGAAGGCGCATGGCTTCCGTGTCGTTTCCCATCATCCCCGTGGCGACATGACCCAGGGCCACGACGACGGCACCGGTGAGCGTCGCGAGATCAATGACGAGCGCGGGATCGTAACGCCCCGCGTACGAAAGGGCGTCCGCCAGTATCAGCCGCCCTTCCGCATCGGTATTGTCCACCTCCGACGTCATGCCGTNNCCATTTTCATCTCCGCCATCCCTGCCGAAGGTTTGATGGAGATCCCGCCTGAGTCGAACGTGACCCCTTTCCCGACGAGCACCACCGGGTTCTTTCCACGGGCGACTGAATGCCGCGAGACTCCCTCTCCCCGGTATTCCATGACCAGGAGCCTGGGGGGGCGCCTGCTCCCGCGGGCGACACCGAGGAGTCCCCCCATCCCGAGCGAACGTATCTTCCGCACGTCGAAGACTCTCACCGTGAAGCCGCTCCGCCTTCCCGCCGATCTCGCGGCCGCGGCAAGCGACTCCGGGTAGATTTCGTTCCCCGGCGCATTCTCAAGGTCGCGTGCAAAGCAGGTCGCCTCGCACACCAGGGTGGCGAAGCCGACCCCCCTGGCGATCCCCTTCCCGCGGGACGGGGAATCTGTGATGAACGAGATCCTGCTGAGGCGATCGGGTGCGGAATTCGTCCGCGTCTTGTACCTGTCATATCGGTAAAGGCCGAGGAGGACTCCTTCAGCGAGAGCGCACCCGTAGACCTCGGCCGGATCCTCACCGGTCGCGGTGGCCAGGGCCGCCGCAATCTTCTTTTCAGGCTCGATGAACGAGGCCGTGCGGAGTCCCATCCCCCTCACCGCCTTTGCGGCCGTCGCCCCGGCCCTCCGGAGGCGCTCCCTGCTCCAGTTCCCGTGTGCGCCGGCGCCGACGAGGAGGAGCCGCGCAGCGGAGAGGTTCCTGGGGAAGAGAAGAAGCGTCTCCCGCTCCTTGCCCGCGAACCCGGTTCCCCCTTCCGGGATCAAGTCCGCACCCGTGAGAGTTCTGAGAACTCTGAGCTCCTCGGCGGACTTCTGCCACTGTTCGAAGACCAGATGAATCAGGACGTCCGACTCCACGCGCCGGAGATCTCCTCTCTGGACGGCGATGCGTATCATTCTCCCCCCGTGACGTACTTGAGCGCCGCAGAGAGGACGCGCGCGCGCACTTCACCGGTCTCGCCTCCCGCGATGCGGGCCCCCGCGGCGTTCTTATGCCCGTTCCCTCCGAATTCCATCGCAAGGGCGTTTATGGGAATCATCCCCTTTGACCGGAAGCTGATTTTGACCCCTCCCTCGATCTCCAGAAAGAGGATCCCCACGCGGACACCGTCGACGGACATCGGGTATGTCGTGAAATTGTCCGTGTCTTCCTCGCTTGTCCCGGTGCGTGAGAGCATCTCCCGTGTGATCGTGATATGGGCAAGGCGCCCTTCGAATTCAGTTCTGAGGCCGGCCAGGACCTCTCCGAGGAGGTGGATGCGGCCCTTTGACCAGCGTTCATATACCTCCGCATAGATCCTGACGGGATCCGCTCCGCACGCGATCAGGCGTGAGAGAATCGTGTGTGTCAACGGTCCGGTGCGGGGATAGCGGAACGACCCGGTGTCGGTCATGATGGCGCAGTAGAGCCCGGTGGCGACCTCCGCGGTGAGTCCTTCGTCCCCCTCTCCGAAAAGGAGACGGTAGAGGATTTCACCCGTGGACGTGGCGTTCTCGTCCAGGAGGGCCGGGGATGCGAACGGGTCGGGGTCGAGGTGGTGGTCGATGCAGACCTTGGTGGCGGGGGAACCAAGGACGGCTTCCTTCATGGACTGGAGCCGGTCCGGGTGGTTGGTGTCGAGGACGACGATCACGTCTGCACCTGCAATTGCCGGACCGTCACGGTCCGGGTCGAACTCCCCGACGGTCCCGCCGGGATCGAGAAAACGGTACACCGCGGGGAGGGGACTGTGGTTTATCACCCGCACCTCTTTCCCGCGTTTCCGGAGCCAGGAGGCCAGGGCGATCTCCGATCCGATCCCGTCGCCGTCCGGGTTGATGTGCGTCGTCAGCACGAACCGCTCTCGGGTGCGAAAGAGACCGAGGATTGCTCTGATCGCTTCTTTCATGCTCCCGGGCATCCCCTCCGGCCTGTCTTCTGGCATACCCTCCCGCATTTCCTCCGGGTTTGCCATCAGGATCCAGTTACTTGATAACCCAGTTCTCTTCGCCGTCCAGCAGCTTCTGGAGGTCCCCTTCTCCCTTTTTGCTTTTTGCCCTGGCAATCTGGTCCGCCATCTGTTCTTCGTATGTCGGGTGGTCAAGCGCGAGGAACACCCCCATCGGGCGGGGGAGGTCGGGGTTGTGTATCATGTTCGCCAGTATGAAGGCGAGCGTCGAGTCATTTTCGTCATGAACGAGGAGGTCGCTTGCCGAGTATTTCCCCTCTTTCAGCGACACCGCCTCCGGAGTGAACCCGTTCAGACGAATCCCCATCTGGCGCTCCTTGCCGAAGACAAGAGGTTTGCCGTGTTCGAGGTACACGATGTGGTCGTCTTTCGTCTCCTTCTCCGTGAACTGAAAAAATGCCCCGTCATTGAAGACGTTGCAGTTCTGGTAGATTTCGACGAAGGCGGCGCCGTGGTGCGATTCCGCGCGGCGGACGACGTCCTGGAGGTGTTTCGGGTCACGGTCCATCGCGCGCGCGACGAACGTGGCCTGCGCGCCGAGCGCGAGGGAGACCGGAATGAACGGAAAATCAATCACCCCCGCCGGGGTGGATTTCGTGATCTGCCCGAGCAGGGAGGTGGGGGAGTACTGTCCCTTTGTCAATCCGTAGATCTGATTGTTGAAGAGGAGGACCTTGATGTTCAGGTTCCGGCGGAGCATATGGATCATGTGATTGCCGCCGATGCTGAGCCCGTCGCCGTCCCCTGTCGAAACCCAGACGTCGAGCGAGGGGTTGACCATCTTCACCCCGGAGGCGATGGCGGGCGCCCTGCCGTGGATCCCGTGAATGCCGTAGAGGTTCAGGTAATACGGGAACCGGCTGGAGCAGCCGATGCCCGATACCGCGACGTATTGCTCCCTCCTGTGCGGGAACTCCGGAAACACCCTCTGGACCTGTGCCAGAATCGAGTAGTCGCCGCACCCCGGGCACCAGCGGATGTCCTGATCCGACTGGAAATCCTTGATCGTCAGTTTCGCCGGCGTCTGCTGTTCTGCCTCAGGCATGAGTCCCTCCAATGTGATTCTCCACAAAATCCTCGATCTCCTCCGAACGGAGCGGCAGTCCCCTGACGACGTTGAACCCGACGGCGTTCACGAGGTATTTCGCGCGCAGGAGCTTGATCAGCTGGCCGCTGTTGATCTCCGGGACGATGACCGTCCTGAAGGCGGAGAGGATGGTGCCGAGATTGCGGGGAAACGGGTTGATATGGCGGAGATGGATCTGCGACACGTGATGACCGGATTCCCTGAGGCCGGAGACAGCGCTCTTGATGGAGCCGTAGGTGCTTCCCCAGCCCACAAGGAGGATGTCGCCGGAAGCGGGTCCTTCAACGGTAAGTTCGGGGATGTCATCGGCGATCCGTTCGATTTTCCGTGCGCGCAGCCGGATCATCAGGTCGTGATTGTCGGGTTCGTAGTTGATGTTGCCGGTGACGTCCTGCTTCTCGAGTCCGCCGATCCTGTGCTCGAGACCGGGAGTCCCGGGAATAGCCCAGGGCCTTGCCAGCGTTCCGGGGTCTCGCGCATACGGCTGGAAGCCGACCGGGTCCTTCGCGAACGTGACCGGTATCGGCGGAAGCTCCCCGACATCGGGGATCCGCCAGGGTTCGGCGCCGTTGCCGAGGTAACCGTCGGTCAGGCAGATCACGGGCGTCATAAACTTGATGGCCAGCCGGGCCGCTTCGTACACCGTCAGGAAGCAGTCGGCGGGGGAGGATGCCGCCAGGACACACAGCGGGGCCTCGCCGTTCCGTCCGAGGACGGCCTGCAGCAGATCGGCCTGCTCGGTCTTGGTCGGGAGGCCGGTGCTCGGCCCCCCCCGCTGAACATCCACAACGACCAGGGGGAGTTCGAGCATGATGGCCAGTCCGAGAGCTTCGGTCTTCAGCGCGAGTCCGGGACCGCTTGTCGTCGTGGCCGCCAGCGCTCCCGCGTATGATGCGCCGATTGCCGCGCAGATCGCCGCGATCTCATCTTCGGCCTGGAATGTCTTTACCCCGAATTCCTTCAGGCGCGAAAGCTCGTGGAGTATGTCGCTCGCCGGCGTGATCGGGTAGCTCCCCAGAAAGAGCTGCAGCCCCGATTTCCTGGCCGCCGCCACAAGCCCGAGTGCGGTCGCGACGTTTCCCATGATGTTCCGGTATCTCCCCGGTGCGAGTTTCGCGGGCCTCACATCGAAGCGGGTTGTAAAGACCTCGGTGGTATCGCCGTAGTTGTATCCCGCGCGCAACACCCTCAGGTTTGCCTCGGCAACCTGCTTGTCCTTGGTGCCGAATTTCTCCTCAATGAACCGGATCGACTGATCCAGGGGACGGTTGTACATCCAGTACATGAGCCCGAGGGCGAAGAAGTTCTTGGTCTTGTCGACAAAACGCGTGGAGAGATTCATGTCTGCCAGCGCGTTCGTCGTCAGCTTCGTGATGCCGATCGCGTGGACCTGGAATTTCTCCAGCGAATGGTCTTCCAGGGGGTTCGTCGACAGGCCGGCCATTCTCAGGTTCTTCTCTGTGAAAGCGTCCTCGTTCACGATGATCGTTCCGCCGCGGCGTAGGATTTCCACGTTTGTCACGAGCGCCGCCGGGTTCATCGCCACAAGCACATCGCAGGTGTCGCCGGGGGTGAGGATGTCCGTGCTGCCGAACTTGATCTGGAATCCGCTCACGCCGTNNTGCCGTCGCCGGAGTCGCCCGCGAAGCGGATTGTCACCTCATCAAGAGTCTCGACCTTCTTTGCCATGGGTGTTCCCCCTGCCTATACTGTTCAACACCTGACGTCACATCCCGGGTTCCGTGCGCCGCCGCTACTCGCGGACGACCCAGACTTTCACCTTTCCGGTGACGTTCTGCGGGAGTTTCACGTCCACGGTGTAGATGCCGAGCGCCTTGATCGGTTCTTCCAGATCGATGATGCGCTTGTCGAGGTCGAACCCTTTCTCCTTCAGCGCGTCGGCCACCATCTGCGACGTCACGGCGCCGAAGAGCTTCTCATCCTCACCCACCTTCATCTGCAGGGTGATCGACAGCTTCTCGAGTTCGGCCGCGAGCTTTTCGCTCCCCTTGAGCTCCTTGGTGTGGCGCCGGGTGGCCTGCTTCTTTTCCTCCTCCAGGGCGCGCATGCTGCCGCTGCTCGCCGGAAAGGCGATCCCCTTCGGGATCAGGAAATTACGCGCGTAGCCGTCCTTCACGTCCACCAGGGCACCGACCTGCCCCAGTTTCTCGTGTTCTTTGCGAAGTATCACTTTCATGGATGGTCCCCTTGAGAGTCCTAACGGATGGAATCGGACACGAACGGCAGCATCGCGAGATGCCGCGCCCGCTTGATTGCTTTGACGAGTTGGCGCTGGTGTTTTGCGCACGTCCCGGTGATTCGCTTGGGGATGATCTTCCCCTGCTCGGTGACGAAGCGCGACAGGCGCTTGTCGTCTTTGTAGTCGATGTAGATCTCTTTCGCGTCGCAGAACCGGCATGTCCGCTTCTTGCGGGGCATCTGGCTCTCTTTGTCGCGCCGTGGCTTCCTGGTGGTGATCACAGTCTGCGTCTCCCTTGTCAATCGTTAGTATTGTGGCGTTGGCGTTATGATTTCCTGTCCGGGGCGGGTTCCTTGAAGAGCGGCTCGCGGGGCTGCACGGGCGCCGGCTCCGCAGCGGGCGGGGCGGCGGCGGCGGCGGCGGCCTGGGCCTTTGCCCGTGCCGCGATCGCCTTCTGATCCAGCTGGATGGTGAGGAATCGGAGTATCATCTCGTCGAGCTGGAATGAGCGCTCGAGCGACGCCAGAAGCGGAGCCGGGGCGGTGAACTCGATGTTGACATAGAAGCCGTTCGTCTTCTTGTTGATGGTGTACGCCAGGCGCTTGCGTCCCCACTTGTTCAGTGCGTTGACGGTGCCGCCGTTCTTGACGATCACGTCCTGCACACGGCCGATGACGGCATCTGCCTGCGGGTCATCAAGCGACGCGTTGATGATGAACGTTGTTTCGTACAGCCGGGCTTTCTCCATGCTATTGACCTCCCTGTGGACCGTTGATGGTTCGTGACCCTCCAGTACTCACCGGGCGGTGAACTGAAGAGTAGAGGAGTCCCTCTTGTGGTTTACGGCGTGTTGTACACTGTCATTGCGTGTTCAATTCCAGACTCGGCGAACGCACGGGCGGCATCCGCTGCCCTGTGAATCATATCCCGCGCCGGAGCGGCTTCCCCGGGCTCGAAGACCTCCAGCACGAAATCGCGGCGTTCCTCCTTCGGCGGGAGCACCTCTCTCCCGATCCCGCAGCGCAGGCGGGGGACCCGATCGGTCTGAAGCGAAGCGATGACCGAGGCCAGGCCCCTGTGTCCGCCGTCGCTCCCCGCCGGCCGGATCCTGAGCGCTCCCAGGGGGAGCTGGAAATCGTCGAGGATGATGAGCGTCCGTCCGACGGGGGTCCCCGTCATCGCGAGGGCTTCGCTGATGGCGGTCCCGCTCAGGTTCATGTACGTGAGGGGCTTCACCAGATGGACCGTGACTCCCCCCGCCCTCGCGCGCGCGTAATCGAACGTGCCGTGCCGTGACGAAAAACGGACGCGAAGCAGGGCTGATATTTCATCCGCCGCCATGAACCCCACGTTGTGCCTGGTCCCTTCGTATTCTGCGCCGGGGTTCCCGAGGCCGACGATCATTGCGGAGTCCAGGTCGGAGTCCACGCCGAATGGCCTGGAAGTTACTTCTTCTTCTCCTCTTTGGAAGCCGGTCTGGCTTCCTTGGAAGCAGGCTTTGCATCCTTGGGGGCGCCCTTCGCATCGCCCTTCGCAGGTTCCGCGCTTTCGCCCTCTTCAGGCTTCTTCCCCTTGCCGACGACCTCGGGCTCTTTGACGGCCTCCTCCACCACGGGTGCGACTTCCGCCTCCTTGACGACAGTCGGCGGCAGCACGCTGACCACCGCGCTGCCGGCGTTCTCCAGCACCGTGACGTTCGGGATGTTGAGGTCGCGGACATGGACCGAATGATTAATGCCGAGTTCGGTGATGTCGAGTTCGACCTTTTCCGGAATGTCTTTCGGAAAACAGGAGATCTTCAGCCTGTGAAGGATGTGCTGGACCATACCGCCTTCACGGACCCCCAGAGGGATCCCTCCTGTCAGGACGACCGGCACCTCGATCGTGAGCTTCTCGTCTTCCTTCAGCCCCTGAAGATCGAAGTGGACCGGCCGGTCCGTGACCGGGTCGAATTGCACATCGCGCAGTATGCACTTGCGGGATGTCCCGTCCTTCAGGCGAAGGTCGATCACGTGCGTCTCGGATGTGAACACGAGCGGATCCAGACCGGGCTTTGGGACCTGAATATTCAGGCTCTTCTCCTCGCGCGCATAGAAGACGCCGGGGACCATCCCGGCCAGCCTCGAGTGCTTGGCGCGTTTCCCGGTCAGTTCCCGGATCTCGGCTTGCAGCACAATTTCAGACATGATCCCGCCTTTCCTTGCTGTACGTGTGCGTTAACCCTTGTCGACGTCAAAAAGAGAGCTGATCGACTTGAACTTGAACGTGCGCTCAATCGCTTCTGCGAATATGAGGGCCACCGATTCCCCCGCGATCTTGGCGGACCCCGTGGGCAGCGGGAGGGAATCCGTTACCACGAGCCTCGTGAGCGAGGAAGCGTTAATCTTCTCGATCGCGCTGCCGGAGAGGACCGGGTGGGTGCAGGCCGCATAAACGTCTTTTGCCCCTGCGCCCTTCAGTGCCTTCACAGCATTGCACAGTGTCCCCGCGGTATCCACCAGGTCGTCAACGATGAGTATGTTCTTCCCGCGCGCCTCGCCGATGATGTTCATCACCTCGGCTTCGTTCGGCTTCGGGCGGCGCTTGTCGATGACGATCAGATCCGCTTCGAGACGCTTTGCATATGCGCGGGCCATTTTGATGCCCCCCACGTCCGGCGACGCCACGGCCAGGTTCGCCAGATGCATCTTCTTGAAATGCTTCACGAGTATGGCGGAAGAATACAGGTGGTCGACGGGGATGTCAAAAAAACCCTGTATCTGCGGCGCGTGAAGGTCCATCGTAATGACCCGGTCGGCGCCTGCCTGTGTGATGAGATTCGCCACGAGCTTTGCCGTGATCGACACGCGCGGCTGGTCCTTGCGGTCCTGCCTCGCGTAACCGAAATACGGGATGACGGCGTTTACCTTCCGCGCGGAGGCCCTGCGCGCGGCGTCGATCATGATCAGGAGTTCGAGGAGGTTCTCCGCAGGCGGGTTGGTTGACTGAATGATGTACACGTCCGACCCGCGGATGTTCTCGGTGAACTTGACCCATATTTCCCCGTCGCTGAAGGTCTTGATTTCACACTGGCCCAGCTCCTTTCCGAGCTCGCGCGAAATCTTCTCTGCCAGGGGACGGTTCGACCGGCCGGAAAAAACCTTAAGGATGCTCATAAAATCCGATTGGAATCGAAGCCTGTAAAGATAACAAAAAAGAGCGTTTCCTGCAAGGCAAATTTTCCGCTTTGTTGACATTTTGGCCGGATTTCAATATTTTCCCCACATCAGCATGCCCTTCCCGGACTCTCCTCTCAATGCCGATCGGGTGGTGATCGAATCCCCCTTCAATCTCCGCAACGAGTCGGGAGACGCCATCTCGGGGGACCTCCGGTATGCGGAAGGCGGAGCAGGGTTGCCGCTGCTCGTCATCTGTCATGGGTTCACCGCACACAAGGATTGGGGTCCCTTTCCGTATTTCGGCCGCAGGTTCGCGGCCCTGGGCTTCGCGTCGGCCGTCTTCAATTTCTCGCACAACGGCATGGGGTCCGGGTCGAAGAAATTCACCGAGCTGGAGAAGTTCTCCCGCAACACGATCGGGAAGGAACTGGAGGATGTCAGGGCGCTCCTCCGTGCTGCAGAAGAAGGACAGCTCGGTGCGGGGCGCATCGATCCTTCGAGGATCGGCATTGTAGGGCACTCGCGGGGGGGAGGGGTCGCGATACTCTCGGCATCGCAAGAGCACGTGATCCGGGGGGTCGCGGCATGGTCAACAGTGGCCACGTTTCACCGGTACACTCCCCATCAGCGTGAAGCCTGGGAGCGTCAGGGGTTCCTTCCTGTAACCGTGAGGGGACTCAGGACGCGCCTGAAATTCGGGATCGAAGTTCTCCGTGACCTGGAAGCGAACAGGGAGGTGTATGACCTGCCCAGGGCCGTCCGGGCTCTCACGGTCCCGCTCCTCCTCGTTCATGGCGCCGCGGATGTGTCGGTGAGACCGGCAGAACCGGAATTACTGTTTGCCGCTGCAGACCGGTCGAAGTCGGAACTCATCCTGCTGGAGGGGACCGGTCACACATTCGGGGCAAAGCATCCGTACCGGCACGGCAACGCCACACTTGACCACCTGGTGGAGCTGACCGCGCGGTGGTTCCATATGTTCATCTGAGCGGGGGAGGCCCGACCTGCCCGACGATCGCAGCATCACATTGATTCCATCAGCCCCATCAGGAGAAGCATCATGAATGACTCATCGGATCTCGTATTCCGGAAGGGTGTGGTTTTTTCTCCGGCTCTCGTCCAGTTCTTCTGGGTGGCTCTCTTCGCGGCGGCGACGATGCTCTCGGCCCGGCTGGAGATTCCTCATCAGCCGGTACCGTACACGCTCCAGACTCTCATGGTCCTTCTCTCGGGGGCGTTTCTCGGACCGAGGAACGGCATGCTGAGCCAGCTGGCATATATTGCTGCCGGTGTTCTGGGGGCCCCGGTGTTTGCAGGGGGGGCAGCCGGGATCGCGCGGATACTGGGGCCATCAGGCGGCTACATCCTCTCATTTCCTCTGGCCTCAGCACTGGTCGGATATCTTCTCGACGGCCGGCACTCGCTCCTGCGGACGGCTCTCTCGATGGCCGCAGGCCTGGCCGTGGTGTTCACACTGGGGGCCCTGCACCTGTGCATATTCTTCACACACAGCATTGGCACGGCGCTCCAGGCCGGGATCGTGATATTCAGCTGGTGGGACCTCCTNNCTCCTGAAGCTCTCTGCGGCGTCGATGATCTATTTTGAACTCGGGAAACGATGGAGGAAGGTCCCCCCTGCACCGCGACGGAACGACAGCGACCCCTCCCAGCGGCGATAGAGCTCGGCGGTTGCCCGGACTGTTCCGGCGGCGTACTCGGCGATCTCCTTGTTCCTCCCCTCCTCGATGAGCCGGGAGAAGTCCGGCCGCCCCGGTTCCCCCCCCGCGCGCCGTATGCCGAATCCACTGCAGTATGCCTCGAGCGTGAATTTCCTCGTCGCTCCGTAGAACGTAAGCTGATCCAGGAGATCGCAGTGTTCCCTGGCGCTGAATCGGTATGGTATGAGGTTGCGGGACGGTGGAACCCCAAGGAGTGCAGAGCGGAGCATAAGGAAGGGGCAATCGAACTGCCGGCCGTTGAATGTGATGAGCCGCTGGAAACGCATTACAGCGGCCCAGAACTCCGTGAGCATCTCCTCTTCAGTCGCCGGGAGCGTTTTTATCAGTCCGTCCCCGGTTTCTGCCGGCCCGCCCCCCGGGTGCTCGTACCAGATCCTTCCCATGCCTGTCCCCGGATTCAGCATGGCGACGGCAAGGGTGCGCGCCGTGAGAGGCGAAAGGCTCATCCGGTGCAGGGCCTCCGCCGGATCCTCTCCCGGACCCGCGCACAGGGAGGGGTGCTCTTGTTCATCAAACGTCCCCGGCGGGGAGGGGAGCGTAACGATATCGAAAATGACCTCAGAGCTCTTCCCCCTCACCCTCGTCTCCCTTCATGGCTTTCTTCACGGACTGAGCCACGATATCCCAGGTATAGCCGCGCCTGAGAAGATACCCCGTCAGCTGCTGTCTGAGTTTTGCCTTTCCTTTTGCATCCAGATTCCGCGTGCGGGCTGACTTCCTTGAAACGAACGCCAATGCAGCCCGGTCTGCTTCGCCATCCTGGCTGACCCCTTCCAGTATCTCGTCCAGCGCTTCATCGGCCGTGGTCTTTGCGACACCCAGGAGGAGAAGCTTCCGCCTCAGGAGCACTCTACCGGTTGGCCTGAGCGTGATCGCGCTGCGAATGAACGACCGGGCGAACAGCGCATCGTCGAGGAGTCGCGCCTCCTTCAGGGCCCCGATGGTCTCGGCGGCGACCGCATCAGAGAATTCTTTCTCGCGGAGTGTATCGCGGATTTCGCGCTCCGTCCGGGGGCGCACGGCTAGGGAGCGAAGCGCCGCCATCCTGGCAGCGAGAAGTTCTTCCGCCCGTTCGAGACGCCGGAGAGTCCCGGCCGTGATCTCATCCCCTGTCCGCAGTCCGAAGCGTATCAGCGTGTCGGTCCCCACGCCGATGAGAAAAGCCCCGTCGGCGAATATTGACTTCCTTCCGGGGCGTTTCTTCTGGTTTTCTATCCGCGTGATCTTCATTCCAGGGCGGGCGTCGTCATGCAACAATCCCCCGTGCCGTCAGGGCACGGGGGATTGATTGTCGCTTTTCCGTCACTTCTTCCTGGCCGGTTCCGGACGGGGGGGAGGGGGGACCGGAGAGGGGGCCTTCGCCGCCGGGGGGGGTGCCGGGGCTTTTGCCGGGGGTGGCTCGTGCTTTGCGGCGGCGGACTCCCCGTTGCCGGGGTGCGTTGCACGCGGCCCGGAAGCCAGGCCGAGCTTCTTGCGCAGCTCGCCGTCGATTTTCCTTGCGACCGTTTCGTTCTCCTGAAGATACTTCTTCACCGCGTCCCGCCCCTGGCCGATACGTTCCTCCCCGTAAGAGAACCATGAGCCTGATTTTGCAATGATGTTCTGCTCCACGGCTGTGTCCACCAGGTCCCCGAGCTTCGAGATCCCCTCGTTGTACAGTATGTCGAACTGGGCCTCCCTGAAGGGGGGGGCCACCTTGTTCTTGACCACCTTGACCCTGGTCCGGTTTCCGACGATTGTCGTTCCGTCTTTGATCGCCTCAATGCGGCGGACGTCGAGACGAACCGAGGCGTAGAACTTGAGTGCGTTCCCTCCGGTCGTCGTTTCCGGGTTGCCGAACATTACGCCGATCTTCATCCGGAGCTGGTTTGTGAATATGACCGACGTCTTCGATTTACTGATCGCCGATGTGAGCTTCCGGAGTGCCTGGGACATCAGCCGCGCCTGGACCCCCATGCTCGGATCCCCCATCTCTCCCTCGATCTCCGCCCTGGGGGTCAGTGCCGCGACCGAGTCAATCACGATGACGTCAAGCGCTCCGCTCCTGACGAGCGTCTCGACGATCTCGAGCGCCTGCTCGCCGAACTCCGGCTGCGAGAGGAGCAGGTTGTTGACGTCCACGCCGAGCTTCTTCGCGTACGCGAGATCCAGGGCGTGCTCGGCGTCGATGAACGCGGTGATACCCCCTGTCTTCTGCGCTTCCGCGATGATCTGAAGGCACAGGGTTGTCTTCCCGGACGATTCGGGGCCGAAGACTTCGATCACGCGTCCGCGCGGTATCCCGCCGATCCCCAGCGCTGCATCCAGCGAAACCGATCCGGTCGAAATCACCTCCACCTGCTGTATCGGTCCGTCGCCGAGACGCATGACGCTCCCTTTTCCGTGCTGCTTTTCGATCTGGTCGAGGGCAATCTTCAATGCCTGGAACTTCGGGTCCTTCTCTTCGGACATGAGCGACTCCTTGTTGATGTATATACTCGCAGTGACGGCGTATTACGATCAGTCCCGGGGACCGGGATAGGTGCGGTCTCCCCCCGTGAGAGGGATGGACCGAAGGACAACATACTCGGATCCGCGGGGCCTCAGCACGCTCTGCATGATCTCCACGGCGGGGACAATCACCGGCGGGTGATCGAATGTACGCGTTTCTACGATCTCAATCAAGGCGCGGGAGGCACGTCCGCTCCCGGCACGTCCCAGCGTCACATGCGGATGAAACGGCCGTTGTTCCGGAACGAACCCGAGGTCCTGAAGACCGCCGGAGATGGTCTCCTGCAACCGGCTCAGGTCTCCTCCGCTCTGAGTGATGCCGACCCAGATGACGCGGGGCATCGTCATGTCGGGGAAGACGCCAATCCCCGAATACCTGAGGGAGAGGGGAGGAGTGCCGGAGGCGGCCGCGGCAACTTGCTGTTCGACGGATCCGAGTCTGGAGCGCTCAACGTTTCCGAGAAACCGGAGCGTGCAGTGGAATTTCTCCGGGACCTCCCACCGGACATCCCTGGCCCGGCGGACCAGGTCGTCCCTGAGGAGTGCCATCTCCCCTTTCACCGCCGCGGGTGTGTCGACGGCGATGAAGAGCCTGAGTGAGTCCATGGCCTACTCCAGATTCAGAAGTCGCCTCCGCACAAGTTCCAGCGCCGCCTGCGACGCCCGCTCCTTGACGCGCGCACGTCCCTCGCCGAAATTGAATTTCAGCGCAAGCGTTCCTGCCCGGTCCGCGATGCCGATCCATACCGTGCCGACCGGTTTGGAGGGAGTCCCCCCCGCCGGTCCGGCGATCCCCGTTGTCGACAGCCCGATGTCCGTGCGGGCAGTAGTGCGTACTGCCAATGCCATCGATTCCGCCGCTTCCCTGCTGACCGCGCCGTGTGCGCCTATCGTCTGTTCCGGGACCCCGAGGAGTCCTGTCTTCGAGGCGTCGCTGTATGTGACAACCCCCCGTTCGAAGTATGCCGAGCTCCCGGGGACGTTCGTCAGCCTGTGCGCAATGAGTCCCCCCGTGCACGACTCCGCGACCGCGATCGTGAGCTTCTTCTCAGCGAGCATGCGGCCGAGGACAGTCTCGAGGTCCTCGTCGTCCGTGCCGTAGATATAGCGCGATACTTTCGACCGTATCCGCTCCTCCACCTCACGGACGGTCCCGTCTGCCTCGGATGGGGTCCTGCCGTGCACCGTGATTCTGAGACGTACTCCCGAGGGGGAAGGGAGAAAAGCCAGCGATGCCCCGCCGAGGAGCTGATCCAGGTCGCCGAGCTGCGCGGCGAGGAAACTTTCAGCTATCCCGGTCGTCAGGATCGTGCGGTGACGTATGACCTGCTCTGCGGCAAGGGGGGCGAGGAAGGGGATCACCGATCCGTCCATCATCTCCTTCATCTCGTAGGGGACACCGGGAAGCACGAACATGATCCTCCCCTCCCGGCTGAACCTGAGGCCGGGGGCCGTGCCGATCGGATTGGGGATCACGTCGGCGCTGCGGGGGACGAGGGATTGGTCGGCCGCGGCGGCATTCGTCGGGAGGTTTCTTTTCTTCATGAGCTCGCCGATATGGCGCCTGACCTCTTCATTCGGGACGAGGTCGGTGTGGAAAAACGTACAGACCGCATTCCTTGTGATGTCGTCGTGTGTCGGCCCGAGTCCCCCTGTCACGACCGTCACGGCGGACGATTCCCATCCCGTGCGGAGGGCGCCGAGCACGGCGTCCATCGTGTCGCCCACTGTAGACATGCATGCGACGTCCACGCCGATCGAATTGAGGCGTTCGGCGATGAACGCCTGGTTCGTGTTGATGACCTGCCCGATCAGCAGCTCGTCTCCTATCGTCAGTATGTGCGCGTTCAACTCACCCTCCACTGTTCACGAACAGCGTCCAGAGGAACAGAACAACCCGTGTCCCGACATTCGCGTACAGCCCGGCAGCGACGTCGTCGAGCATGATCCCCCAGCCGCCGGGGAGTCGTTCAAGGTACCTTGCGGGTTGCGGTTTGAGCACGTCGAAGAGACGGAACAGCACGAATGCTGTGATGTACGGCGTGAGTCCCACCCTGATTCCGGCAAGCGATATCCACATCCCGAGGATCTCGTCGATGACCACGATAGAAGGGTCAGCCTGCAGGTGCCTTTCAGGCTGGAAGATCGCCTTCGCCGCCGCAGCGCTCCTGCTCAGCCGGTTCCCCTCCGCCTCCGCCACACGCCCCGAAGTGTACACACCGATGCCGAGTCCGAGAACCAGGAGTACGGGGAGCATGCCCCCTGTGGCGACACCCGGGATGAGGAACAGGAGAAGTCCGGCAAGAGATCCGAACGTCCCGGAAGCCCACGGAATGTAGCCGGTGTAGAATCCGGTGGCGATAAGCCGCACGGCAAAAGGGACGCGGCTCCCCTCCGAAGCCTCAGGCTGGTGGACGGTTCCGTTCATAGAGTCCCCGGAGGACCTTCCTGTTGTCGAATATATAGGCAATGCCTGTGCCCGCCGTCGTGAGGGTCACAAGAAGCATCATGCCGAAGAGCACTTTGGGATGCATGAGAGTGTCGATTGTCGCGCCGAACTCCTCGTACACGGGAGGGATGCTCCGTCCGACATAGAGGATCAGGATATAATAGATCACGACGAACTGGCCGAATGTCTTGGCCTGGGCTCCCTTCGTCGTGACAATCGGTTCGTCCCGGTACTCGGCGTAGCTCCTGAGTCCCGTGATGAGGAAATCCCTCACGATGACGATCCAGACCATCCAGGCGTCGACGAGATTCAGTCCCACGAATGTGAGGAGGGTGGCGGAGGAGAGGATCTTGTCCGCCAGGGGGTCGAGAAATCTCCCCCATCGCGAGCTGTGCCCCATCTTCCGCGCAATCCAGCCGTCGTACCAGTCGGTCAGTGCCGCGACGACGAAGACGACAAGCGATAGCTGCAGGTAAAGCGGGGAGCCTGACATCAGGAGCAGGACGAAGACCGGTGTCAGGAGTATGCGCAGGAGCGTAAGCTGGTTGGGGAGCGTAAGCTGTATTTCAAGCCTTGCCATACGGCACTTCCCTGCGGTGGGTCAGTGAGAGCATCGGGCCATGCGCGAACGAGGTCGGGCGGACAGGGGAGAGTCCCCGGGGAGGGGTCTTAAGCGACCTTCAGCACCCTGTTCGACTTGATGCACGTCGTGCAGACTCGGAGGCGCTTCGTGCGGCCATCGACCCTGGCGCGGACGTTTTGGAGGTTGGGTTCCCACCGCCGGCGGGTAAGGTTGTGGGCGTGGCTGATGTTGTTACCGGTGACCGGCTTCTTCCCGCAGATGTCGCACACCTTTGCCATACTGGCGTCCAATCAATGAGAATTGAGGCTCTTAAGATAGTAAAAAAAACCTCCCGGCGCAACAGTTGGTTGAAATTCAGCCTCTTGTTCCGTACCATGACAAAATGAGCGTCCCGCGCGGTACTATGATAGTGCTCGGCATTGAAACGTCATGTGATGAAACCTCGGCGGCCCTCCTGGTGGACGGGAAGGCTGTTTCGAACGTGATATCCTCCCAGCTCATACACAGCTCCTATGGTGGGGTCGTTCCCGAACTTGCCTCGCGCGCGCACCTGCGTCTGATCATACAGGTTGTCGAAGAGGCCCTCGCGGGCGGAGGGATGAAGAAAGGCCAGATCGACGGGATCGCCGCCACGCGGGGGCCGGGACTGGTGGGTGCGCTCCTGGTCGGCCTCAGCTTTGGCAAGGCGCTCGCATTCGGGCTGGGCATCCCCTTCACCGCCGTCAACCACATGGAGGGGCACCTGTATTCCGTGTTCCTCGAGGAGGAAGTCCCTGCCTACCCCTTTCTCGCCCTCGTGGTATCGGGGGGGCATACGATGCTCGTGCATGTGGAGGCTCCCTTCAGGCAGACCGTGCTCGGCGAGACCCGGGACGATGCAGCCGGTGAGGCGTTCGACAAGGTAGCGAAGATGCTCGGACTGGGGTACCCCGGCGGTCCCGCCATCGACAGGCTTGCACGTGAAGGAGACCCCGCTGCGATCCGTTTCCCCCGGGCATTCCTGGAGGAGGGGACGCTTGATTTCAGTTTCAGCGGGATCAAGACGTCCGTCCTGTACTATCTCAGGCGGGAGGGACTGGGGGAGTCCGGCGCGGCCCGCACCCTTCTGGACGGGAAGCAGATGGCGGATATCTGCGCCAGCTTCCAGGCTGCAATCGTTGACGTTCTCGTCGCCAAGGCAACAGGAGCCGCACTCCGCCTCGGAGTCACAGATATTGCCCTGGTGGGAGGGGTCTCGGCGAACTCCTCGCTTCGGCGCACGCTCCGTGACGAGGCGGGGAAGTGCGGGTGCAGAGTGTTCACACCCCGCAGCGAATACTGCATGGACAACGGGGCAATGATCGCCTATGTCGGCTGGATGCGGCTCGTGCGCGGCCTCACCTCCGTCTACGAGACCCCTGCGGCGGCGTATCTCGAACTGTCCGGCATCGCCTCATGAAGCGTATCCTCTCCTCGCGGCGAGAACTCGCAGCCGCGGCACTGATCATCACACTTGGCGTGGCAAGGGTCTGTCAGGTCCTCTGGTTCTCCCTGAAGGCCAACGCAGGACCCGGTTTCCCACTGGATGATCCGTGGATCCACATTCAGTTTGCGAGGAATCTCCGCGAGTTCGGGGCGTTTTCCTATTTCCGTGGTGAAATGGTCACCGCCGGCTCCACCTCCCCGCTGTATACCATTCTTCTCTCCATCGGGTTCTTCTTCACATCGAATGAAATGCTCCTGAGTTACGTACTGGGGATAACGTTCTTTGCCGCCTCGGGGGTATTCTTCGCGCTGCTGCTGCGTCGCCTGGTCCCGGATCGCCCCGTCTTCGCCCTGGCCGGGTTGCTCGTCTTCCTTCTGGAGCCCCGGATGGAGTGGGCGGCGCTTTCGGGAATGGAAACGACGCTCTTCATCGCGGGTGTGCTGGCGTCCCTGTACTTCTTTGCCGCGCGCGCATGGCGGATACTTCCGGTGAGTCTCGGGGTGCTGCTCTGGATTCGTCCTGAAGGACTGGTGCTGACGGCGATTCTTGCCGCGGGGGGGGTGTACGGTGCATTCCTCAGGCGGCCTCTGCATGCGGGGGGGGCATCCCATGCCGGGCTCCGGGCGCTCTGGCTGCAGTCGCGGCTTTCGATCGGCCTCCTCCTTGTGATCGATGCGGCGTACTTCATCATGAACTACGCCCTGTCCGGTTCGGCCTTCCCCAATACCTACGCGGCAAAAATCAAATACTACAGTGCCGGATCGTCCGACTTCCCGGCCAACGTCTATGCCTTTCTCACGGGCGGGCACATGATCGTCATCGCGCTCTTTGCGGCGATCGGTTCCCTCCTGGCCGTGCGCGATCTCGTCCGGGGCAGGCGGGTGGAATCGTTCCTTCTTGTGTCCTGGATCGTCCTGATGTTTCTCGCGTACTGGAGGAACCTTCCTTATCTGTATCAGGAGGGGCGCTATATGATGCCGGTGATCCCGCCGTTTCTGATCCTCGGTTTGATGGGTGCCTCCTCCGCAGGCGAGTTCCTCCAGCGAAGGTTTCTCGCGAGGACCGACGTGCGACGGTACTCGCCTGTCGCCGCCGCATTGGTCATGGTCCCCATCGCCCAGTTCTTCGCGGCCGGGGATGCAATGGCCGTGAGGTATGCAGAGGCCTGCAGGTACATCAGCGAGCGACAGGTGAAGACGGCGCACTGGCTGCACGACAATCTCCCTGAGGGGGCGGTCGTAGCAACGCACGACATCGGGGCGATCGGCTTCTATTCGGGGCGCCGGGTCATCGACATGGTGGGACTCGTCTCCCCGGAAATGATCCCCAATCTGCACAACCTGGATTCCCTTACGGCGTTTCTCGCGCGCGGGCACGTGACTCATCTTGCGGTTCTCCGCAGCTGGTTTGAAATCGTGAACGTCAATCCGCTGTTCCAGACGGACGAAGCACACCCTGAGATCATGGAGGTCTTCCCGTTCGATCCGTCCCGCATCCATGTCGTCCCGGGGAACGTCTCAGGCATCGAACAACTCGGGCTTTCCTACCTGGCAAACGGGGAATCGAGGACAGCCATTTCACTCTTTATGGCGGCGATCCGGCTGGATCCCCTTTCGTCGCGCCTGCATATGAACCTGGGGCTGGCATATATGTCCGCGGGGAGGATCGGGGAGGCGGAGGCTTCGCTCGGGCGGTCCCTGGAGATTCAGCCCACACTCTGGAACGCGCGCGTGGCGCTCGCGCAGGTCGAAGCCGCCCGGGGTCGTGTCGACGAAGCGATCGTGCGGCTGCAGGGTCTCCTCGAGGAGAATCCGGACGTCGTCCCGGCTTATGCGCTCCTGGGGAATCTCTATGCACAGGGAAGGCACGACACAGCCACCGCCCGCAGATATCGGGACCAGTACCGCAGACGCGTGCAGGAGAAGGGGAAGTGATGATCCCCCGGAGTGAAAAAACCGTCCGTCGTGCTCTGGCGGCTCTGGCCCTGGGCCTGCTCGCGTGCGTCGCATCAGTCGTCTGGGCGCTTTTCGGGCCGAACACTTTTGCCGGGGGGGGGGAACGCGTCCTTTATGTCTCGCGCGGCCGGTCCTTTGCCGCGGTCGTCGATTCGCTGGACGCGAAAGGGATCATCCGAAGCCGTCTCCTGTTCATGGCCGTGGCGCACGCTCTGGGGGGGGCCGACAAAGTGCAGGTGGGGAAGTACGTTCTTCAGAGCGGGGTGTCAAACATGGACCTCTTCGTCATGCTTCGTTCAGGGAAGGGGAACCAGCTCATACGTGTGACGGTGCCGGAAGGGTCCAGGATACGGGGACAGGCGCGTATTTTCTCCAGATCGCTCGGCATCGACTCCTCAAAATACGCTCAGCTCGCCTTCGATCCCGGCCTTGCCCGCTCTCTGGGAATTGAAGCGGAGGGACTCGAAGGATACCTCCTCCCGGACACATATGAATTTTCCTGGGAACAGGAGGAGCGGGATATCCTGAGACGGCAGGTGGACTCGTTCCTGAGGTTTTTCAATGACACGCTTCGGATGAAATGCCGGGATTTCGGATGGAATGTGCATCAGGCGGTGACATTTGCTTCGATCGTCGAGGGGGAGGCCGTGCTGGACGAAGAGCGCCCGGTCATTTCGGGAGTCTACCATAACCGCATAATGAAGGGGATGAGGCTTGAGGCGGATCCTACGATACAGTACGTCCTCGAGGACGGTCCCCGGCGGCTTACCTACGCGGACCTGAAGTCCGATACGCCGTACAATACATATCGCTACAGGGGGCTTCCCCCCGGTCCGGTGAACAACCCCGGGAGAGCATCCATCATGGCGGCGCTGTACCCCAGGGGGAACGGCTACCTCTTCTTTGTCGCGAACGGAAGGGGGGGGCACTGGTTCACGCGGACCTATGACGAGCATCTCCATTATGTCAGGATCTACAGGCACGAGAGACGGGTGCGGGGGGGGACCGGTTCGACGTTACGGTAATGGTATGCGGAGGGAAATGGGAGGGATCCAAAAAAAAGGGGTAACCCGGGATTGCCATCAACGTCACCACCCACCAGCGACGCGTCACAGCCAACCACACACCCGGGGTACCCCGCTCTATCTGCAAGTCCAGACGCCGGACATCGCCGGCAATCATGTACTTGAACGTCACGACACGGACAATGGTTCCTGAACTGGAAAATTTCTCCCCCCTCATGTGGGCGGCGATCATCGCCCCACTCTTCGCGGGGTGTGCCGGACAGGTTGCCCCCGGAGGCGGCCCAAGGGACACCATCCCCCCGGCAATCGTCCGGACCGTGCCCGACAGCAACGCCGTGCGGGTAAAGCCGGATGCCATCACGCTTGAATTCAGCAAGTACGTCGACCGGCGGACCGTGGAGGAATCAATATTCATCTCCCCGTACCCAGGGGATCTACGGTACGACTGGAGCGGGAAAGCGGTGACGGTCGCATTCTCGGGAAAACTGAGGGAAAACACGACGTATGTCGTCAGCGTGGGGACCGATGTTGCGGACGTGCGTGAAGGAAACCGGATGGCCTCTTCGTTTGCGCTTGCATTTTCCACGGGGGATTCCATCGACAGGGGCTTCATCAACGGGCGGGTCTTCGACGAGAAACCTGATGGGATCCTGATTTTCGCCTACCGTCTCTCGGGGCTGCTCCCGGACACGCTGGATCCGTCCCGGGTCAAACCGGATTACGTGACACAGACAGGAAAGGACGGCACGTTCTCGCTCTCCCACCTGACGTTTGGCCCCTACAGGGTGTTCGCTGTACGGGATGAGTATCATAACTTCCTTTATGACCGGCAGATCGACCAGTACGGCGTCGCCCCCCGGGACTTCATCCTTTCCCCCGGGGAGCCCTCTGTCGGCGATCTCTGGTACCGTCTCTCCAGGGAGGACACAACCCGCCCTTTTACGGCCGGGGTCAAGGCGCTTGACCGGAACCGGATCGCGGTACGGTTCAGCGAGCCCCTGGATTCTGCGTCGTTCACAAGGAGCTCATTCACGGTCGTGGACACTCTTTCGAGGCAGGCCCTGCCTCTCCGGCTCGTCTACCTGGACAGATTTCAACCCTCTGTCGCGGGAGTGTTTACGGGGGTCCCGCTGGACAGTCCCCGGGTCTACCGGCTCACGGTCCGCGGTGTGTCAGACCTTGCGGGGAACCTGATCGACGAGACCGCCCCCGGCGAAACATTCGAAGGGACGCTTACCCCCGATACCGTCAGACCTTCCATCGGAGTACGGGACATGAGGGACAGCACACGCAGCGTCGCGCTGGCCCCTGTGATTGAAGTACGATTCAGCGACCCGGTGCTCCCTTTTTCGCTCACCAGGGGGGCCGTACTCACAGACAGCACAAAAAAAGAGGTCCCCGCGCGGGCTCTCTGGACCGGACCCGCATCGTTTGCGCTCATCCCCAGGGGACATTTGCCGGCCAATGCTTGGTTCACACTCCGGGTCACAATGGACTCTGTCAGGAGCCTCGGCGGGCGGACCTACAGGGATTCGACGTTCGCGTTTCATTTTCAGACACTGGACCTGCGGAACACCGGAAGCATCTCGGGAAATGTTCAGGATGTGCGGGATGTCAAAGGCGGGATTGTCCTGACCGCGTCGAGCATCAACATCACACCTCCGCATTCATCGACGGTCCGCCTGGAGTCCCCGGGTCCATTCGCCCTGGCGGAGCTTCCGGAAGGAAAGTACACGATCAGCGCGTTCAGGGATTCCGCGGGTTCCGCAGAATACGTGTTTGGACTCCCCGCGCCGTTCCGTCCCTCGGACCGGTTCACGGTCTTTCGGGACACGATACGCGTCAGGGCGCGGTGGGGGGTGGAAGGTGTGCTCGTGAAATTCAGGTAGCGCGTGCGCGGATCAGCGGGCTGGCGGGGGGGGCTGTTTGAAGACTTTTTCGGGGACAGCCCAGGAATCCCCGAAGCCTCTCTCTGCCGCCAGCTTGACAAACCTCTCTGCTTCGTAGCGCTGAAGAAAATTCCCTCCCCGGATTTTGTACGTGGGGGGATCGTACTGGAGGTAGAACCATTCCGAGGGGAAAAAAGATTCCGCCTCGAGCTTCTTCGCTTTCGCGGCATCGATGTCCGTCGATGAGAATAGCTGGACACGGAATCCCTGGACAAGTTCCCCTTCCCCCTCCGGTGCGGCGGCGTCCCCGGAGTTGTCCCGGTTTTGCGGCAGGAGCGGAGCTCCCGTGCGGGAAGCGGGAGCCGGAAGCGTGTCATGATCTGACGGGCGGAAATCCGCCTCGTACCGCCCCATGGCATCGCCTGCACCGGGAGAGGGGGATTCATGCGTGGTTTCCCTTCCGGGGGTGCAGGCCGAGAGAAGGGCTGCCGGGAGCAAAAGGGTGGCGATGGATTTCATACTCTCTACCGTTTAAGCTGGACGATCCATGAATCTTTGTATTCGGAGGGGTAGTCCCGCCTCATCCGCTGCTGGAACGTGCGCGCGTTCTCGCGCGACTCAAAAAAGCCGATCCGTATCTGGTAGAGGCCGGGACCGGCGAGGAAGTCGTTCAGCACCGGCATGTGGTATCGCCTCCGGGCCTCTCCCTGTACCGCGCTCGCGTGGTGTGGGTCTTTGAAGGCGCCAATCTGAATCATGAATCGGACCTGCACCGTCCCTCCCGGCGCCCCGACCATGCCGTGTTCCGCTGCGTGCAGTGCGTTCACCGTGTCGGCGTGCGTGTGGAACTGTACGCTGTCCGGGCTCTCGCTGCGGGGAGCAGGGGGAGCGGGCTTTCCCCCGCCGGCAGGTTCTTCGGTCGATCCGCAGCCGGGAAGGAACAGCGCAAGGGCCGATGCGAACACCAGCATGGGGGGGACCTTCATGAGTATCCTTTCGACGGCGTCCCGGCGTCCCCGCTGACGATCTTCACGCTCGCGCTGGCACCAATGCGGTCTGCTCCGGATGCGACCATCGACAGGGCGTCCTCCCGGCTCCGCACGCCGCCGGATGCCTTGACCCCCATTGCGCTCCCCACCACGCGCCGCATGAGGGCGACATCTCCTGCGGTCGCCCCCCCCTTTGCAAAGCCCGTCGACGTCTTGACGAAATCGGCTCCGGCCCGCTTGGCAAGGACACATGCCTTGATCTTTTCCTCGTCGGTCAGCAGGCCGGTCTCGATGATCACCTTGGAGAGCACATGGGCCCGCCGTGCGGTGCTGGTGACCGCGAATATGTCGGACTCGACGTAGTCGTGCTCCCCCGTTTTGAGCATCCCGACGTTGATCACCATATCCACCTCCTGCGCTCCGTCCCTGATGGCCTGCTCCGCTTCGAATGCCTTTGAGGCGGTGGAAGTGGCGCCGAGGGGGAAGCCGATCACCGTGCAGACCTTCACATCGCTCCCCTTGCAGAGCCGCGCGCAGAGGGGGACGTAACCGGGATTGATGCAGACGCTCGCGAAGGAGAACCTGAGCGCCTCGGCGCAGAGCTGCTCGATCTCGCCCGCTGTCGCGTCAGGTTTAAGGAGCGTGTGGTCGATGAGCGCGGCGAGGTCAGGCTCGACGCCCCCGGCTTCATCGACCCCCACTCCCGCGGAAACCCGGGTCGCGCCGTTCCCGACGATGTTCCGCACTCCGGCCTTGTTATGGACGACGCAGAGGTTGTCGTCGCAAATCCCGTCTCTGCAGCATTCATGGTGGGCCCGGGTGCCTCCTCCCAGCTTTTCAGCCAGAATCTCGTCGATGATGCGGTCGATTGTTGCGCGGTTCATATGTGCACTGAGTGTGAGACGGCCCTTGCGGCTCAGTTGAATATAGCGACAACCGGGGAAAATGCCAATCAGGGGAATATCTTCCCGGGATTGAGTATCCCTTCGGGGTCGAACGCCTGTTTGACCGCTTTCATGAGGCTGATTTCAGCGTCCGGGAGCGCTATCGGGAGATACGATCGCTGTGTGTACCCGATCCCGTGCTCACCGGAGATCGTCCCGCCGAGGGCGACGGTCAGCGTGAATATCTCCCGTACCGCAGGCTCGATCCCTTTGTTCCATGCGTCGTCAGGCAGTGTCCCCTTCAGGAGGTTGACGTGGACATTGCCATCACCTGCGTGACCGTAGCAGATCGACATGATCCCGTAGCGGGAACATATCTCCTTCACCCCTTTCACAAGGAGAGGGAGCCGAGCACGGGGGACCACCGTGTCTTCCTCCCGGTAGGCGGAAATCGACTTGACCGCCTCGCCGATCCCGCGGCGGAGCGCCCATACGTCGGCGACCTTCTGACGGTCATCGGCCAGCAGCACGTCGGCGGCCCCGTGCGATCCGACGACACGTGCAATGGCCTCCATGTCGTCCGAGAGCGCGTCTTCATTGTTCCCGTCCACCTCGACAAGAAGCTGCGCCTCGGCGTCGCCGTTCGGGAACTTCCTCCCCTGTCTCTCTTCGGCGGCCCTGACGGCGGCCCGTTCCATGAACTCGAGTGCGGAGGGGATGATCCCGGCCTGGAATATCCCCGCCACCGACTCGACCGCGGCTTCCAATGAATCGAAGGGGACGAGCAAGACCCGCCGCAGCCGGGGGAGAGGGAGGAGGCGGAATATGATCTTTGTAATGACGGCCAGCGTCCCCTCGCTGCCGATGATCAGCTGCGTCAGATTATAGCCGGACACGTTCTTGAGGACCCGCCCCCCCGTAGTGATGATCGCGCCCGTCGGGAGGACCGCTTCCAGCCCGAGCACGTAGTCTTTCGTTACGCCGTACTTCACAGCGCGCGGACCCCCTGCGCACTCCGCGAGGTTTCCCCCGAGCGTGCAACTCTCCCGGGATGCCGGGTCGGGAGGATAGAAAAGACCCTGTCCCTCCACTGCCTCCTGGAAATGCTGCGTGATGACGCCTGACTCGGCGACAGCCTGCAGGTTTGCCGTGTCGATCTCGAGTATCCTGTTCAGCCGCTCCAGCGAGAGGACGATCCCGGCGTGGACGGGGAGGGCGCCGCCGGAAAGTCCTGTTCCCCCTGCGCGGGGTGTGACGGGCACCCGGTGATCGCCGGCAAGCAGGAGGACCTCGGCGATCTCCCGGGCATCCGCAGGCCGCACGACGACATCGGGGAGGAAAGAGAGATCCTCAGTCTCGTCATGGCCGTACGCCTCTTTCGCGGCCTGGTCCGTCAGCACATTTGCAGGGCCGCACACGCCTCGGAGCGCGGCGATGAGGTTCGGGGTCACCCGGGCAAACGCTCCGCGAACGCGGACACCTCCCGTCCCCTTCTCCTCTTCGCTCATCGCTTACCGGCCTTTCCCGGAATTCCCGCCCTCGGACGAAAGTTGTCCGAGGCTCCGCGTGAGCTTGGCGAGGCTGGCCTCGAACGCAGCCTGCTTCTCCCGTTCCCTGAGGACGACTTCCGGCGGGGCTTTCCCCGTGAAATCCGGGTTCGCGAGTTTTGCCCCGATCCCCTTCACCATATCCGACACTCTGTCGATCTCCCGCTGGAGCCGGGTCCGCTCGAGATCGAGATCGATCACCCCTTCGAGCGGGACGAAAAGTTCTTCCCCTTCCACGACCGCCGTTGCCGACAGCGGAGGCCGCAGTCCCGGTTCGATGATTGAGAGCGACGTGACCTTTGCCAGGCGCATCATGTACCCTTCATACTTGCGGATCTCCTCGCCGGGGTGCGCGCCTCCGGCCGTCATCAGGAGAGAGATCTCCCTCGAGGGGGGAATAGACATCTCCCCCCGTATCGTGCGGACCGCCTCGATGACGCCCTGGACATATGCCATCTGGCGCTCGACAGCTGTGTCGATGGATGCCCCGTCCGGCTCAGGGATCCGCTCGCGCATGATTGTCGCGCCGGCAGTCCTGGGCCTGATGCTCTGCCACAGCTCTTCGGTGACGAACGGCATGACGGGGTGAAGGAGGCGGAGCGCCGCATCGTACACGTCGAGCCCCCGCGTCACGACGGCCTGTTTGACGGCCAGGGGCTCCGTGCCGTACAGGCGGGATTTAATCATCTCGACATACCAGTCGCAGTAATCATGCCAGAGGAAATCGTAGATCTGGCGCGTGATCCGGTTGAACTCGAAAAGGGAGATCGACTCTTTCACGTCGCGGAGCGTTGAATGGAGGCGCGAGAGTATCCATCTGTCGGCGAGGTCGGCGTGATCGGTGTTGAACTCCTTCGTGCGCGGCGCTTCCCCGGTCTGGTCCCGGTTCATCATCAGGAAGCGGCCGGCGTTCCAGATCTTGTTCGCGAGATTCCGGCCGAGTTCGTTCTTTTCCTTCGCATAGATGATGTCCTGTCCGACCGGGGCAAGGGCGAGCATCGTGAACCGGACGGCGTCGGCGCCGTATTCGGCGATCAACTCGAGGGGCTCCGGCGAGTTCCCGAGCGATTTCGACATCTTGCGTCCCCGCGCGTCGCGGACCATGCTCGTGAAGTAGACGTCGCGGAACGGGACGTTCTTCGCCGCCTCGGCGCTCCCTGTGAAGGTCGGACCGAACTTCAGTCCCGCCATGATCATCCGCGCCACCCAGAAGAAGATTATGTCGGGGGCGGTGACAAGCGTGTCGGTAGGGTAGAAATACCGGAGGTCCTCTCCTTTTCCCGTCCGGTCCTGCGCCGGCCAGTCGTGGACGGAGAAGGGCCAGAGCCAGGAAGAAAACCATGTGTCCAGGACGTCCTCGTCCTGCCGGAGGTCCGCCCCCCCGCAGCGGGGGCACGCCTGCGGAGCAGTCCGGCTGACGATCGGCTCGCCGCACCGGTCCGTTCCCTTCACTGTGCAGTACCAGACGGGGATCCGGTGTCCCCACCAGAGCTGGCGTGAGATACACCAGTCCCTGATATTTGTCATCCAGTGTTCGTACACCTTCGTCCATCGGTCGGGGTAAAAACGGATCGTGCCGTCCCTGACCACATCCAGTGCGGGCCCTGCGAGCGGCTTCATCCGGACGAACCACTGGTCGGAGAGGTACGGCTCGATCACGGTGTCGCACCGGTAGCAGCGCCCGACCCTGTTGGCGTGGTCCGCCGTTTTCGCGAGGAGTCCCGCTTTGGCAAGGTCGAGCAGTATCCGCTCCCGGGCGTCGTACCTGTCCATGCCGCGGTAGGGTCCGGGGACGTTGTCGTTCAGCCGGGCCGAGATGTCGAATATGTTTATCTGTTCGAGTGAGTGGCGCTGGCCGATGAGGTAGTCGTTCGGGTCATGTGCGGGGGTGACTTTGACGATTCCCGTGCCGAACGCGGGATCCACGGACTCGTCGGCGATGACGGGGATTTCCCGTCCCGCAAGCGGGATCACTGCCGTCTGTCCGACGATCTGCGCAAACCTCGTGTCGAGCGGATGCACCGCCATGGCGGTATCGCCGAACATCGTCTCCGGCCTGGTCGTTGCGACGGTGAGGAACCCGCCTTTCTTCCCGGAGAGGGGGTACCGTATGTAGTACAGCTTCCCCTGCTGTTCGCTGTATGTGACCTCGTCGTCGCTGATGGCGGTGTGGTCCCTGGGACACCAGTTGATGATGTACTTCCCGCGGTAGATGAGCCCGTCCTCGTACAGGCTTACAAACACTTCCCGCACGGCGTTGGAGAGCGTCTCGTCCATCGTGAATTTCTCGCGCTCCCAGTCGCACGACGCCCCGAGCGTCCTGAGCTGCCGGACGATCCCGCCGCCGTATTGCTGTTTCCACTCCCAGACGCGTCCGATGAATTTCTCGCGGCCGAGGTCGTGCCGAGTCTTCCCCTCCGACTGGAGCGAGCGTTCCACCACGTGCTGGGTAGCGATGCCGGCGTGGTCCATGCCCGGGATCCAGCAGGCCTCGAACCCTGTCATGCGCTTGTAACGGATCAGCACGTCCTGGAGCGTGTTGTTGAGTATGTGCCCCATGTGGAGAACGCCGGTGACGTTCGGCGGGGGAATGACGATTGTGTACGGCGGGAGCGCCGGGTTCACGACGGCGTGAAAGAAACCCGAGCGTTCCCAGATCGCGTACCATTTCGATTCGACATCACGGGGTGAATAGGTCTTCGGAGGCAGGGGGGGCTGTTCTGTGTCGGGCAACTCGGGTACTCCGGGAGATGTGTGATGAAGGGGAGACCGGCGTTACGGAAGGACGAACCGCCGCTGCGTTGTGCCCGAATTCCCGATCCTGTCTGTGAGGCGCATTGTCATCTGATGGGGGCCGCGCCCGAGGGGTTCGGTGGCCTTGTAGACCGCCCTGTGGCGTCTGCCGTCAATCTCCGGTATCACCAGGTTTCCGTCAATGTACATTTTTAGGGCGTCATATTCAACGCCGGAGCGGTCGTCCCGGAACCGGACGATGATCTCCGGTTCCCGCCGCGCGTGACGTGCGACGGACATCTGTACGACAGCCGGGGGAGTGCTGTCCGAGAGAAGTGTCAGCTCGCCCAGCGTCCCGATGACTCTCCCCGTGCACGCTGACTCTTCCCCGCCCCCGTGTAAGCCGATGAACTGCCACCTTCCCCGCGAGCGGTAGAACAGTCCTCTGTGCGCACCGGGAGAGCGCGGACGGATTGTCGCCGTGAATCCGCTCCCCAGCACGGCTCCTTCAGGGTCCAGTGTGTACACAGGCCCGTCCCCTTCGGAACTCGTCCCGATCCGGAGGAAAAGGGGCTTCAGCACCGAGAGGGAGTCGTACCGTATGAGCAGCCTCCCCCCGTCGGCGGCGATCACGCCCGCCGTTCCCGGCAGTACCGGCTCCAAATCGATTGCCGCGGAATCCGATGCGCGCCCCCCTCTGGAGTATGATTCCGCCCGTATGCGCCGTACTCCCCTGTACTCCTCGCGCGGTCGGAACCATCCCGCGTATTCCGCGGGACCGGTTGCGGACATGAGGACCGTGCTTCTGCGCGTCCCCTCTTCGACCGTGACCGACGGAGGGAAGGGAATATCCCCCTGTGCAGTGATGTGCACGCGGACATACTCTTCGCCCGCATCGCAGGTAAGATGAATGGCCGGAGCGCTCCATCCGGGGGATCCTGTGGCAATCAGCTTCGTGGGGGAGAGGGTCCCCCACCGGTTTTCCAGCACGACCGACAGCATCTCACTTCTTCCCGCACGAAGAGGGAGGAGCAGGGAGGCGGAGAATCCCCCGGCCGGAGCGTACCATTCACTCCGGGACCAGGCCCCGCCGGCCGGGCGCGCTGAGAGGCGGATTTCTGCAATATCGACCGGCGCAGACAACTGCAGGGCGATACTGTCGCCCCGGAGCTCCGCGCTGAACACCGGCACACGACTCATGACAAGAGTCCCGGTGACCTCGGCACTGTTCCCGGGGAAGTCGGCGCACAGGATCCGGAACGTGTGGGGACCCGGGCTGTACGAGTCACAGTCGATGATCCCCGCCCTCTCGGTGTGCGGGGTGTAGAAGGGGAGGTGATTCGGTGAGTCCATGTAAAGCTTCGCAAGCCTGCCCCCTCCCGTCCCGGAGAGCGAACGTTCATAGCAGAGATCGATCTCGTGCGCCTCGTTCCAGGGGGTCCTGTCGATTCGCGCGTCATACACCGGGACACCGTCGATGAACAACGTCCGCGTGTAGACGCCGTTCCTGAACCTGCTGCCGGGTATCCGGTCCCTCGCCTCTACGGCGAATCCGGCTTCCCCGGTAATGACAATGGGGACCGGGAGATGCACCGTGTTTCCCCGCACAGTTTCTGTCCGGTAGATGCGCGGCGCGCCCGCTCCATCCACCGTCGCATCCGGGCCGAGGGGAGAAACGGCGATTCGTTTGATGGAGGGGGGGATGGTGTCCGGCACGCGGAGCAGGGGCGCGAGGAACGGGTTCACCGGATTGCCGTCCGGGTCCCTGATCTCGAAATGCAGGTGGGGTGAGGCGGCCCCGGTCTGGCCTGTCAGACCGACGAGGTCCCCCTTCCGGACGGGGAATTCCTGCGGCGCGCAGGCGAAGTCCACGGTGTAGCCGCCGAGTGTGTGCTGCTCCCGGGCGGCGCGGGCGTCGAGCGCAGGGGCGAATTTCTCGAGATGCGCGTATGTCGTCGTGAAACCGTCAGGGTGGCGGATGTAGAGCATCTTACCATACCCGACAGCGCTGATCCTGATCCGGGAGATGTAACCGGATCGGGATGCGAACACGCCGTATCCCGAGACGTCGCCGCTCGAGATGTCGATCCCGGCGTGGAAGTGCGTGCGCCGGTATTCACCAAACGTCGATGTAACGATCCTTCCCGCCTCCGTCGGCCATGTGTAATCGTCCCAATCAGTTTTCGGTGCGGGACGGTCGGCCTGCGGGGACTGCATTCCGGATTTGGCCTGCCCGGTGGCATTCAGCGCGGAGGTGTTCACAATGAGGAGAACAAGCAACGCTGTTCGCGGGTCCATTCGCCCTATGCCTGGCGGCTGAGCTGCTCCGCCGCAGGCTGAAGGGGGGAGGTGCGCTGGACGTTCCGTGCAAGGATTTCGCGCGCGAGTTTGAGGTAGGCCGATGCACCGCGACAGTTGGCGCTGTAGAGGATCGCGGGTTTGCCGTAGAAGCTTGCTTCGCTGAGGGCGGTGTTGCGCGGTATGGACGTCGCGAACATGTGCTTTCCGTATTTCGCGTGGAGTTCGCGGATCGTGATATCGGTGACGCGGGTGCCGGGCTCGTGCATTGTGATGAGGATCCCCTCGACATCGATGCTCTTATGGGCCACTTCCTTCACCCATTCAAGGTATGTGAAAAGCCGGTCGACGGCTTCGAGGGCGAAATGGCCGGACTTGACCGGGATCAGGACGGCGTCGGAAGCGATAAGAGCGTTGGCGGAGAGGCCGCGCAGGAACGGGGGACAATCGAGTATCACAAAATCGTACTGCCCCGCGACGCTGCGGAGGGCGTTCCGGAGGATCCCCCTGTTGTCTGCCACGCGGATCATCCGTTCCTCCATCTGCATCGACCGGACGTTGGCCGGTATGAAGTCGAGGAACTTCAGCTCAGTCTTGTGAATCGCCTCCTGCATGCCGGTCACGAAGTTGAACACCTCGTACAGTCCCGCCCGGACTGTCCCTTCTGTGAACCCGAGAGAGAGCCCGGAGGCTCCGAACGTGTCCATGTCGATCAGCAGCGTCCGCTGTTCGGCCACGGCAAGACTCGCAGCAAGGTTCACCGCTGTCGTCGTCTTGCCGACCCCCCCCTTCGGGAGCGCGACTGAAATGATCCGGGCCATGCGATATTATCGGACTCCGACCGTGAGTGAACCGACCGACGCGATGTGCGCGTCAATCCTGTCTCCGGGAACCACGCGCCCTACTCCTTCGGGAGTGCCGGTGAAGATCAGGTCTCCCGCTTCGAGCGAAAACACCGTTGAACAGTATGCGATGATCCCGGGGATGCGCATGATCATGTGCCCGGTGTTCGACGACTGGCGCACTGAGCCGTTGACCCGTAGGTCGATGGTGAGCGCGTGCGGATCACCTACCTGCTCCCGCCGCACAGGCGCGGAAAGGGGCGCAGACGTGTCGAATCCTTTTGCCACGCTCCAGGGGAGCCCGCGCTTCTTGGCGTCGGCCTGCACATCCCGCAACGTCATGTCGAGGCCCACGGCATACCCGGCCACGTACGCCATCGCTTCTTCCGCCGGGATCCCGCTCCCGGGCCGCCCGATCACAACGACGAGTTCCACTTCGTGATGGAGGTCGTTCGAAATCGGCGGGATCACCACCGATCCACCCGATTCGACGAGTGCCGTGGAAGGTTTGATGAACACGACGGGAACCGGGGCAACTTCCGCCTTCATTTCCCTGATGTGCTCGGCGTAATTTCTCCCAAGACAGAGTATTTTCCCAACGTGGAGTGATTCTCCGTCGGGAAACTTCACGGATTTCATTTCTGATGACCGATTGACATGCAGGCGTATGAAATGTACTCCCCCTGATTATGACTATCAAGGCATATCTGCGGAATCTGAAAAAACATGCGAACTTCCCGGCCGTAATTGCAATTCGGCAAAAACCTCGATATCATACGCTCGCTTCAGACGAAAGGGGGAGCTCTGTGACACTCACATACGCCGAAGCCGGGGTGAGCATATCGGAAGGGGAGAGACTTGTCAGGCAGATAAGGAAGTCCGTCCGATCGACGTTCAGAAAAGGGGTCTTGAGTGACATAGGGGGTTTTGGCGCGTACTTTGACGCGAAGTTCCAGGGGATGAAATCCCCTGTTCTTGTTTCGAGCGTGGACGGAGTCGGTACCAAACTCCTCCTCGCCCAGATGATGAACACCTACGACACCGTGGGGCAGGATCTTGTGAACCATTGCGTCAACGACATACTGGTCTGCGGAGCACGCCCCCTGTTTTTCCTCGATTACTATGCGACAGGCGCGCTGAGCGTCGAGAACGCCGCGCAGGTGATCGCGGGATTTGCAAAAGCATGCAGGGAGAATCTCTGTTCGTTGATCGGGGGGGAGACCGCGGAGATGCCCGGCCTCTATGAACAGAACGAATTTGACCTTGCGGGGATGATCGTTGGGGTCGCAGAGAAGCACAGGATCATCGACGGCCGGCGCATCAGGAGGGGGGACGTGTTGATCGGGCTCCCCTCGACGGGACTGCACACAAACGGATTTTCGCTCGCCCGCGCCGCACTCCTCCCGAAGTACTCCCCGGGCGATCGCATCGATGAGCTCGGCACGACGCTGGGTGATTCGCTCCTCGCGGTCCACCGGTCGTACCTTCGCGCCGTCCGGCCGCTCCTCCCCAGGTTCGACATCAGGGGTCTCGCGCACATCACGGGAGGCGGGATCGTCGGGAACACCCGGCGGATCCTCCCCCCCGGTCGGTCGCTGATCATACGGTGGGAAGCCTGGGATCGACCCCCGATATTCAGACTGATACAGCGGACCGGAAGAGTTCCGGAGGAGGACATGCGCCGCACGTTTAACCTCGGCATCGGCCTCGTGATGATCGTCCCGGAACGGCAGGCCGGGGGCGTCATGACCTATCTGAAGCGGAGGAAGGAACCCGCCGTTGTGATAGGCGAGGTCAGTTAGTCAGGCGGCACACAGGCGTGAAACCCTCTCTCACGAGTCCATGACCGATCAGGATAATCAGCCTCCGGCCGTCCCCCCGTCCGCCGCGACCGCCGCGGCGAAGGAGCGTGCGCCCGCAGAGAGCGGCCCGTCGATCGTCCCCCCCGACAGTTTCACCGGCAGAGTCAGTACGCTGCACGAGATCGCGCTCCAGATCGACGCTGCGCGAAGCAGGGAAGAAATCATGCGGGTCCTGCGTAACGAGATCCGGTGGATCATCCCGCACCGCGTCTGCTTCGCGTGCATCCTGGATAACTTCCACACCGAATATACTGTCACCTCCCTGTCGCCGGCGGATGAGTCTGGATTGCCGGACGGGACCCGTCACCCTGCCTCCGCGGGGGTCGCAGGCACCGTCATCATGAACGAATCTCCTCTGTGCCTCGATCTGGAGGAGGCCGGGGGTGATCCGCCTGATGAACCCGGCCCCGACCAGGGGAGTGTCCCCGAATCGTCCCTGAGGACTTCCGGGATGCGTACGCTGCTCATGGTCCCTCTGCGTACCGGTCACGAGACGATCGGGACGCTGGGGATTGCTTCGGATGTGCAGGGGGCGTACGGAGAGCAGGACATTGTGCTCGCCCAGCTCCTTGCCACGCAGGTGGCCGTTGCCCTCCAGAACAACGCGATGTTCGGCGATGCGCAGCGGCGAATATCCCAGATCGAGCTCGTGAATGAGCTCGCCGAGGACCTCACATCCACGCTCGAGCTCGATCAGCTTCTGTCGGCGGCCGCCGAGACGATCCGGAAGACGTGCAACTTTTTCGACGTGTCGATATTTCTCGTCGATCGTCCCCGGGAGGAGGCCTATCTGGTGGCGCATTCCGGGATGCACGTCGATTTCCTGCCCGCGGGGTACCGGCAGAAATTCGGCGATGGAATCGTCGGCTGGTCGATCAGCCACGACGAGAGGGTGATGTCGGGGGACGTGACACAGGATCTGAGGTACAGCACCAACCTCTATACGGAGACCCGCTCCGAGATGGCGATCCCGATCCGGGTGGAGCACGAGATCGTGGGTGTGCTGAACGTTGAAGACGCGCGCCTCAATGCTTTCGACGAGACCGACGCGATCGTGCTTGAAACGCTCTGCGACCAGATGGGGAGCGCAATCAAGAATGCGCAGCTCTACGACAGGCTGAAACGGACGAATGCAAAGCTGACCGAATTCGACAGGATGAAATCCGATTTCCTCGGCATCGTCTCGCATGACTTCCGTTCTCCGCTTGCGAGCATCGTCCTGGCGGCCGGTGCGCTGCTGAAGAGGCTGGACTCGGTGGATACCAGAAGGCTGCGCGAATACCTGACAGTGATCGTCGATCAGGCCAACAGACTCATCCGGCTGGCGGAGGACACTCTCTCGATCACAAAGATGGAGGCCGGGCAGCTCAACTACTTCTTCAACATGGTCAACCTGGATCGCCTCATCAAGGACACGATCTCCGGGGTCATGATCTCCGGGAGACACACCGTGAACTATGAAATCGACCCGCGCGTGGCGTACGTGCGGGGAGACCAGACGAAGCTGCGCCAGGTCATGCAGAATCTCCTCTCGAACGCCGTCAAGTATTCCCCTTCGGGCGGGAAGGTGACGATCCGCGCGGCGCATCACTCTGCCGAGCAGCTTGTCGTTGCGGTGACTGACGAGGGGATCGGGATTCCGGCGGAACAGCAGGGGAAGCTCTTTGAGAAATTCTCACGCGTCGACACGCCCGAGGCGAAGGAGATCAAAGGATCGGGCCTCGGGCTCTGGATCTGCAGAGAGATCATCAAGGCCCACGGAGGGCAGATATGGGTCGAAAGCCAGGAGGGAAAAGGGAGCACGTTCGCCTTCACGCTGAAGAAGGCCCATCCGGATACGACGCTGGAATGATCGGTCGGCTGCCGCCTCAGATGGCGGCGTTTTTGGGAGTGAGCGTCAACGCTCTCCCGCGCGGGGGGCCAGACGCTGCTCGAGTATGTGCGCCGCTGCTTCGCTCACTTCGCGCCACTGCGTCACATCCCGGTTCAGGGCGCGCACTTCGGAAAGAAACTCCTGCCGCGTGATGGATTCGCTCAGAAGCACCGAATCGGCTGCAGCTTCCGCCCGGGCGCCGTCCAGTCCTGCCTGCCTGTTCCTTGCCGCGGTTTCGAGGAGCGATGCAAGAAGACGCGCTGTCTTCTCTTTACCGGGCCCGGCAGGTCCGCCTGCCGGCCGGACGCAGCCGCAGAGTATCAAGAGGAGGAGCATCGTTGTTCGCATGTCCGGGATGACGGAAGTGTAAAACTCCAATATCGCATATTACATTCGAATACTCAATCCGGCGGGCGCCGGTCATAGCGTATACATTCGCGGCTGATGAAATAGGCGTAAGTGGTTTTCGGTTGATAAGATAGCCGGATTATC
>PMDK01000168.1 GCA_003154425.1 Ignavibacteriota bacterium
CCGATGCGTTCAATTCGTCCCAGGTGGTGGAGGTGAACAAGAGCCTGGTCCAGGAACTCCAGCTTGTTTCCGGCGCCTACAACGCCGAATACGGACAGGCGATGTCCGGAATCGTGAACATCGCCACGAAGGAGGGAGCTTCGAAATTCGCCGGGGGGGCCGGTACCTACATCGGCAACTACCTTCCCAACAATGACGGTGCGAGCAAAGCACTCTACACGGGACTCGACCGTTTCCGCCCGTTCGATATACGCGACGTCGAGGCGAACCTGAGCGGGCCTGTCGTAGGAGAGGACCTGACGTTCTTCACCAACGGCCGGTACATCTATTTCGGCGGCGACCAGTACGGGATCCGCCGTTTCAACCCGCAGAACGTCGCCTACACCGACAGCACGAATGTCTACCACCTCTACCGTGACCCGCAGGGGCGGGGGGACAGCTCCGCCGTCCCGATGAATTCCAGCGAACGGTGGTACGGACAGGGGAAGCTCACCTGGCATATGTCCTCCGTGATGAAACTGACGGCGGACTACATCTACGACAGGACGAAGTCGCAGCCGTACAACCGGACATACTATTATGAGCCGGAGGGGAACGGCGATGACTACAATACGAGCCAGACGGTCATCGCGCAGCTCTCCCACAGCATCGGGGCGAACACGTTCTACACGCTGGGGGGATCCATGACCTATAAGCGCTTCCGGCATTATCTGTACGAAAACCCGTACGATGCCCGGTATGTCCATCCGAAGCTGCAGATACAGGACGACTCATGGAGTTTCTACACGGGGGGGACCGACCTGAACCAGACAGACAGGTATACGCTCACCTACCTGGGAAAACTGGACCTGAGCAGCCAGGTCAACGAGCACAACCTTCTGAAGGCCGGCGTCGAGTACCGCACACACAAGCTGTACTACGACAGCTACACGCTCCAGCCGGTCTCTTCCCAGTCCGACATCAATCTCGCGACCGCGAGCCCCTTCATCCAGACGGAGGTCCCGGACGTTTCCTCGCCGAACCACGACCGTTATCTCCATCACCCGAAGGAGTTCGCTGCCTACGTGCAGGACAAGATCGAGTTCAGGGACCTGATCATCAACATCGGCATCCGGTACGACTACTTCAACCCGGACGGGCACGTTCTGGCCGATCCGACAGACCCCAACATCTATTCGCCGATCAGGCCGGGGAACAGGTTCTTCGACTACAACGGGAACGGCGTGCAGGACCCGGGGGAGCCGGACAAGAGCGTGGCGGACCGCGCATCGTACTGGTACGTCAAATCTCCTGCGGTCGGCAAGATCAGTCCGCGCGTCGGTTTCTCGTTCCCGATCACGGCCCGGGGGATCGTCCACTTCTCCTACGGTCATTTCTTCCAGTCCCCCCGGTTCGAACAGATGTACACGAATCCCGACTTCAAGATCGGGCAGGGGACGGGAAACCAGGGGCTAGTCGGGAACACGAACCTCCAGCCCGAAGAGACAGTCAAAGGGGAACTGGGGGTCCAGCAGCAGCTCACCGAAGACATCTCCGTCGACGTCACAGCGTACCTCCAGGACATCCGCAACCTGACCGGGACCCGCGTGAACGATATCGTGATCTTCGGCGGGGCGACGACGTACACGCAGTATCAGAACAGCGACTTCGGNNGTCAAGGGGATCACGCTGAACGTCGACAAGAGATTCTCGGGAGGGCTGACCGCCAGCCTGCACTATACGTTCTCGATCGCCCGCGGGAGCGCGTCGAACCCTCAGGATGCCCGCAACGCGCTGCTGGGGGGGAGCCTGCCGGAAGTCCAGTTGAACCCGCTCGACTGGGACCAGAGGCACACGCTCAACGGGGAGGTGACGTACGCCGGGCCGCACTGGGGGGCAAGCACGATAATCCAGTACGGGAGCGGCTATCCGTATACCCCCCGCCGTATCACGGACATCACCGCCCTGCTGACGAATTCGGAATCGAAGCCGAACTCTTTCGATGTCGACCTGCAGGCGTACTATGAGATCCCGCTGAATCCCTTCAAGATCGTCGCGTTCCTTCGTGTCTTCAACCTGTTCGACATACGGAACGAGATCGACGTGTATGACGACACGGGGCGCGCCGGTATCACGATCGACGAGGCCCACGCGCTGCAGACGAACCCGCGTCAGCGGGTCAATTCGCTCGACCAGTGGTTCCACACCCCGACGCAGTACTCGGAGCCACGCCGCATCGAAATCGGAATGAATCTGGAGTTCTGACATGAACAAACGCCTTATCGCTGCTTCGCTCCTCCTTGCCGCCTGCCTGGCACCGGTCGCGCTCGGCGACAGCGGCGCACAGTACCGGAAGTACGCCATCATGAATGCCAACCAGGTGAGGACGGTGTTCGGCAACTGGGGGGTTATCGGCCAGCCGGCCAACCAGGGGCACCGGGGTGCCTGGCGCAACGACAACGACGGTTATGTGGGGGACGTGAGCATCTTCGTCGGCTCGGAGATAACCTCCGGAGGCGTCACGTTCCATTCGGTCGCGACATGCCCCGTCGCCAGGCCGACCCTGCGCCCGGATCAGGATCCCAAGACCGGAAAATACTGGACATTCGAACCGGTGGGGGGATATTTCAACGCTAACCAGGACAAGGCGGCGGTCAGCACTGACAGGACCACCTGGCCGGAATCCTGGCCCGACAAGACGGGGGATCTCACCGACCCGGGATGGAGGGGGGAGTGGAACGGCTATTTCGGGAAGAGGGCCAGTGCCGACGAGGAGACGTATTTCGTCATGGACGATAACAACGATGAACGTTTCAACAACACTCTCAACAACGCGATCAACGTGGCATTCCATCCCGATTCGCTCAATCCGTCGCGCAACGGGATGGGGCTCGTCGTCACAGTGCGGGCGCTCCAGTGGGCCCAGTTCCTCGCTCAGGATAACATATTCTGGCTCTACGAGATCACGAACACCGGGACGACCACATACAACAAGACGGTCTTCGGGATGCTCGTCGGTACGTACGTCGGCTGCACGTCGACCGACGACACTCCCCAGGAGTACAACGACGACTTTTCCTTCTATGACCCGACACAGAACCTGACGTATACGGGAGACTTCAAGGCGATCAACGGCCAGCCGATGAAGAATCCTCTCTGGGTGGGGGGGACGGGGCTCGTGGGGTACGCGTTCCTGGAAAGCCCGGGGAATCCCTTCGACGGGATCGATAACGACGGGGACGCGGATTCCTCCGCGTTCGGGTCCGCCGCACCGAGATTCACATCCGCCGATTTCGATTCTGTCACTCTGACCGTGGGAAAGAGAATCGTCCTGATCAACGACGATTTCACCCGCACGGTTTTCCAGATCCCCAACCAGCCGACAGTGACACTGCATACCCGCGGGCTCACGCAGGTCATCACGCCGGGGACCACGAAGGTCGCCGAAGGGAACATCCTGACCGACTTCCAGGGGAACCAGTCCGTCAATCCCAACGCCTACGACGGGGTGGACAACAACTTCAACGGGCTGATCGACGAAAACTTCCGCATCCACTATCACCAGGTGAAGATCTCCAGCACGGGGAAGGTCCTTCTCGATATCCTGCGCCCTCTGCGGCACGTGGACTATCTGAGCGGAACAGGGATCAGTCCCTACAGCATGATCGACGAAAAACGTGATGACGTCATAGACAACAACCTGAACTGGGACGCCCGGTATGACGATGTGGGCCGGGACGGCGTCGCCGGCACGCACGATTTCGGCGAGGGGGACGGGATACCGACATCGGGATACGACGCGAGCCTGCACGACACGGGACTCCCGGGGGAGCCTCACATCGACAAGACCGACGTCACGGAATCGGACCAGATCGGGCTGACCAATTTCAGCTACTTCACTCCCGCGAGCTCGATCAACCTGGGCGACGACGAAGATCTCTGGAAGAGACTCATCCCCGGCTTCTTCGACGTCCCGCTGTCGATCGTCAACAACCGGCCGGTCACCGGCGAGGACGGCGACTTCACCTACGGCTCGGGCTACTTCCCGCTTCTGGCGAAGACGACCGAGCGCTTCTCGCTCGCGCTTGTCTACGGCGGCGGAATCCCCGGCGACCAGAGCCTGGATGCGGACCTCACGGATCTTCTCAAGAACAAGAAGACTGTCCAGAAGATCTACGACGCCAACTACCAGTTCCCGACGCCGCCGGACAAACCGACCCTCACGGCGGTCCCGGGCGACCACCAGGTGACGCTCTACTGGGACAGGAAGTCCGAGGCGTCCATCGACCCGGTCCTGAGGACAAAGAACTTCGAGGGATACAAGCTGTACAAGTCCACCGATCCGAATTTCAGTGACATTTACACGATCACCGACGGCTCGGGCGCCCCGAAAGGGTACAGGCCGACGGCGCAGTGGGATCTCGTCGACGGGATCAAAGGTTATTTCCAGGCCCAGGGGGACCAGTACCAGGGAGCCTACGGGTACACGTTTTACCTCGGCGGCGACACCGGGCTCGTCCATACCTATGTCGACAACAACGTCGACAACGGGAGGCGGTATTTCTACGCCCTCGTCGCCTACAGCAAGGGGGACGCGGTCGCGGGGATATTCCCCGCCGAGAACACGAAGTTCGTGACGATACTCACCACGGGCATCGTCGTCCACGACCAGAACGTCGCCGTGGTGACACCGAACGCCAAGACCGCCGGATATGTCCCCCCGCCCACCGGCGTCCCTTTGCCGCACACCGTCCGGTACGGGGCGGGGACTGTCTCCTATCAGGCGGCGGATCCCTCGGCGCTCACGACGCACAGGTACCGTGTGGAGTTCTTTGACACGGAAGCTGACAGCCTGGATCCTTCCGGCAACCCTGTCCTCTCGCTCGACTCCACGACATGGGAGAGGATCACAACTGCCTATACCGTTCGTGACCTGAGCTCCTACACCGAGCTGTTCACGAGTCTTGATACGATCGTCGTGCCGTTCAATCACCGGAACATCGTCCCTTCCAGCGTTGTCGTCCGGGACCATAACGGCGGGGCGGTCTCTCCTTCGGCGTACCTCCTGAACCCCTCCCTGGGGACGCTTCGCGGAAGGTCGGCGGGATCGCTCCCGAAAGGCTCGTACACGATCACGTACCAGTACGATCCTGTGTACCACAGCCCGAACATCAAAGGTTCTCCCTTCGCCACGGAGACGAAGGACGCGGACTTCTTCGACGGCATGCAGCTCTCGTTCCAGAACTACTGGCAGACGCGCGTCATCGACAGCCTCTCCGGATGGGTCGGGACATCCGCCTACGTCTGGAATTTCTCCCCGGTTGACCTGCAGTTCCTCGGAATAAAGGGTTACCGGAGACCCGCGAATTATGAATTCCAGTTCTCCAGCTCGTTTATCGACACCTCCGCCCCCTACGATAACCCCGACCAGCCGGCTCCCGCGGTGCCTGTCAAATTCCGGATATTCAACAGGACCGACAGCACGTACGCCAAGTTCTACTTCTTCGACCTCAATACCGGCGCTCCTGCAAACGGCAGGATCAAGAACAACGTGCAGATCGTGCTCCTTGAAAAGAACCCCCGGGGGATCTTCTCGCCGACGTGGACGAGCTACTTCACGGTCAAGCAGGGGGTGTGGGTGGACACGATCTACAATCTCACAAGCAGTGACAGGCTCGTGATCAATACTTCACAGCCGTTCAGAAACGGGGACATCTTCGAGTTCACCCCCGCACCTGCGACGACGGACATGAAGACCGCGCAATCCCAGCTCCCCAGGGTCAGAGTCGTCCCCAATCCTTACGTGACGGCCTCCGCATTCGAGCTCCCGCTTCCCCCGGGGATCACCAGCGGCAGGGGGGATCGGAAGATCGAGTTCATACACCTCCCGGCAAACGCCACGGTGAAGATATTCACCTCGCGCGGTGACTATGTCCAGATGCTCCGGCACGACGGGAATATCGAGGACGGGACCGTGTCGTGGAACCTGAAGACGTATGAGAATCTGGATGTGTCGTACGGGATTTACTTCTATGTCGTCGAATCGCCCGCGGGGAACACAACCGGGAAGATTGCCATCATTAAATGACACTGCCATGGAAATGAAGAACCTGTTGATCCGGAGGGGATGTCTCCTCCTGGCGCTGGCGGCGGGGATGCTCCCCTCTCCGGCGCACGCCCAGTCCAAAGTCGGCACGACCGCGGCCCAGTTCCTCGGGATCGCCGTCGGGGGGAGGGCGGTCGCCATGGGAGGGGCCTACGTGGCCTCCAACCAGGACGTCAGCTCAATCTACTGGAACCCCGGTGCGATCGTCCAGGCGGACCGGAGTGAATTCTCGTTCGTAAACACCGACTGGCTCGTCGGCACCAAATTCCGCTGGTTCGGGCTCCTTGTCAACTTCGACGGCGAGAACGCCATAGGTGCAAGCGTGACGCAGCTCGACTACGGCCAGGAGGACGTCACGACGGTCACGAGTCCCGAAGGGACGGGAGAACAGTGGTCGGCGGCGGATCTGGCGGTCGCGCTCACCTATTCCAGGCGCCTGACCGACAAGTTCTCGATAGGGGGGTCAGTGAAATTCGTCAACCAGAGGATCTGGAACGAATCGGCGACGGGGATCACGTTTGACGTCGGCCTCCTTTTCGTCACTGACTTCAACAACATGCGGATCGGCATGTCGATGTCCAATTTCGGAGGCGACCTCACGCTTTCCGGCAAAGACCTGCTGAACCGGGTCGACATCGATCCCAACAACGCGGGGTCGAACAAGACGCTCGTCGCGGACCTGAAGACGGATCCCTGGCCCATGCCCCTCCTGTTCCGTGTCGGGGTGGCGATGGACGTGGTGAAGAACGACGAGATGAGCGCGACGATCGCGATCGATGCTCTCCGCCCGAACGACAACACGGAGTCGGTCAATGTGGGGGGGGAGGTCGGCTGGCGCAACATGCTCTTCGTGCGGGGAGGCTACAGGTCCCTCTTTGCCAGGGAGGGTCCGTTCACCAAGGACACACAGCAGGAAGGCCTCACGCTTGGAGCAGGGCTCCAGTACCGCGTCGAGGGATTTGCGTCGCTTTCTGTCAATTACGCGTTTCAGAAGTTCGGACTGTTCGGCAACCTGAACACCATCGCCCTTTCCATAGGGTTCTAGTCCGCAATCAACCGATCATCCACTGGTTTTTCAAAGAAAGGAGGCGCGCCGGCATAAAGGAGAGGATGGAGATCGACACGGCTATGTAATCCACACTGCTTCACATTCTGGAGGTGCATATGAAGAAGTTCCTACTCCTTTCGTTGGTCGCGATCCTCGCGGCAGGGCTGCTGTTGCCCACCGCGGCTCAGGCCCAGCGAAAGAACGTTACGTTCCTCGTGAACACCGCAACGGTCCCTGACACGATCAGGCCGACATCAGTGGTGGTGGTGACCGGTTCAGGCACGCCCGTCGACGCCGACACGGTGATGACGAGCTGGGGCGCCGGTCGCGCGCTGACGAATATCGGCGGCGACTACTGGAAAACCACGCTGAGCTTTGCCACCGGAGATACGGCGGTATACAAGATCCGCATCGCCGGCGGTGGATGGGAAAAAGACCTCTCTGACGGTGACGGCGCCGGCGGACATCGCCGGGTTATCGTCCAGAGCGATTCGACGCTTCCGCTCCAGTTCTGGAACAACCAGCTGACTGCCCAGCCGCAATTGTGGCGTCCGTGGACGGCCGCGGCGGACAGTTTCATCAACGTCTACTTCCGCGTCAACATGAAGGCGGTGCAGGATGACGGGTTGTCCGGCAAGTACAAATGGACAGCAGCGGACAAGGATTCCGTTGCCGTCCGTGGCGACGGCAAAGGAGGCGATCTGGCCTGGGGGACGTCGTTCTATCTGAAACAGGAACAAACGCCGGGTGACGGCGGCAGCCAGTTCACGATCCCGCCGACGAGTTTCTTCTCGGCACGGCTCCGCTTCCGGAAAAGCACTGTCAATGTGGGGGATACGATTCAATACAAGTTCCTTCTCGGCGGAGACTGGGGAAGGGATGAAACAGGACGCACATCCAACCGCATGTTCAGGATCCCTGTGGGGAAGCAGGATACCACGCTGCAGTGGGTCTGGTATGATGACGCCGCACCGATCACCCGCCTGAATCCCGACACGTGCGTCGTCACATTCAAGGTCGACCTTGCCTCTGCAATCAACAAGGGAGGGTACACCACGGGCGACACGGTCCAGGTGCAGTCGGGCTTCTTCGGCACCGCGGTCGTGAACGGGAAGACAAAGAACCTGGCGCAGGTTATCGGCTCGAGGTACCAGGTGATCGATACGATCATCACGAAGGTGGGCGCGCTCCTCGACTACCAGTACTACACGGTGAAGTTCGGACAAAGCAACAGGGAGAACTACTATAACTTCTCGTTCACCGGTCCCACTGCCAGTGAAGCCGAGCGGCGCCAGTTCCTGGTTCCCTCAAAGGTCTTCACGATCACGGACTATGACACGAGCGTCATCTCGGCCCGCCGCGAGCCGGTGTTCCCGTCGGTGCGCGTGCTCGCGCGCAAAGTCCGCGTAACATACACGGTCGACCTTCGCCCTGCGCTGTACCAGGTGGTCCTCCACAATGACACGCTGACCGCCATCCAGGGGACGACGACAATCACCAAAGCAGTGAAAGACTCCATCTTCAAGTGGGGAGTCTGGATCAACGGTCTCGCGGTCGGCGGCTGGGGAAACCCGAACGGATCCGACTGGGGTCTTGACCTCGTAAACAACCCGATCAAGAAGATGTACGACGACGGGACCCACGGAGACAAGGTCGCGCACGACTCCATCTATTCGATGCAGGTGGTCTGCGCTCCCGAAAGCACCGCCGTGGGCACGAAGGGAGTCGTCGGTCAGGTCTTCAAGTTCGGTATCTACGGCAGCGACAACGAAGGCGGCCAGGGAGGCTATGGCAACAACCATGCCGAGAACATCGTGGACACCGATACGTCGTACACGATTGCGAGCGATTTCGGGAGCATCAACCCGAAATTCTACAGTCAGTGGAACTACGACCTGCACAAGCCGATACTTACGGGCGTGCAGCAGCTGCCGGGCGTGGTGAAGGCATTCGCGCTCGAGCAGANNCCTTCAACCCCTCGACGAAGATCGAGTTCTCGATCCCGTTGAGCGCCCAGGTGCAGTTGAAGGTGTACAATATCCTCGGGCAGGAGGTGGCGACGCTTGTCAACGAGAATCTGAAGGTCGGACGTCACGCGGTGACATTCGATGCTTCACGCCTCGCAAGCGGCATCTACCTGTACAGGATCACCGCAGGGAGCTTCATCAGCACGAAAAAAATGCTGCTGCTGAAGTAAACTGCCGGAAGTGCATCCCGTGCTCCGTTCGGGGCTCAGGGTGCGGTCACTTTCTGGAGGGGCGATGCCTGTTGGCCGGCATCGCCCCTCTGTTATGTTACCGGTTTCGCATGAGCTTGGCCCTGAGCTGCTGCGCAGGGTTGAGCCCGGGGGAGAGGCGAAGTGACCGGTCAAGCCACCCGAGCGCGGCGGGGATATCCCCTGTGTTCGCCGCGACGGCCGCAAGACCGTAGCAGATCTGTGCGCGGGGGAGCGGCAGGTCTTTCCCTTCGGTCAGATCCAGGGCCTTCGTCAGGTGAAGGCGTGCCTCATCGAACTCCCCCGTGTTGTTGAGTATGAGACCCAGGTCGATGCGGGCAGAGAGGTAGGTGTCATTCAGTGCAAGCGTCCGCCTGTATTCCGCCGCCGCGCGCGGGATCTCATTTCGCTCCTTGTACAATGCCGCGAGCCGGTAGTGCGGGTAGTATTCAAGAGGATATTCCTCGATCATAGCGCCGTACGTGCGCTCAGCTTCATTCCACCGGCCTGAGTTCTCTTCAAGCTGTCCGAACCTGGCGCAGGCATCCGCCCAGCCGAGCCTCCGGTTATAGAGCTCAAGAAGGATCTCGTTTTCGGGACGCGACGCGGAATCGATGGAGGGCGTCCGGACAGTGAAGCCGGTAAACGGCCACCGGCCCGTGATGTTCCGTATGGAAAGCTCTCCGTATGCCAGGTCGAGCCACGGGAGGGTGAGGCTGTCGGGATCGAACGGAAGGAGCGCCGGGGGAGGGGCACTCCGTGCCGCCGGGAGAAGGTCCTCACGGGTCACGGCGCCGAGGAAGAGCCTTGCGATCAGGTCATACCCGCGTGCATTGGGATGCAGGTGTTCCCAGAAGAGGGTCCCGTCGGTGATCCCCGAAGGACTCCCGGCACCGAGCATCGAATCGGCCGCGACGCAGGGGATGCGCGCCTCGCTGCACACTTCGCGTATGATGGTGTTGATGCGCCCGGGCGCCCGGAATTTCAGCAGGTCCTCGTCCCTGGCCCGCCGGAGGTACAGGGCCCCCCTCTCTCCCTCCCCCAGCGCCGCGTATCCTCTTCCCACCCAGTAGTCGATGAACGCGTCGGAGGAATCGGCCGTGCGGAGCGCCGAGAGCCGCTCGATAATCTCCGCGTACCGCGCCGCGGCGAAAAGACCGGGGATTTCCCCGAATTCCGGACGGGAGGGGTGCTCGAACGGAGGGAACATCAGATTGGAGGAGACATCGCTCGCAATCACCGGTATTCCGGCATCGCCGAATGTCCGGAATATCCGCCGCAGGTTCTCCCGGAACCTGTCGAAAATCCTCGCGGCCTCGGCCGAGCCGATCTCGACCGTGGCACCGCGCGAGACTTCCTTCATCAGGTTTCGCTCAGGGGGAGTCGAGACGCCCCTGAGCGATGCCAGGAGCCGCTGTGCAAGGCGCACGAGCCTGAGTTCGCGTGCCCTGTATTTGAGCGGCGTCAGGAAGGGGAACCGCTTCTCGACCCAGGGGGCGCCGACACCGTCCGGGCCGTAAAACTCGTTGTGACCGGCATAAAGGAGGACCGCATCCGGCCTGAAGGATGCCAGCGCCGGAGCCATGTCCGCGATCACGTTCGTGTTGATCGCGGAGGCGCCGAGATTGATCACTTCGATTTCGCTCCCGGGGCGGATGTGCCTCAGCTGTTTGCGGAGAAGGGCCGGGATCGTAGCGGAAAATTCGTACGGCGTGCCGAACATCGATGACTCGCCGATGCAGAAGACCCGGAAGATGTCGCTCCCCTTTTCCTTCCGCATGAGGCTCGGCTTGAGTTCAGGGATCATCGCCGCGCCGGCGGGGAAGTATTTTTCGAGATACCCCCTGTCCACCTGGTACCAGACGAGGCCGTTGGCGGTAACCTCCTTCACAAGCGGCAGGTCGAGCGAAGGGACGAGCGCCCGGAGCGCAAACTCGGCAATCACAAGGAGGAGGACGAAGAGGGAAACCGGGATGATGCTGAATACAATCTGTCTTCTTGAGCGGAGCATGGATGCGCGGAAAGGGAAGGGGGACGCCGTTGACCCAAGATAGAAAACCGTGCGCACTTGCGCAAGGATTCGCCGCGCGTGTTGTGAGGCTCACGCGTTTTGTCTATATTGCCATCAATAACGAAACGGGTGCGATGAAATCGAGCCTTGCAGCGGTACTCCTGATCTCTCTCCCGATGGCTTCCGGCGTCTCTCCCGCGCAGCAGGGAACGCCCTCCGGAGCGGTCATCGCGCGCGCGGGGGACATGTTCATCTCCGAACAGGAGTTCCTGGAGCGGTATGAGATGCTCCCCGGCTTCGGGCGACATCGCCCTTCACAGGCGGAGGCCGCGAAACTGGAGCTCCTGTATTCCATCGTTGCGGAGAAGCTCCTCGCACAGGACGCGGCCGCCGGGGGTCTGGAGAGGGACACGGTCGTCCGGCTCGGCGTTCTGGAAACGGCGAAGCTCCTGGCGCGCGACGAGCTCTACAAGCGGGAGGTCATACAGAACGTAGTCCTCAGCGAGGGAGAGATCGAACGGGGGATCGCGATGGCGGTTCTCCGGCTCTCCATCCGTTATCTCTTCTTTACGAAAGAAGAGGATGCACTCTTCATCCGCGCCCGGGTGCACGGGGCCGCCGATCTTCAGAAGCTGACGATCGACACGTCGTTCCATGCCCTTCGGGATACCGCGACGCTCCTCTGGGGCGACGCCGACGTCCGGATCGAGGAGGCGGCATACCGCCTGAAGAGGGGCGACGTGTCCCCCGTGGTCGCCGCCGGGGACGGGTTCTACATATTCACCGTGGCCGGTGTCGGCAGGAACCCCTATTACGCGGCGATGGCCCCGGACGTTCTCCGCGCCAGGGTCACGACGATCATCAGGCGGAGGAAGGAACACGCGCGCCTTGACGAATTCCTGGCCGGTGCGCTCCGGGGGAGAACCGGGTTCGCTGTTCCCCGCGCGCTCGAGTCGCTTTCTTCGGCCATCGAAAAGGTGTATGCCGGGACGGGCACCGATTCGATCGTCTACCTTACCCCCGGGAGGGAGACACTGCTGGAAAAAATCTCCGCGGCCGAACTCCGTGACACGCTGGCCGTCGCCGGAAACCGGGCCTGGTCGGTCGGAGAATTCATAGGCCGTCTGAGCGGGGAGGGGTTCGGCGTTCCCCGCACGTCGTTTCGCAGCATTCCCTTCCGCCTGAACACCGAGCTCATGGCGCTCGTCCGTCGGGAATTGATGGCGCAGGAAGCCCTTGAGCGCGGACTCGATACGCTCCCCGACGTCAGGCGCCAGGTCGGAATGTGGAAGGACTCCTTCCTCGCTTCCAGAGAGAGGGAAGCGATACGGAAGTCTGTCAGCGTGACGGACGCGGATGTCTGGTCGTATCTGAAATCGGAGGATTCTTCCGTAGCGGTCCCGCAGGTTCAGGTTCGTGAGCTCCTCACGCGCACATTCGAACAGATGCAGGGAGCGATGGACGACCTCGGGCGCGGGATGTCATTCGCCGGGGTCGTGCAGAAGTGGTCTGTTGATCCGTCCGCACGCGAGCGGGGGGGTCTTTCCACTTTTTTCCCGGTCACTGCGAGAAGTCCCCTGGGGGGCATCGCCTCCCGTATGAAGACCGGCGAACGATATGGACCCCTCAGCGTTCCGGACGGCGTACTGTACTTCGAGCTGGCCGGGAAGAAGCTCGCTCCCCACGCCGGCGACACCTCGTTTGCGGAGAAGTTCAGCCGTGCGCGTGAGGAGGCCCGGGAGAAAATGGGGAGGCGGGCTGTAACACTCCGGCTGTCCCTTCTGGCGAAGGAAAAAGGGGTGGACGTCTATACCGACAGGCTGAAGATGCTCAGTGTCTCCAGGGTTCCCATGATGACGTTCCGCATACTCGGGTTCGGCGGGAGAATGCTCGCGGTCCCCTTCGTCGTCCCGGAGCTTGACTGGCTGGACTTCCGGGAGTCCGGCCGGGAGATTCAGCCATAAGCGCGTTCCCCGGTGCCGGAGAGGGCGGGACGTGACTACGGGCGGGTCAGCCGCGACAGCAGGTCCGCCGCCGGCTTGTACTTCGGATCGAGTTCAAGGAGTTTCCGGAGCTGGCCGGCCGCGCGATCCCGCATGTCGGCCCGGAGATAGGCAAGGGCCAGCAGGTATCCGTTTTCCAGACGTTCACCGCTGGTTTGCTCAAACGCGGACATCCGCTCGTACTGCGTGATCGCCTCGAGGGGCTTCCCGGTCTGGAGCGCGAAATCACCGAGCGCTCTGCACGCCAGTATCGTCGGCTGAACGGTCTGGGAACGGAGCAGGACGCGGACCATCGCCTGGTATCTCTTCTGAAGAAGATACACGTGCGCCAGTGAGAGATACGGGTCGACATCCAGCGGCATCTGGCTGATCAGCACCCTCTGCTCCCGGGCCAGGCTGTCCCACTCCTTTCGCCGCTCATAGTACCCTGCCGCTTCACGATGACCCCTGTACCAGTCCCACCTCCCATGTGTCACCTCCTCGGCGATCTGTCCGAGCGTATCGGCCGCCGGAAGGGAGCGGTCGAGAGGAACTTTCCCTGACACGAATGGCCAGCCGGAGGTAAGGATCTCCGTCCTGCGCCGTGCGATCATTTCATCGAGGGTCGACACGCTTCTCATATTCCAGAACTCCCCGGGGGCAATCGTGTCGCTGGCGCTCCACTCCTCCGCTGATGCGAGCAGGTGATGCCGTCGCATCTGTCGGGCGAACGCCTCCCCCATCAGGAAGTATCCAAAGGAATTCGGGTGGAGATGTTCCATCATCAGCGTGTTCCCGATCAACGAATCCGGAGAGTGGTCCTGAAACACGCGCTCCATGTCCAGGACGAAGACGTCCCTGTCGTTCTCCAGGACGCGTATGGCCTCGTTGAAATCGCTGCTCGTCCGAAAGCGGAGCTGATCGTAATCGCGTGCTCTGACATACTCCGCCCGGGCGGAGTTTCTGTCGCCGAGCGAGTCAAGGCAGCGGGCGACGAGAAAGTGGGCATCCCCCCGCAGCGAATCCTGAAGAACCGCGCCGCGAAATGACGCAAGCGCGGAGTCAATCTTCCCGTTTCTCAGGCGCGCGAGGCCGAGATTGAGGAGCGTGTTGAACGTCACTCCGTTTTCCGGGGTCCTCCCCGTGGAGTTCCCCGGCAAGAGCGGGGGTTGGTCCCGCAGGTTGGAGACCTGTGTGCTCACGATCAGGGGGATCCCGTTCTTCCGGCACAGGGTCGTGAGTTCGGCGAGATTCCCCTCGAACATGGAGAGTGCAACCCGGTATGTCCTGCTCCCGTACGGGATGTAGTTGCCGTGGGACAGCTTTTCCATCATCGTGCCCCGGGACGGCACCGTCGCCCGGGACCTGAACAATCCGGCCGCCAGGCCGTACACGTCGCGGAGGAGCACAAATGTGCGGAGATGCAGGAGCCTCAGGTATGACTGCGTGAGCCAGCGGGAGTTGCCCGGTGATTCGTTGGAGGATATCCCCAGGGCGCCGTAGAATTCATTATGTCCGTCATAGACGATGATCAGATCCGGTTCGTACTCTACGACATCGCGGGCCATGTCCACGACCGTGAAGCTGTTGGTGGCAGTCATGCCCAGATTGATGACCTCGATCGCCTTCTCCGGGAAGATCATCTGCAGCCGGTCCCGCAGGAATGTCGGGAACGAGCCGTTATACCAGTACGGGTACCCGACGGTGGTGGATGCCCCCAGGCAGAATATCCGGTACCTTCCCGCGGGTTTTGGGACCAGAAAATCATCCACCGACGTGCTGGGATTGAAATCCATGTTCGCGAAGTACCGGCTTCTGACCTCCGGGTTCATGACATGGTAGCGGCGTCCGTTCACCTCTTCGGTCGTAAAGAGCGAGAGGTCAGGCCCGTAGTGGAACAGCCTGAGGCCCATCTCCAGGAGAACGAGGAATGCGACGGGGGAGGCGAGCGTTATGAATGTGAACGTCCGTCGTTTTGCCTTCGAGAGGCGAACGGGCGTATCGCGTTGGCGGGGTGCGGGCATCGGGTCGGAGGATCGGCGCTCAGTGTCGTCATGTGCGGGAACTGCGATCGCTGCTGGGACAATATACGATCTTCATGTCTGGAATCAATCCTGAAGTCGGTTGAGGAGATGAGGTGGTCAGGTGAAGCGTCATCGGAGAAGGGAAGGGAAGGGAGGAATCTTCTTCCATGGAACATCCCGCGCCTTCGCGCAGTCCGGCACTCAGGGCCGTCACCGTTTGGATTTCCGCCGGGAGCGTCCGTTGCTTTTCCCTCGTTGATTCAGTATTATTTATCAACCAGCCTCGTTCTCACTCCCCGGATCCGATGATCACGCCGAATGTGCGCAGGATATCTGTTGAAGAGCATTGTTCGTGATATGACACTGATCGCAACGCTGTCGCTCGTGGACGCGGGGCCGCTCCCGGCTTTTTCACAGGAACATTCGTTCGGCCCCGGGTGGGTTAAGGACGCGGTGTTCTACCAGGTTTTTCCCGAACGATTCTGCAACGGGGACACGACGAACGATCCGCCGGGGGCGGAGCCGTGGGGGGAGAAGCCCTCGACGAGGAACTTCTTCGGGGGGGACCTCCGGGGAATCGTGAACCGTCTCGACTACATCGCCTCACTGGGAGTCAATGCGCTCTATTTGAATCCCGTCTTCGCCTCAGGGAGCAATCACAAGTACAACACGGGCGACTATCTTCGGATCGACCCCGCCTTCGGCGATGAAACGGTGTTCAGGGAACTCGTGGATTCATGCCACGCGCGGGGGATACGCATCATTCTCGACGGGGTGTTCAATCACACGGGGATTGATTTCTTCGCGTTCGCCGACCTGAAGAAAAACGGCGCCCGATCCAGGTACACAGGATGGTATAACGTCCACAATTTCCCCGTCGGCCCTCCCGGGAAGCCGAACTACGACTGCTGGTGGGGTTACGGGAGCCTCCCGAAGCTCATGACCGGAAACCCCGACGTCCGGCGGTACCTGTTCGACGTCACGCGCCACTGGCTCGCAGCCGGAATCGACGGCTGGAGACTCGATGTGCCGAACGAGATCCCGCACGCCTTCTGGATCGAGTGGCGGCGGCTCGTGAAATCGATCAATCCCGACGCGTACATACTGGGGGAGATCTGGGATGACGGGACTCCCTGGCTCGGTGGGGACCAGTTCGACGGGGTAATGAACTACCCTTTCCGCGCATCCTGTATTGATTTTTTTGCGGCGGGCAGGATCAGCGTCTCCCGGTTCGATTCCGCCCTTGCGCGCGTGCGGCACGCATACCGGCCCGGGGTGAATTTCAGCCTCTTCAATCTCCTCGGGAGCCATGACACCGAGCGGTTCCTCACGCTTTGCCGGGGAGAGGTGGCGCTCTGGAGACTGGCCGTGCTCTTCCAGATGACGTATCCGGGGGCCCCCTCACTTTACTACGGGGACGAGGTGGGGATGACGGGGGGGAAAGATCCGGAGTGCCGCGGGACCATGGTTTGGGATCCGGCCCGCCAGAACGGAGAGATGCTCCGCTTCACGCGCGAGGCGATTGCGCTCCGGATGAAACACGCCGTCCTGAGACGGGGGAGTTTCACCCCCCTCGGTCTCGATGACAGTACACGCGTCTACGGGTTTCTGCGCGAGGATGCCTCCTCCGCCGCCATTGTGCTGCTGAACCGGGGAGAAGCGGAGGTCCGTGCAGCGCTCCCGCTGACACACACGCCGGGCGTCCGGTCATGGAGTCAGGTCTGGCCCGCAGAAGGGCAATCATCCACCGCCGGGGTTGATTCACTCATCGTGACCGTTCCGGGAATGTCCGGGATTGTCCTGGAAGGAGAGAAGTAACGTGACGAGAACAAGTCTCATGGTTCTTGGCGGCGCGCTCGCCACTCTTTGCAGCCTGTCATGGGGACAGGACAGCGTCGATGTGACATTTCGCTACACCAATCCGTCGGTGGGTGGCGTAACGCTTGCAGGCGAGTTTACGGGATGGAACAATTCACTCTGGCCGATGACCCCCCAGGGGGGGGGACTATGGACACGGACAGCACGCCTTCTGATAGGAGGGAATCCGAATCCGGACATCGGGAAGACCCCCCCCGGGTCGTGGCAGTACAAATTCTACTACTCGGGCGCCTCTCAATGGCCCAACGATCCGCTCAATCATCATGTGAATCCCGCCGACAACGGCAATACCTACATCTATACAAGGGATCCCACGTTCTATCAGGTGTTGCCCAATCAACGCCAGCCGATAGTGACGACATCTGCGCCCACGATCTCCTCATATGTCTTCCCCAAAGTCGGAGCCTCGATCGACACGTCCAGCATAAGACTGATCATTGACGGTGTGGCGATGGCGGGACTCGGCGGGTTCTATGATACGCTCACGAGGCATCTCTCGTATCCACTGGCGACCCCGCTCCTCAACGGAAGCCATACGCTCATTATACGCGCGGCAAGCTCAGCCGGAGGATCGAGTGCCGATACCGTGACATTCCTTACACAGGGAGGGTATGTTCAAATCTCGAATCCCGGGCGATACTCCACGCGGACTTCCCAGAGAACGCTCTATGGTCTCGTCCAGGACCTTACCGTCACACAGGTGAAGATAGTCCGGAACAACGCGGACACGACGACCGCCGCTGTTTCCGCCGGAAAATTCAGCGCCATCGTGCCGCTCTCCGAGGGATCGAATACGTTCAGGGCGCTTGCCGATTCTTCGGGGACTCAGGTCGCTTCAACCCCCGTCTCGTTCACAAGGCTCGTCAACCACATTCCGAACGCTCTGATGTCGTTCAACGACCACGGGTCGATCGATCTCCAGGCGACGGGGAGCACATCCCCCGATTCGGGAAGGACACTGAAATTCATATGGGGGGAGGACCCTTCGAACCCCGCGGTTATCGGCGGCATCAACGGGAACACGTCTGCAGTAATCACCGTGTCGCGCCCTTCCGTGCAGGGGGAGTATTACTTTTCGCTTATCGCCACTGACACGAGCGGTAACAGCGACACCACACGCAACTACTTCACGCTCGGGGCGACCCCCCCGATCGGTATCGCGACGATGGCCAGCGTCCCGCGCTGGGTCCGCGAGGCCCGCATGTACACGATGTTCTTCAAGATGCATACGGCCTCAGGCACGATCAACGCCGCGCTCCCTGATCTGAACAGGATCGCGGCGATGGGGTACAACATTCTCTGGATCCTCCCGGTCATGAAGAACAGGGACCCGATCAATAACGGCCCCGGGCCGGGATACAATATCGTGGACTTCTACACGGTGGCACCCGAGTACGGGACGAACCAGGACATGAAGAACTTCATCGCGCAGGCGCATGCACTGGGGATGAAGGTGATACTTGATATCACACCCAACCACACGAGCTCGTCGCATCCCTTCGTTCTGGACGCACGCACGTTCGGTACGGCGTCGCAGTACTGGACGTATTACCAGCATCAGATCATGGAAGTGGGGGGGAACCTGTCGGAGTCGATGACGTCTGACGGGTTCGTCTATTACAATGGGTTCAGTGACGCGCTTCTCAACTACAACTGGGCCGATATCGACGCCCGGGCTTACATGATCGATGTTTACAAATACTGGGTCCACTCGATAGGCGCAGACGGGTACCGGTTTGACGTCTACTGGGGCCCCCATTCCAGGGCGAACAGCGGAAACGGAGGGGAAGGGGAAATGGGGCAGCCGGTCCGGTCTGCGCTCAAACATATACGCCCCGACATCGCTCTGCTGGGGGAGACCGCCGGGACGGGAGTGGGGACGGAAGTGAACTATGCCGACCATGGGGGAGGGATCGACGAAGGATACGACTGGAATCTGATGGGTACCGTGGAATCAAACCTCTGGGGACTGGACGCGGCTTCGCGGGTGAACGCTCTGGATGGAAGCCTAAGAAACGGAAGCGTCACGCAGGGAATGGGATACGTTCCCGGCCCTAACTCCTACTTTCTCCGGTTCCTGGAAAACCAGGACCAGGACAGGATTGCCTATCTCTATGAAGAGGGGACGACCGATGCGGTCACGGGCCGTGCCCGGACGATGCCCGTCTCCACTGCGGTGAATCTTGCAGTCGGGCTCCCCGAGGTCTACGCCGGACAGGAAGTCGGCAGGGGTCCTGGGATCGCCGACCTCGATGTGCGCCGGCGGGGTGTCCTCAATTTCGCCGACCCTGCCGGACTCATACTGATGCCTCACTATCAGAAGCTCGCGCAGATCAAGAAACAATACCCCTGCTTCTCGACGCAGTCGATGGTCCGTGTGAGCGCGGACGTCCCCGGCGTCTACGCCTACACGCGCCCGTATCCCGGCGCAAACGGCATCGTCGTGTCGAACATTGACGGTGCGGCGCACAGTGCAAACATCATACTGACGACATCAGGGGATGCGGCCCCCCTCAACGGGTTTTCGGACGGGACACCGTACGTCGCGACGGACCTGTACAATAACAACACGACGACGCCTGTGGTGTTCTCAGGGGGGGTGGACACGCTCAAAGTGACGCTTCCTGCGTATGGCTCGGCCGTGTTCGTGCTTGACAATGTCGCCCACACGCTCGTTCTCCCTCCGCTCACAGGGATTGTGGAAAACCGGAACAGTGCGGTCCCCGGGGAGTACGGGCTCGGCCAGAACTATCCGAACCCCTTCAACCCGGGAACAACGATCACCTATCAGATCCGGTCGGCCGGAGCCGTCACACTCAGGGTGTATGATGTTCTGGGACGTGAGGTGGTGACGCTCGTCGACGAGTACAGACAGGCGGGTTCATACACGCTGTCGTTCGATGCCTCGAGGCTCGCGAGCGGCGTCTATTTCTACCGTCTGCAGGCCGGGTCATTCATGAATACGAAGAAGATGGTCCTGGCGAAGTGAGACCTCACGCCGGATGCGATATGGACGGGACTCACCGTGCCTGGCAAGTGCGAACGGTTGCAGCCGCGCTCGTGGCGGCAGCGTGTGCATATTCGCCCGCCCCCGCGCAGCCCGCATCGAACCCGCACGACGTGTATCCGGCCTCACCCGGGACGAAGCCGGTGTATCTGAACATCATCTGGCACCAGCACCAGCCTCTCTACGTCAACCCGGCAACCGATCAGCTCTCCGGTCCCTGGGTCCGCACGCACTCGACCAAAGACTACTACGACATGGCGGCGGTGCTGGAGAAGTTCCCGGATATTCACTGCACGATCAACCTCACGTCCACGCTCCTCCTCCAGCTCCGGGAGTACTACCTGGCCCGGCTCGGGCCTTATATCGATTTGGGCAATTCGCGGATGAATGTCTCCGGGTTCCTCTCCCGGTGGCGGGGTAAGACGGATCCCTGGATCGATCTCGCGCTCCGGGATCCCTCGACGTTTGATGCGCGCGACAGGGACTACCTGTACAGGGACGCTTGGAACGCGTTCAGCGTTTCCGATGTCCAGATCGCGAGGTTCCCGGAGTACAGGAGACTCCGGGAGAGGGTCCCGCCGGGGGGAGGGGCGGATGACCTCTTCTCGACGCAGGAGCTCCGCGAGATAATTTTCTGGTTCTACCTCGCGGAGTTCGACCCCGATTTTCTCCTGGGCCCTGTGCGAATGCCGGACGGCACCGTCTGTGACCTGAGCGACTATGTCACGTTCCGGTCCGATTCGACGTTCGTNNGCGTCAGGATGGTCGTCGAGGCGTACAGGGTGATGGCGAACATCATTCCGGTCCACCGCTCACTCTCATTCCATGAGGGGACTCACCAGGTGGAGCTGATCACCACCCCGTACACGCATCCGATACTCCCTTTGATATACGACTCCGACATCGCCCGGATATGCCAGCCCTCCGATTCGCTGCCGGAACGGTTTGCATTCCCCTCCGACGCGGAGGCGCAGGTCGCGAAAGCGGTCACGCTCTTCAAAGGGGTGTTCGGACACGCTCCCGACGGGATGTGGCCCGGTGAGGGGGCTCTTTCTCAGGGCGTGCTCCACGTTTTCGCCGACAACGGGATCCGGTGGAGCGCGAGCGACGTGAAGATCCTGGCTAAATCCGATCCGCTGGCGCGGCCGAACAACACCGTTTTCAGGTTCCCGGCGGGGAAGGGACGCTGGCTCTCCCTCGTCTTCCGCGACACGGATCTTTCGGACAGGATCGGTTTCACCTACCAGAACTATACGGGGGAAGAGGGGGCGGAGGACTTCGTGCGCGCGGTTCTCGAGCGGGCTGTGCGCAAGAGCGAGAATGACGTTCTCCTGACGGTGATACTCGACGGCGAGAATGCCTGGGAGCACTACAGGAAAGACATGGACGGGAAACAGTTCCTGGGAGCGCTCTACAGAAAGCTGACCGCGCTCTACACTCAGGGGCGCGTCATCACGACAACGACGATGGAATATATCGGGGGGAACCCGGCCAGGGGGATCCCCGCACATCCTCTCATGGAAGAGCCTCCCATGAAAAGGCTTTGGCCCGGTTCCTGGATCAACGCCAACTACGACACCTGGATCGGGGAGAAGGAAGAGAACACTGCATGGAATTATCTGCTCCGTGCGCGGCGGGACCTTTCCCTTTCCGGCCTCAGGCAGCCGGACCCTTCAGCGCCCCCCCCGGCGGAAGGAACGGCCGCCTGGTTCGCCTACCGGGCTTGGGAGGAGATGTACGCGGCCGAGGGCTCCGACTGGTTCTGGTGGTACGGGGATGACCAGACAGCACCCGGGGGGGACAAGCCCTTCGACACGGCGTTCCTCATCCACCTCGAGAACATATACGCATTCGCGCGGAAGGGAGGATCGAACGTTGTGTCCCCCGGTTTCGCTCCGATCATCACGGACGAGCATCCGCCCCCTGCTTCCCAGGGTGTCATGGCAAAGAGCGGCAAAGGAGAGCAGACCGTCCTCTTCACATGCGACGCTCGTGACGTGCACGTCACGAAGTGTATTTCCATCGCCGGGAATCTCCCGCAACTCGGCCTCTGGAAACCGAACGTGATACTGATGAGGGACGACGGGCTGGAGGGGGACGAGAAGGCGGGGGACGGCATCTGGTCCTTCCGAACCGTCGTGCCCGTAGGGACGGAAGTACAGTACAAATACACAAACAGCGGCCAGGCGGGGGAGTGGACCCCCGGCGAGGAGTTTCCCGTCCGCCACAGGTCATTCACGGTCCGGAGCGCCTCGCCGGCGCTCCGGATCATCAAGGACATATTCGGTCGGTAAGATCCCATGGAAACACCCACCACGCGTTCCGCGCTCGGAGTGCTTGAGAACGCGTTGAAGCGCATGAAGAATGAGCATGCGGGAAGATCATTCCGCTACGCGGTCCCCGGACTCTGGATATCCGCCGGAGGCGGAGGCAAAGCCGTGGACGTCGATCCGTTCGATTACTACCTCGGGGCGGTGCGCCACGCCATGCAGGCGGTCCCTCCGCCCGCCCGGCCCGCCTCCGGAGGAGAATGGACGAGGGACGCGGTGATATACAACATGTTCGTCCGCACAACGTCCGCGTTTGACCACGACGGCAGCGGGAGACTGGACCTCCCTGTCAACGGCGACGGGTTCCGCGAGACGGGGACATTCCTGAAGGCAATCGCGATGCTCCCGTACATACAAAGGCTCGGTGCGGACACCGTGCACCTTCTCCCCATCACGTCGATCGGACATGACGGGAACAAAGGGACACTCGGTTCGCCGTACGCGATACGGAATCCCTATGAGATCGACGAGAACCTCTCGGAACCTCTCCTGGGGCTGGACGCCAAAACGGAATTCGGGGCGTTTGTCGAAGCGGCGCACCGGATGGGGATCCGCGTCGTGGTGGAATTCGTGTTCCGCACGGCGGCGAAGGACGCGGACTGGGTGAAGGAACACCCGGAATGGATGTACTGGATCAGGGAATCGGTCGAGCCGCGCGATCCCGCTCATCAGGAGGAGTCACGGTACGGTTCCCCGATATTCACGCCTGCGGAGCTTGAACAGATACACCGGGACGTGAAGGCGGGGATCCTGGGAAACCTGCTGCCGCCGCATGAGGTGTACCGGGCGTTTTTCACCCCCGCACCGGACTCCCGGAGAGTGGAGAAGGTGGGGGGGCGCTACGTCGGCCGGCTCGCCGATGGGACCGGGGTGAGGATCCCCGGCGCGTTCGCAGACTGGCCGCCGGACGACAATCAGCCCCCGTGGGGGGACGTGACATATCTGCGGATGTACACACACCCGGACTTCAACTACATCGGCTACAATACGATCAGGATGTACGATACGCGTCTGACGCAACCGGAGTATATCAACCGCCCGCTCTGGGACAAGATCGTGGGGATCATACCGTACTACCAGCGCGAATTCCGGATAGACGGTGTCATGATCGACATGGGACATGCCCTGCCGATGAAGTTGAAGGGGGAGATCGTGGCGGCCGCTCGGGAGAAGGACCCCGATTTCGCGTTCTGGGACGAGAATTTCTCCATCACGCGGAAAAGCAGGGAGGAAGGATACAATGCGGTGTTCGGGTACCTGTGGGTGGATGAACACTACCGGGAGAAGATGAAGGGGTTCTTCGAACGGCTGGCCACGGAGGCGTTTCCGATCCCGTTCTTCGGCACCCCGGAGAACCACAATACGCCGCGCGCCGCATCCCGTCCCGGCGGGACGGCGTACGCCCGCTGGGCTCTTGTCACGAACAGTTTCCTCCCCGCTGTACCGTTCATACATTCGGGGTACGAACTGGCGGAACGGTATCCGATCAACACCGGGCTGGATTTCACACTCGACCAGATCCGGCTGCTTCCATCGGAGCGGCTCCCCCTGTTCAGCGAATACGGATACAACTGGCTCAGCACGGAGGAATTCACAACATTCGTCAGCGATGTCCTTTCACTCCGGGCCCGCTACCGTTCGCTCATCGTCGACCCGTCCCCTGCGACGTTCCGCGTGCTCCACGCTGACAACCCGGCAGTGCTCGCATTCGCACGCGCCCTTCCGTCGGGCGGGAAGAGGATCGCGCTTGCCGGGAACACGGATTTCCACGCCGGAGTGTCGTTCCGTATGCGCCTGGAGACGACAAAGGCCTCCGTGACGGACCTGCTGCACGGCGAGAACCTGGTTGTGCGGGACGGTGAACTCGCCGCCACGCTCGGGCCGGGGGAATATCTTGTCATTGAATACTAACGCCTCAAAGCCATGCGCGACTTCCAACGAAAACTGACAAACGGATTCTACGCGCTGATCAGCCTTCCATCGACCGCGATGGGATTTGCGCTCTCCATCCAGATCTCCGCCCTGAGCTGGATACTCACGACGCAGTACCACCTGGACATACACCAGGTCGGCATCGTCTGGGCTGCGGGCCCGCTGGCCGGCATATTCGGGCAGGTCATCATCGGTCTCGTGAGCGACCGGGTCTGGTTCTGGGGTGGACGCCGGCGGCCGTTCATCATCATCGGCGGGGCTCTTGCAGCGTTGATGCTCTTCGCGCTTCCCAATATCCGGGCGGTAAGTGATGCGCTCGGGGTCGGAAGCCTCCTCCTGGTGGCGACCGCGATCGCCCTCACGCTCGATCTCGCGATCAATGTCAGCTTCAACCCCACCCGCTCTGTCATCGCCGATGTCACCCCCGAAGGGGAGGCGCGGACGAAGGGATATACATGGATGCAGACGATCTCGGGGTTTTTCGGCGTGCTCGCGTACGTCGTCGGGGCCGTGGCGGGGAATTTCGTCCTCATCTACGCGGGGGTTGCGCTCGTCCTCCTTTTTTCCGTGATACCGATACTGTTTGTCACAGAACCGCGCGAGCTCACCGGTGTTCCGGACGAAAAGCGCGGAGCGCCGGGAACTCCCGGGCGCCGAAACGGAGGGGGGACGCAATGGGGACAACTGTGGCGCCTCTACGCGGCGCACGCGTTCTCATGGATAGGCGTCCAGACGATGTTCGTCTATATCATCGCGTTCATACAGCAGAAGATGGAGTTCCCGGCATCCCCGGGGGACGCGGCCCGGGTTTCGGGGCAGGTCATATCGATCTCATTTGCAGTTCTCAATACGGTCGGGTTTCTCCTCCCCGCCCCGGTGCTCGAGCCTCTTGCGAAACGGTTCGGACGCGTCCGCGTGCACGCGGCGGCGGTCGCCGTCATGGCGGCGGGGTATTTCGGCGTGGTCGTCGGCGGCACATCCCCCCTGGCGCTGTACGTCCTCATGGGGGTGCTCGGCATCGGCTGGGCCTCGATCGTCTCCCTCCCGTTCGCGATCATGACGGAGAAAGTTGACAAATCGCGGACCGGGTTCTTCATGGGGATATTCAACCTCTCGGTGGTTCTTCCCCAGCTTTTCGTCAGCCTCGTGCTGGGGAAAGTGGTCCTCGACGCGCCGGACAAATCCGTGATATTCATCATCAGCGGCTGCACGCTCGCCCTCTCCGCCATCGGCTGGCTATTTGTGCGCGAGGGGAGATCCGCGCGGGGCACGGCTGCGGAAGGCGAAGGGGGATCGTGACCCGCGCCGGGCACCGGCCCGCACTGGGCGCTCTCGCGCTTCTTGTCGCATCCGTTCTGCTCATCCCTGGGTGCGGGCACCGTTCAGGCACGGTGGTCCGCATCACGATCTGGCACCAGGACCGGATCGACATCCGCTTGGTGCTCGAGAAACAGATCGGACGTTTCATGACGCTCCACCCGGAGGTGAGGGTGGAACAGCTTTTCAAAGAGACGGAGCAGCTCCGTTCCGGGTTCATCATCGCGGCACTCGCCGGCCAGGGGCCCGAGATCGTCTATGGTCCTTCCGACCAGGTCGGGACCTTTGAAACGATGCAGATCATACTGCCGCTCGAAGGGATATTCGACAGCGCATGGTGCGCATCGTATGACCAGCGGGCGATGACCTGGTACAAAGGACACCTCTATCAGGTCGCGGACAAGCTGGGGAACCATCTCACGCTCGTCTACAACAGGAAGCTCGTCCCCGCTCCCCCCTCGACAGACCTGGAGATGATCGCGATCGGAAGGAGCCTCACTGCCCCTGCACATGCGGGTCACGGGGCGAGATACGGCCTGGCCTGGAACTACACGGAGCCCTTTTTCTTCATACCGTTCCTGACCGGGTTCGGCGGGTGGGTCATGGACGGGGAGGGACGCCCCTCGCTCGACAGTCCGGCAACGGTCGAGGCCCTGAAGTTCATCAAAGACCTCCGGGACGTCCACAGGATCATACCGAACGAGGCGGACTACGAGATTGCGGACGTTCTCTTTAAGGACGGGGACGCCGCCATGATCATCAACGGCGACTGGTCCTGGGCGGGATACCGGAAGGCGGGGCTCGACATCGGCGTGGCGCCGCTCCCGAAGATCACCTCCACGGGACTCTGGTGCGGGACGATGGTTTCCCCGAAGGGCTTCTCGATCAACGCCAATATCCCTGAAGAGAAGAAGAGATGGGTCGTCGAGTTGATCCGCTATCTCATGTCGGAAGAGAATCAGATGGAGTCCACCCGGGAGCTCTACACGATGCCGACCCACCTCCGCGCAAAAGGGAGCGAGTTCGTGCGGAGCAATGAGATACTCAGGAATTCCCAGATGCAGATCGACCATGGCCGCCCGATGCCTGTCGCTCCGGAGCTGCGGGCGATCTGGGACGCCATGCGCCCGAGTTACCAGGCGGTGCTTGCCGGGACGAAGACCGCGGAACAGGCCGCACATGACATGCAGGCGATGGCCCTCCGGCGCATCAGCGAGATGAACGAGTGAGACGATGAACAGGAAGACCCTCAGGCAGAGACTCTTCGTGGCGGCGCTCGTCGTGCCGGCGTTCATCGTTCTGTTCGGGGTGGTGGTCTACCCGTTCGTCTACAATCTCGTGATCTCCTTCTCCAACATGAACCTGCGGCACATCCGGGACTGGAAACTCATCGGGCTCGGACAGTACATCAAGGTGTTCACCGAGCCTTCCCAGCCCGATTTCTACACGGTGTTCGTCAAGACGGTCATATGGACCGTCGTCAATATCGTTTTCCATGTCCTGATCGGTGTGTTTCTTGCGCTGGTGCTGAATCAGAAGGAGATCAGGGGAAAGGCCGTATTCCGCGCCGTGCTCGTTCTCCCGTGGGCGGTCCCGCAGCTCATCGTGGCGCTGACATGGCGCGGGATGTTCAACTACGAATACGGCGCCATCAACCTGATCCTGACGCAGTGGTTCGGCCTCCCNNGGGTTCCCGTTCATGATGGTGATCGCGCTCGGAGCCCTGCAGAGCATCCCCCGTGAGCTGTACGAAGCCGCGGACGTGGACGGTGCCTCCTGGTTTCACAAGCTCCGCCACATCACGGTCCCGCTCATCCGTCCCGTGATGGTTCCCGCCGTCACGCTTGGCACCATCTGGACGTTCAACAACCTAAACATCGTCTGGCTTGTCAGCAACGCCGGGGAACCCTCCGACCAGACCCATCTGCTGGTCTCCTTCGTCTATAAGGCGGCGTTCAACTTCTACCGCTACGGTTACGGCGCCGCGCTGTCCGTGGTGATTTTCTTCATACTGCTCGCCTTCAGCCTGACGTTCATGAGACAATCGAAGGCGGCGGAGAATGTCTATGCGTGATCGGGGAGGTAAACGGAGCGGCAAATCCGCTCTCCGCGTGCTCTCAAGCTACGCGGTGCTGCTGGTCTTCTCGCTCATTGCGCTCTTCCCGGTTCTCCAGATCGTCACGATCTCGCTCCGCCCGGCGGACAGGCTCCTCTCCACCACGCTGGAGCTCATCCCGGAGAACGCCTCGCTCGGAAACTATGTCGCGCTTCTCACGGAACGGCCCTTCTTCCTCTGGCTTGCGAACAGCACGCTCGTGGCTCTTGTTGTGACATGCACGGGGGTCGTCCTGGCCTCCACGTGCGGGTACGCCTTCTCGCGCTACTCATTCGCGGGGAAAAGGGCCGGTCTCCTCGGGCTCCTCGTCACACAGATGTTTCCGGCGACGATGCTCCTGCTGCCGATGTACATCATGCTTGTCATGCTCCACCTCATCAACACCTACCTGGGGATCGTGATCATGTACTCCGCGACCGCGCTCCCATTCTGCATCTGGCAGCTGAAAGGGTACTACGACACGATCCCGACGAGCCTGGAAGAAGCCGGGAGGATCGACGGGTGCAACCAGTTTCAGGCCTTCCGGAGGATCATCCTCCCGCTGGCCGCTCCGGCGCTCGTGATCACCGCGCTCTTCTCTTTCATGACGGCCTGGACGGAGTACGTGGTCGCGGCACAGATACTGCAGGACACCGACATGTGGACGCTTCCGCTCGGACTCAAGTCGTTTGAATCCAACATGGGGTCGGAGTGGGGGCTGTACGGCGCCGCCTCTGTCATCGTCACACTCCCGGTCGTCATACTGTTTCTCTCCCTGAGCCGGTGGCTCGTGTCGGGGCTGACGCTCGGGAGCGTCAAGGGGTGATACTCCTCCCGGGGGAGAACACCATGCTGAAACCACCAGAAAGGTCGCGCGTGAACAAGCCACGGCTGTCGTCACTCGAAATCTGGAACATGAACTTCGGATTCTTCGGGATCCAGTTCGNNGGGGCCTCCAGATGGCCAACATGAGTGCGATCTACCAGTATCTGGGGGCGAGGGAGGAGGACATCGCGTGGCTCTGGATCGCCGCTCCCCTCACCGGGCTGATCGTGCAGCCGATCGTCGGTTATGCGAGCGACCGGACATGGACGAGGCTCGGCCGCCGGAGGCCGTATTTCCTGGTGGGCGCTGTTCTCTCGACGCTTGCGCTGATCGCGATGCCGAATTCTCCCACCGTCTGGATGGCGGCCGGGCTCCTCTGGATGCTCGATGCGAGCATCAACATCACGATGGAGCCCTTCCGGGCTTTTGTGGGGGACATGCTTCCGCCGGCGCAGAGGAAGACCGGGTTTGCGATGCAGAGCCTCCTCATCGGGCTCGGTGCCGTCCTCTCCTCGGCCCTGCCGTACGTTCTGACGAACTGGTTCGGCGTCGTGAACACGCCGGGGGGGAGCCTCATACCCCGTACGGTGCATCTCGCGTTCTCCATCGGCTCGGCGGTGTTCGCACTGGCAGTCCTTTATACGATCATCCTGACCCGGGAGTATCCACCGGACGACCCGGAGGCGTTTCGCGCCATGAAAGAGGCGTCCTCGGGCGCCGGACGTGCGTTCCGGGAGATATTCCGGGGGATCCTCTCGATGCCGAAGCCGATGCGCCAGCTCGCCCTCGTTCAATTTTTCACATGGTTCGCCCTTTTCTGCATGTGGATCTTCTTTGTCCCCGCAGTCGCAACGAAAGTGTTCGGGGGAATTCCGGGGTCCCGGGAGTTCCAGCAGGGGAGCGAATGGGGAGGACTCTGTTTCTCAGTATACAACGGGGCTGCGTTCGTGTTTTCGTTCGTTCTCCTGGCGCTCGTGCGGAAGCACGGCGCGCGAGGGATCCACCGCTGGTGCCTGATCGCGGGGGGTGCCGGACTCGTCCTGGCGGTCCTCCTCAACAATCAGTACGCGCTCCTCTTCTGCATGCTCCTTGTCGGGATTGCCTGGGCGAGTATACTCTCGATGCCGTACGCAATGCTCTCGAATGTCATTGCGGCGGAGAAGATGGGATTCTATATGGGCGTGTTCAATTTCTTCATCGTCCTGCCGCAGATACTGGCATCGGTGGGGCTGGGGCTGCTGATGAAACATCTGCTCGGAGGGAACCCGATGAACGCGATACTCCTTGGAGGGTGTTCCCTCGGTGTGGCGGCGGCCTTCACATTCCTCCTGCGCGACGTGGATGACGGGCGGGCAAGCGCCGGTTCTTAAGGGGGGGTGAACGTGCTGGAGAGGAACCCCCCGTCCACGGGGAGGCTGATGCCCGTCGTCAGCGCCTTTCTTCCTTCCAGCGAGCATATGCCTGCCGCCTTCCCGGTCATAGGTTCACCTTGGGTGCTGTGCAACGATCGTGTCGTAGATATTGGGATCACCGGGGAGGAGTTTTCCTCCCCCGTTCCACTCCCCCTGCTCCCTGTTCACCGTACGGAATTCCCCGAGTCCCGCCCCCCCGTGGTCATCCTGTCCCCCGGCAACGACGGTATATGTCCATCCCTCCGCCGGCCGCCCCAGAAGAGACAGGGGAAGAGCGAACCGGATGGTCCCGGAAGCCGCATTGCCGAACGGCTCAAGGGCGTCCCCCGGCACGGGGATGTAGGCAGAGAGAACCTTCCCGTGCGCGTCGTCGATCTGGATCCCCCCGCCGATGTAGATGATCTTTTCATAGCAGTGGTTGCTGTCGAGGAGGAATAGGGCGTTCCTTCCTATCAGTCTGCTGCCGGATCCCTGGATCCCGTCTTCATCGATGGCGATCGCGGCGAACGTGAGCTGAAACCCGTACTCGGGGTGCCATCCCGGATCGGAGAGGGCGGCAAAGGCCAGCGTGAAGTAGGCATACGAGTTGTCCGTACTCACACTGAAGCTGCGGAGTGCGAAGGACCCCGGGACGAACGCGGGATTGCGGGGGTACGAGTATGCCTCCGTGTCGTTCAGTCGTTGTGCGCTGGCGAGAAGACGCGCCGCGGGGTTTCTCTTCATGATCAGATCGTGGGGGAGAAGGGGATATCCCGGGCCCTTGAGGGCCTTCAAACCTGCGTGGAGATGCGGACGGGCGAGCCGGAG
>PMDK01000161.1 GCA_003154425.1 Ignavibacteriota bacterium
GCGAGCCCGACTCGTCGAGCACGTCTATGGCCTTGTCCGGGAGAAACCTGTCGGTAATGTACCGGTCGCTCAGTCTGACCGCGGCGTCGATGGCTTTGTCCGTATAACGGACGCCGTGATGCTCTTCGTACTTGTGTTTGATGTTCCTGAGAATCTGTATCGTCTCATCGACGGTGGTCGGATCGACCATGATCTTCTGGAAGCGCCGGTCGAGAGCGCCGTCCTTTTCGATGTACTGTCGGTATTCGTCCAGCGTCGTCGNNGAGAGCGCCGGCTTGAACATGTTGGAGGCGTCGAGAGATCCCGATGCCCCCCCTGCGCCGACAATCGTGTGCAGCTCATCGATAAACAGGATCACATCTTTGGCCTTCTCGAGCTCGTTCATCACCGCCTTCATCCGCTCCTCGAACTGGCCACGGTATTTCGTTCCTGCCACCAGGGCTGCCAGGTCGAGCGTCACAACGCGCTTTCCATGGAGGACCCGGCTGACCTTCTTCTGCACGATCCGCATGGCGAGACCTTCGGCGATCGCGGTCTTCCCCACCCCGGGTTCGCCGATGAGCACGGGGTTGTTCTTCTTCCGACGGCTGAGGACCTGTGCCACCCGTTCGATCTCCTTTTCGCGGCCGACGATCGGATCGAGTTTGTCCTCGGCTGCCAGCTTGGTAAGGTCATGCCCGAAGTTGTCGAGAACCGGCGTTTTTGATTTCTCCGGCTTCTTTTCCGCGGCGGCCTGTGCATGGGGGGGGGTCGACGGCTTCCCGCTGATGATGTTGTCGAGCTCGCCGCGCACGACGTCGTAGTGAATGTTGAACTGGTGGAGGATCTGTGCGGCGATATTGTCGTCGTCCCTGAGAAGCGACAGGAGCAGGTGCTCCGTGCCGATGACGTCCGACTTGTAAAGCTTTGCCTCGAGATACGTGATCTTGAGTACTTTTTCCGCCTGCTTGGTCAGGGGAATGTTCCCTATCGTGAGCGTCCCGCCGGACGTCCTCACGGTATCCTCAATCGCCTTCTTGAGCTTGTAGAGATCCACACCGAGGTTCCGGAGTATCTTCACGGCAATCCCTTCCCCTTCACGGATAACGCCGAGAAGCAGGTGCTCCGTCCCGATATAATCGTGGCCGAGCCTGAGAGCCTCTTCGCGGCTCAGCCTGATGACATCCTGGACTCTGTTAGAGAAGTTGCCTTCCATTCCGGTCCTCGAGAGTGGTGAACAGGTGGGCGAACCTGTCCGGCCCGCCTGTAATAGTAACAATCCCTCTGTTTATGGAGGTTCCCCGCGGGTGTGACCCGCATCGCCCCACGACAAATATAAATATTCAAGCGGGGTAAGTCAACGTCATTCCCGTTGAATCTTTCTACATTTCCCGCGCCAGACTCATTATGCGCCTTGTCTTGGAAGGGACACCGGAAAAAAGTGACCTCCGACACGCCGGATTCGCAGAAAACTATTGAAGGGAAGGAGTGCCGGGTGAGTGGATCGGATACCGGCACGCGAAAGGAGTGAGGGGGGGACGGCTCGCGTCCTACCTCGGAAGCCAGGAGACCTGGCCGCCGAGATAGATGAGGTAGACGCAGGTGAGAACCCAGAGCACCCCGCTGACGATGATCGGGATATCAGAGGTGAGTGCGTTTGTCGGGTTCTCTCCTTGCTTCCCCGAGTGGATCAGATAGAGATAGCGGAACACACCGTAGAGAACGAATATTGTCGTGTAGATGAGGTTCTCTGTGCCGAACATCAGGAGGGTGCGGGGCGCGACGGTGTAGAGTGCGTACGCGATCACCGCCCCTGCGGCCGAAATCGTCAGCATCTGGTCCAGGAATTCCACCTTGTAGAGCAGGAGCACGCGTCTCGGGGCTCCCGATCCCGCCCCCTCCACATTCACGAGTTCCCCGCGCCTCTTGGCGAAACCCAGGAACAGCGAAATGAACATTGAACAGAGGACAATCCAGCTCGAGACCTGCACGCTTATTGCGTACGCCCCGCCGAGGACCCGGAGCATGAAACCCGCAGCGATCAAAAAGACATCCAGGAGGACGACTTCTTTGAGCCGGAATGAATAGGCGACGTTCAGCAGAAAATACGCGGCGACGACGACGATGAACTTACTCTGCATCCCCGCACACAGGAAGACGTCGGCCGCGAGGAGCAAGGCGAAAATCGTGAGCGCCATCCCCCGGGTAATGGCCCCGGAGGCGAGAGGGCGGTTCCTTTTTTCGGGATGTGCCCGGTCGGACTCGGCGTCGGCGATATCGTTGAGTATATACACCGCGCTCGCCGCGAGACAGAACGCAACGAAGGCCCTCAGCGATGTAAGCACCTGGGAGGGATTGAAAAGCCCCTTTGCGAATATGAGCGGAGCGAAGACGATGACGTTCTTGATCCAGTGCTTCGGCCGGAGGAGGGCGACTGCGGCAGGAACCATCATGTGTCGGATGATGTGGCAGTGACAGGGTGTTGCCGTACGTGTTGTTCCAAATGTGGACAAAGAGGCTGCCAAAATCAAGTCGGCGCCGGATTGAACATCCCTCGATTATTGTGTACCATCGGATATGCCGATCATCCTCCACCACGGTCCGGCGCCGCCCCCCCTGCCGTTTGAAGAACGGGTCCGCCGTTCGCGGATGGATGGGTGCCTCGTTGTCGTTCCGACAAAGCGGCGCATACGTCATCTCACGCGGGAGATCATGCGCCTCTCCCCCGGGGCAGTTGCGCCGGCCCTCCCCCTGCATACGATGGAATCCCTCTGCCGCGCGATCTATGAGGCCGCCCCCGGGGCCATGACGGTCCTCGGCGGTCCTCCCCGGACGCTCCTCTTTCACAGGGCGGTCAGCTCGGTCGCCGGAGGTCTCGCGTATTTTTCCCTCCGGGGGAAAAACCCGCAGCTCCCCCGCGGAACATTCGACCGGCTGATCGACGTGATCACAGCGTTGAAGGGAGCGGGTGTCTATCACGACATTCTTGCCGATGAACTCGCGCTCTCCTCCCCCGCGGAGCAGCCAAAACTGGCCGATGTTGCTTCGATCTATGCGGCGTATGAGCGGG
>PMDK01000164.1 GCA_003154425.1 Ignavibacteriota bacterium
CCGCCATGTGGTTCGGCCCGTGCATCACGGCGGAATCCAGTTCCACGACGCCGTCCTCGTTCGGAAGCCCCCCGTAGCCGACGCTCGTGTCGTCCGGATCGTTTTCATTGATGTTCACGCCGGCGATGACGCCGTCGAGAGCGTCCCCACCCTGCTGAATGACCTCCATCGCCTTCCTGACGGCAGCGAGACCGTTCCCGCTGGCAATGACAAGCGGCCCGCCCGAGGGCGGGGGTGAAGCCTTAAGGAGCGCGGGGAAGAGTGAATGGCCTGCAAGTGCCGCCGTACCGAGGGCGCCGGCACGGTGCAGAAACGTCCTCCGGGTCGTCAACATAGAAACCTCGCGGAATGTGATTGCGCGATCCATCATCGATGCCACCGTAAATAGTAGAGAGAACGCGGCCGAGAGTCAACCCGCCAGGAAGGGCGTGTCGCTTCTCTGGCCGAATCTCTCTATCTTCCCTCCATGTTTTCCGCCCTGCCAGCGACCGTCATACTTTTCTATAAACCCTACGGCGTGCTCTCACAGTTTACCCGCGGGGGAGAGTGGAAGTCGCTCGCCGATTTCGGCCCGTTCCCGGACAGGGTCTACCCGGCGGGACGGCTCGATGCGGACAGCGAGGGGCTTCTGGTGCTGACGGACGACAACCGGATCAAACGATGGATTACGGAGCCCCGTTACGGGCACCCGCGCACATACCTCGCGCAGGTGGAGCGAATACCGGGAAGTGACGTGCTCGAGAGGCTCAGGCGCGGGGTGATCATAGAGGGGAAGAAGACGCTTGAGGCCGGTGTGATCCTGCTCAGCGGTGAACCGGACATCCCCGCGCGGCCGGTTCCCATCCGCTTCAGGAAAAACGTGCCGACTGCATGGATCGAGCTGACGCTGAAGGAGGGACGGAACCGTCAGGTGAGAAAGATGACAGCGGCAGCGGGACATCCCACGCTGAGGCTCATCCGGACGAGGATCGGGGAGCTGTCGCTGAAAGGGCTCTCCCCGGGGACATGGAGGAAGCTTCCCCAGGAGGAAGTCCGCGTCCTTTCGGCCGGATCCAAACCCCGGACGCGGGACGAAACCGGCGCCGGCTGAGACGGGTGTGACGTTCAATCATCAGCATCGTCCGGAGGGTCGGGAACCTCCGCGGGCGGCGGGACCGGGGGGGCTCCCCCTCCGGGGAGCGAATCATCCCGGTAGAGCGTGATCCCCCAGTACTGCTGATCGTCGGGGGGATCCGCATTCCAGTCCCCGAACGAGTGGGAATCGTCGCTCTTGAACCGGAGCCGGTAATTCCCGCGGTCGAGCGTGATCGTGGTGTTCACCATACGGTTCTTCCGGTCACCACCGGCGTGAAACGTCATCCGGTATGTCATTTCCCACACCACCGTTCCCGTCTTCGCATCCTCTATCCAGCCGTAATCGTCCATCTCCCGGCCCATCCCCTCCCCGATCGCATAGACGCGGATGCGGGTGGTTTTGTCGATGGCAAATGGTCTCGCAACATCGACATTGTTGCCGGGGCGCGGGATCTGGGCGATGACGTTCTTGTTTCGCTCTTCGGTGTACTTGCCGACAACGGTTGGATCCCATTTCTCCCCGACACCCATCACCGTGATCCCGTAGTGTTCCCTGTCATACGGAGGATCCGCGTTCCAGTCGTCGTACGCATGCGAGTCATCCGTCGTGTAGGTCACAATGTAGTTCCCGCGGGGGAGCGTGATGATCTCGTCGATGTACTGGTTCTTTGACGCCCCGCCGGCGTGCGACGTCCTGTCGACGTCCATCGTCCACACCTTCTCGCGCGTCTTCGCGTCAAGGATCGTCCCGTAGTCCGCCATCGAGCGGCGCGAATTATCCCTCTCTCCGACCGCGTAGACGCGGATGCGGGCGTCCTTCTTCAGCGTGAACCCCTCGGACAGATAGTCGCTGTTCCTGGGATGGATGAGGCTCACGATGACATTCCGGTCTTCCTCGTTCGGAGTCGTTCTGAAGTTCTTCCGTTCTCTTTCCCTGTCGATGGAAACCGTGATCCCCCAGTTGAGCGGATCGTACGGGGGATTCGCGTTCCAGCACGGGCTCGAGTGGCTTCCGTCCGTCACATAGTAGAGCGTGTAGTCGCCTTTCGGCAGTGTGACCGTGTTGACGTAGCGGATGTTCTTTTCGGCGCCCCCGGCGTACGTGCAGTTGCGGAGCTGCATCTCCCACACGCGCTTCCTGTCCGAGGTGTTCACGATCCAGCCGTGGTCGGAGAGCTGGCTCTCACGGTCCCCTTCACCCAGCGCGTAGATGAACAGCGAAGCGGCATCCCCGAGCGAAAACGACTTCCTGAGCACCTCGTTTTCGCCGAGACCCGTCGCCTTGATCACCACGTTATCACGGGCCTTGGGGGGATTGAATGACGAGGCGCCGACAGATTCATCAACAAGAAGATCGATCCCCCACGTGCGGGACCGCTTGTTCCACGACTTGGCGAAGTCATCCGACCACCAGCCGGCGAGCCAGTTGAAGAAGTTTTTCTTCTCCGTCCGGACGTCTCCGAACAGCGGGCTCTTCCGGTGGTCGACGGGCATCGAGATGTGGGTGAACGCGGTGTTGATCGAGAAAACCGCGGCCGCGAGGTATACTTCGTAGGACCCGGCAGGGAGCGTCACCGTTCCGTCGAAATTCCTTTCATCTTTCGATTTCGAGGAGTTCTCCACAGTCATCTCCCAGACCACGTTGCGCGTGTCGGCGTCAATGATCCAGGAATACGCGTTCAAGTCTCCGGTGCGGTCCCCGTTATGGTACGACCACGTGTTCTCGCCACCCGCGCCGACCGCCCTGACATGAACGATTGCTTCGTGTTGAAGCTCGAACCCGGCACACTTGACCTGCGTCTCGCTCAGGTCCTTCAGAGAGACTATCTGTTTTTCGCCGGCGGAGGATACCACCGCAGATGCCAAGAGGAGACACCCCACCCATCCCGGCCAGAAGCATTTTTTCGGGGTCATGACAATGTCGCTTTCGCGTTTCAGTATGACTTCCTCTTTAATAGTGTTACGGTATGGCCGGCTGTTTGTTACGGGAGATAAGGGAAAGGAGGGGCGGGGGAGCACCGGAGAGGCAGAGCGGGGACAGCGCGTTTCCTTGATATTCCCCGGTTTCCGTGCTGCATTTCGCGTGATTTTCCCACGTCCCCCTCATCCGGTCCACTTTACCCCATGAGCCCGGCCGATTCCGCGATTGAAACCGAAGACCTGGTCAAGATCCACCGGGGGAAGTCGTCGTGCCCCCTCAGGGCCCTCGACGGTCTCTCTCTGTCCGTGAAACAGGGGGAGATCTTCGGGCTCCTGGGGGAGAACGGGATGCTGTCCGAGTTCCTCACGTATCCCATGACCCGCGGAGAATTCCTGTTCGGGAAAATCCTCTTTAATTCATTCCTCACTCCCGTCCAGGCCCTGATCACGGTGGGCGCGGGTCCGCCGACAGCGTTCTGGCGGAATCGGCGGCTTTCATTCTGTTCACGTTTTTCTCCTTCCTTGTGGCCGTGCGGACGCTGCAGCGGGGATTAGTGAAGTAGACCCCGCCTCCGGTCGCGGCATTGCTTTTCGGCGGGTGCGTTGCTACTTTGCAGGAGCCTCCGGAGCGCGGGGGATCAACGACAGAGGGGATGGTATGCGGGAGTATCTGGATCTTGTCGAGCGGGTGCTGACCAACGGCACGCTGAAGAAAAACAGGACGGGGGTGGACACGATATCCTGCTTCGCCGAAGGGTACAAGGTCGATCTGGCGAAGGGATATCCCCTGCTGACGACAAAGAGGGTGAATTTCGACGCCATGCTCTACGAGGTCCTCTGGTACCTCTCCGGCGAGGACCACATCCGGAACCTGATGAAGCACACAAAGATCTGGAACGCATGGGCGGACGAGCACGGGAACCTGGAAACCGCCTACGGGCGCTACTGGCGCCGGTTTCCGAGCGCGCAAATCAATCCCTCCACGGGGAAGTATGAAGTCGTGGAGGTGGACCAGATCGGGCGCGTGGCCGAGCTGCTGAAAACCGACCCGAACTCCCGCCGGATGGTCGTGACGGCATGGGAACCAGGAAACGCGCTGGGGAGCAGGCTTCCCCCGTGCCACTACACGTTCACGTTCAACGTCCAGCAGGACAGACTCTGCTGCCACCTCACGCAGCGTTCCGGCGATATTGCCCTCGGGATACCGTTCAATCTCGCCGCGTACGCGCTCCTGACACAGATACTGGCGCAGGAAGCCGGACTGGTTCCGGGGATATTCAGCCATACGATCGTCGACGCGCATGTCTACGTGAACCACATCGAGGGACTCCGGGAGCAGCTCAAGCGCACACCGAAGCCTCTCCCTTCCCTGAAAATCGATACCGTACCCATCGACGAATTGAAGTTCGAAAATTTCACGTTGGTCGGGTATGAATCTTATGAGCCGATCAAATTCCAGGTGGCGGTGTGAAACTGGCGGTTATCGCGGCACTGGGTCACCACCGCGCCATCGGCAGGGACGGGAAGCTCCCGTGGCACATTCCGGAGGATATGAAGCGATTCAGGCGCCTGACGACGGGCCATGCCGTTCTGATGGGAAGAAGGACGTGGGAATCGCTCGGGCGACCCCTGCCGGGGAGGAGAAATGTGGTCCTGAGTTCCTCTCCGGTGCCGGGGATCGAATCATACGCTTCGATTGAGGAATCGCTCCGGGCCCTCGAGACCGCGGAGAAAGTGTTTGTGATAGGGGGAGGCAACGTCTACGGGCAGCTCATCGAGCGCGCGGACGAACTCTATCTGACGCTTGTCGACCGGGACGTGGAAGCGGATGCGTTCTTCCCCCCCTACGAGCACCTGCTCGGCACGGTGTTCAGAGAAGCGGCGCGCGAACACCACCCGGAATTTGAATTCGTCGACTACGTCCGGACCTGACACCCCCTCCGGCGACTCCATCGGCTCCGAAACGATCATTGCCACCAGCGGAGAGATGGAAATGCAGGACGACACGCAGGACCGCATTCAACGCGCGCTGAACGAACGGAAGAGGAAGGATCTCGAGGAGAAATTCGGAGCCCGTTTTTCTTTCAACGAGTCGGATGCGCCGCCCGAGATCATAGGCGAGTGGCTTGACACCGTTGAAGAATTCGAGCGGCAATTCCAGGGCGCCGGAAAGACAACCGTCCGCGCCTATACCGGGAACCCGCCCTTCACTCCCCCGTCATCGCTCTCCCCCCGCCAGATCCCCCGGGAGCTCCGCAGATTGATCGATCACCTCGGCGCAAACGCCATCGCCGTCCATTTCGACCGCACCGTCCCCCCCGCCGAAGCCTACAGGTTCATTGTCGAGGAGCTTTTCGACATGGAAATCGACGACGTGCGGATAGCGGGGATGACGCACAGCTTCGTGTACGAGGATTTCCACCCCG
>PMDK01000276.1 GCA_003154425.1 Ignavibacteriota bacterium
GACGCTCACGACGACGAGGAGTATCACGGTTCCGAGCGAGAATCGTTTGTGCATGAACACGTTCCCTATGAAGTGCCTGAAGTTCGTGGTAGTGTATCTAATAACAGCCTGAAAGTCAAACATGGTTCCCTCCCTATGCCGTGCGTCACCGGAAACCGTCCGGCTCTACCGGACAGGCTTCCATTCGCTCAGAATCGACCTTCTCAGAAAGAAGACCGCGAGGAAATTGATGAACCAGGAGACTGTGACAAAGAGGTACCCGTATCTCCTGTAGCGTCTCGGGGACTCATAGACCACCACGTTTTCCAGGAACTTTATCCGCCCCACCTGATCAAGGCGCCGGAACATGTCGTAGTCTTCTCCGGCCGCGATCCCGTCGGCGTACCCCAACACGCTCTCGAAGACCTCCCTCTTCATGATATGGCACTCCCCCCTTCCCATCCCCATCCCCACCCTGTTCATCATGGCGAAGAACCAGTTGTAGAATCCGTGAAAGGCCCTGTCGAGCGGCCGCCGTTCGTCCGGGTAAACTTCAACCCTGCAGGTAAGGGCCGCAAGCCCCGGAACGTCGATCTCGGCGATGAGGGTCGTGAAGAACAGCTCCGGATCTCCGATGAGCGTGTCGGCGTTCAGGAAGACGAGCACCGAGCCCTTTGCGCTGCGGGCGCCGATGTTCCTCCCCATGGCGATCGTCTGCTTGATCCCCTCACGGTTGATGACGACCGCGTGGGCATGCTCCGCCGCGATGGCGAGCGTGCGGTCCACGCTTCCCCCGTCGCTCACAACGAGCTCAATGCGAAAGCGCTCAACGAGGGACGGGGTAAATTGCCGCAACATCCGGTCAAGGAGCTTCTCTTCATTGAGTGTCGGAACGATGACGCTGATGGTGTTCACCGGGGGCTCACCGTACTTCAAACTGCAGCGTGTAGGCGCGCGGTCCCTGCGTGTAATCCGGGAGCTCCTTGAATACGCGGACCGTGTCCGACATCATCACCTCCACCGGCGCCGACAGCTTGAACGGGCCCTGCGAGTCGGTCGTATCCTTCAGCGGGAGTATGTTCCAGAACGGCGTCCCCGCCCTGCTCGTGTAGTCCCAGCGTTTTTCGAACAGGGCGGTGGCGTGGGGGAGAATCGTCAGCACCCCGTTCTGGACCAGTCCGGGGGTTGCCAGCGATGAAATGTCGATCGTCGCTACCCCCGCGCTGTCAGGGTAGTCGGCGAGCCATATGCGGCACCGGATGTTGACCGCCGGCGTATCCTGGAGCACTTCGCTGTAAATGTTCATGACGCTTGCCTCGATGGCGCCGGCATTACCCCCCGGGACTCCTCCCCGGACGGTGATCAGTCCGCCGAATAATTTTACATCCACCGCTATGGCATTCGGGTCTTCGAGACGCGGAGGGAGAGACTCTTCACAGCCGGCGATCATCGACAACGCCGCAAGCATGACAGCCGGAGGCAGCAACCGCCGCAGGTCAGAACGAAGCACGTATGCCAATGCGCGTCCTCCTGCCGATTGAGTATCCCGAAGGGTCACCAAGTTCTCCCCCGATGCGTCCGTTCGCATCCATCCACGCTACGTTTTGGGCATCAAGCAGGTTGCGCACATCGCAATAGACTGATGCGTCGCAAAGGGGCCAGAAACCCATCGTAAAATGCTGCTCGATGAGGATATCGATGCTCGAATACCCTGGCATCCTTTGATTGTTTTGTGAAAACACGCCAAGGTTGACGGGCGCGAATCCGGATGTCGTCGGGTAGTAGGTGTAGGGACGGCCGGTGCGGGCATGAGCGACCACGTGGACATCGGTCCGGTCGGGTGTTGTGAGGTTCAACACCGCAGTAAAAGCGTGCCGCTGGTCCCAGCTGAGCGGGTAGATCTCCGGTGAGGCCGGGAGGCCGTACTCCGCGGCGGCGAATCCCTGGTATGCGTTCCCGCTTGTCCCCTCCGCCACCATGTACGTGTAGGAGAGCTCTCCGGTGAGCCAGGACCCGGCGCTCCGTGCAAGGGAGAATTCGAGTCCTTCAACGTCAGCGTAGGGATCGTTGACGAACTCGGCGAACCCGTAGCTGCCGGAGAGGTGACTGATCCCCGGCACGAATGTTTTGGTGTCTATCAGATTGGAGATCGATTTTTTGAAGTACGTCGCCGAGGCCACCAGGTCGTATGCGAACGAGCGCTTGTAGCTGATCTCCCACATCGCCGAGCGCTCAGGGTCAAGGGCCGGGTTTCCCAGCACCGCGCTCACTCCTTTTGCAAGTGCGACCCGGTCGAGTCCGGTGTACAGCTCGTCGAACAGCGGATACTGCGTGTACCATCCGAAGTTGATGAAGAGCGAGCTTCTTTCATCAACAGGGAACGATGCGCCGAATCTCGGACTGACGCTCTGTTTGACACCTCCCGCGACGGCGGGGGCATACACGGCCCCCCCGGTGCCGGACGGGGCAATACCCACCGCCGGGCGCTCGGCACGCGTGTCGAGGAAGTCGTAGCGGACGCCGATATTGAGAACGCCGCTTTCCTTCAGAACGTCGATCTTGTCCTGGGCGTAGAGGGAACCGGAGCGCGGGAAGTAGCGGTAGGCCGAGCTGAAATCGAGCATCGGAGATGTGGCCACCGGCTTGCCGAAAAAAGTCATCTGCGGCTCGAACCGGATCACAGTGGAGTTCAGGTTATACTGTATCCCCTCTCCGCCGAACTTCAGGAGGTGGCCTTCCACGAACGTGAGCGTCCCCTCGAACTTGGCGGTATAGCTCTCCTGGGACGAGCGGACCCACCACGCGCGCTCCCCCTGTACGACGTACCGGAGGAAGAAATCATACTGCCATGGGACATCCTGCGGGACGTCCGCGGGTGAACCTGCTCCTATGGCATTGCCGGAATAAAGCCTGCTCAGGCTGGCGGTATAGAAGAAGTTGTCCGACGGGGTGTGCGAGACTATGAGAGCGACGCGGTTGGATGTCCTGGATTCCGGTGGAAGGCCGTCAAGATTGTAGCGCCAGGGAAACTCGTAGTCCCGCCAGTCGTGACGCGTGTACAGAACCTGTGCCGCCACCCGGAGCGCGGGGGTGGCGAGGCAATCCAGCTTTGCAAGTGCGCTCCAGTTTTTTTCGATCGGGCTCGGGAAATAGACCTGCAGGTCCTGCCACCACCGCGTGTCGGTGAGGACACCGCGGCCCGCTGCGGTGTAGTACAGTTTCCCCGCGATGACCGGCCCGCTCGCAGAGGCCTCGAAGTCGTTCGAATTGCTCACCTCGGTGTAGGGGAGTATCTTGTCCTTGTCCGCCCTTGCGTAGAACCGGTGGTCTTCCCCCCCGGTCCGCGTCACGATATTCACAACACCGGCAAGCGCATTCCCGTATTCCGGCTCAAAGCCCCCCGTGTACACGCTCATACCGAACACGGAGCTTGCCGGAAGAATCGAGGCCACCCCCCCGGCCATCAGATCCTGAACCGGGAGGCCGTCGATGAGGTAGCTGACATCCGTCGTTTTCCCCCCGCGGACATTTCCCTCGAGCGTGACACCCGGCTGAAGCCCCAGCACGTCCGTGACGTTCCCGATCGGGAGCAGCTTCACATCATCCCCCCGCAGAAAGTACGTCGTCCCTGTCACTTCCTGCCTGATGAGCGGCCTTTCCTGCGTGACAACCACCTCCTCAAGAGAAACGTCTGAAGGCTGGAGTGTGACGTCCACAACCATCCTCCTGTCCGGATCGATCAGGACCCCCCTGACGAGACGGGGGGTGTATCCCACGTGAGTGAATCTGATGCCGTAGCTCCCGGACCGGATGTTCCTCAGCATGTAATGGCCGGAGGTATCCGTAGAAATCCCAGTCCGGACTTCGACGATGATAACGTTGACGCCGGGGAGCGGCTCTCCCGTCTTCCCGTCGCGCACAGTTCCCTCAACGCTCCCGTTTGTCCCGGCAAGGCCCAGGGAGGCGGCGAGCCCACACACCGTAAGGAGGGGGAACGCATGTCTCATCGGCGTCCTGCATCCGCGAGGTTTCAGGCTTTTTCCGGGGCTTCCGGCTTCATCTGCGGGAAGAGGATGACATCGCGGATCGATTCCTGACCCGTGAGGAGCATCGTCAGCCTGTCGATCCCGATCCCGAGCCCGGCCGTCGGGGGCATCCCGTATTCCAGCGCGCGGAGGAAGTCCTCGTCGAGCGGCTGGACTTCGGCTTCCCCCTTCCCCTTCGCCTGCATCTGCTCCTCGAACCGGGCACGCTGGTCGAGCGGATCGTTCAGTTCGCTGAAGGCGTTGCAGATCTCCTGGCCGTTGCAGATGGCCTCAAACCTCTCGACCAGCCCTTCCTCCGAGCGGTGCCTCTTCGCCAGAGGGGACATCTCCAGCGGGTAGTCGGTGATGAATGTCGGCTGCACGAGATGATGCTCGACCCTCTCGCCGAATATCGCATCGATGATCTTCCCCGCCCCGGCCGTGTCCTCCACCGCGACACCCAGCTCTGTCGCGATCCGGCGGAGGTCCGCCTCCCCCTTCCCGCGCAGGGAATGCCCGGTATGCTCCCGGATCGCATCAAACATGGTGATCCGCTTCCAGGGGGGGGTGAAGTCGATCGTCCGATCTCCGACCGTCACCCGCACCGTCCCGTTCAGCGCGACGGCCACCTCGTGTATGAGTCCCTCGACGAGCGTCATCATCCAGACGTAGTCCCGGTACGGAACGTAGAGTTCCAGCATCGTGAACTCGGGGTTATGCGAGCGGTCCATCCCCTCGTTTCTGAAATCCTTCGCGATCTCGTAGACGCCGTCGTACCCGCCGACAATCAGGCGCTTGAGGTACAGTTCATCGGCGATCCTCAGGTAGAGGTCGACATCGAGCGCGTTGTGGTGCGTGACAAAGGGACGCGCAAACGCCCCGCCGTACTGCGGCTGGAGGACCGGCGTCTCCACTTCAAGGAATCCCCTGGAGTCGAATATCCTGCGGATCGTGGAGATGATCGCGGCTCTCTGCCTGAAGATCTCCCTGACCTGCGGGTTGCTGATCAGGTCGACGTATCTCTGACGGTACCGGAGTTCCTTGTCGGAAAAGGGGTCGAACACCGTTCTGTTCCCCGCCTCGTCGACCTTCTCCTTGGGCACCGGAAGCGGGCGGAGCGACTTGGCCAGGAGGACGAGCCTCCGGGCGTGAACGGAGACCTCCCCCGTCTTCGTGCGGAAGACAAAGCCCTCGACGCCGACGATATCCCCGATATCCATCAGCCGGAATGAGTCGTAAATTTCCCCCAGATCGTCTTTCTTCAGATACACCTGGATGCGGCCGCGCGAGTCCTCCAGGTGGAAGAACGAAGCCTTCCCCATCCGGCGGAGCGACATGATCCGCCCCGCGACGGCGACATTGCGCTCCGCCTCCCCCTCGTTGAACGATTCCCTGATCTCCGCCGAAAGGGCGTCCCGTTCGAATCCGGGCGGATAAGGGTCGATCCCGCCCGCACGCAGCGCCGCAAGCTCTTCGCGCCGCCGCACCATCAGGTCGTTCAGTTCCCGGGCATCCGATTTCTGATCCACCGTGCTCTCCGTTGTTACTGTGTGTATGATAGCAGGAATCCTTACGGTGCATCGACGCGACGCCGTCCCGCGCTCGTCTCTCCGATGTGGGCCGCGAACTCCGGGAATTTTGCGATCACCCGGTCAAAACTCTCCTTGTCGAGCCTGTACAGGTCGCAGTAGGTCGCGGCGCGGACCGAGGCGGAACGCGGACGGTGTTCCAGAAGCGCGATTTCCCCGAAGAAGTCTCCTTCGCGGAGCGTCGCGACGATCGAACGGCCGTCGGTCCCGATCACCTCGCAGTGTCCGCGGCTGATGAAGAACATATCGGCTCCGGGTTCCCCTGCAAGGAAGACGGTATCCCCCGGAGTGTACACGACGGGCTGCATGACAAGCGCGATCTCCTTGATGAGCTGGTCGTCAGCCCCCTTGAAGAACGGGACCTTCTGTATGATGTCACGCTTCAGGAAAAGGGAAACCTCAACGAGGAGTCCCGGCGGGAGCCCCTGCACGATCGACGTCTCGTCGTATCCCAGCCTGTGCTCCCAGACATACCCGTAGTAGTCCCTGATCCTGCGCTGCATGGCCGGGGGGATCTCCCTCGAGCGCATGAACGCCCCGAGTTTCTCCATGTTCGCGAGGTAACGGGTCCGCGCCGGCTGCAGATTTCCTATGATTGTCGAGATGTTCGCGATGACGTAGCCGTACATCCCGACGCCGAAAATCATCACGACGATGGCGTAGACGACCTGGGCGTTGTTCGCCGGCGTGATATCTCCGTACCCGATAGTCGTGATGGTGGAAATGCACCAGTAGAGGGAATGGAGGTACAGCGTCCACCGGTCGGCCCCCGGGTATATCCCGCGGAGCGAGAGCCAGCCCGAGGCGAGCCAGTGGACGGCAATGGCGAGCCAGTAGATGAAGTACACGAGGCGCAGGGCGTTCCAGTGGTGCATGTGTTGCTGTCTCCAGGCGCCCATGGCCCGTGCGACGCGGGCCAGCTTGAACAGACGCAGGAACAGGAGCCAGGAGTACCCGGGGAAGAGATAAAACGGGATCGCGGAGACGATATCGGCGGCCAGCAGGAAACGTCCGTACGGGAGGCCTGTTCTTTTCGATTCGCCCGCGTTGACCGCGATGTCCGCGGCGAACAGGAGCGTCAGAAGGGCGTCCAGGAGAGCCGTTCGGGGGATCAGGTCGTCGCCGAGCACGATGCGGAGCGGGGCGACGATCGCACCGATCGTGATGAGCACGAGCATGAGCGCGGCCCAGACGCGCAGGAACAGGTGCTGTTCCCTCCCGGGGACAGCGTCGCGGCTGAACATATGCGATTGCATCATTCCGGGAGGGCCCCTTCAGATTCCGACTTTCATTATCGCCTTGCGGAGCCGTCCCGTTCCCCCCAGGGGAGCATGCGCGTCGCAGGGGAAATAGACGGCAAACCTGGACCCCGCCACGGGGCTCCACGAGAGGGGCCTCTCGCCGTACAGCTCCAGGTCTTTCGCTGCGTCGTACGGCTGGCTCAGGTGCGCACACTCCCTGATGGGCCTCCAGCCGATCATATCGGTCCCTTCGATGACGAATTGTATGTCGATGTACTTCCGGTGCGCTTCCAGGACAGCCCCTTCCATGCCCGCCCCTTCCTCGAGCGCGATCACGAGGTACAGCCGGTCCCCTTCGATCAGGTGCCTCCCCGCCTGGAGCGACGAGAGATCGGGTCTCAGGAGTGTCTCAAAGGCCCGGGCAAACAAGGGATGAAGCCCGACATATCGTCGCGCTTCATCAAGGCGGTCGATGATCATTGGAAATTCCAGCCCCTCAGATTTTTCACCTGTCAGTGACTACCAGCTTCCGGATGCCCCACCTCCGGAAAACCCTCCCCCTCCCCCGGAGAACCCGCCCCCCGAGGACCAGGAAGAGCCGCTCCCCGAAGACCAGGAGGATCCCCCCGCTGAAGAGGATCCTCCGGAGGAGATTCCGGCAAAAAAAGGGATGGCGGAAAACCTGCTGTAGAAGGATTTGCCCCCGGCGGTCTTTGACGCCCAGAGCCTGAACAACGGTACGCCGATGGCGTAACAGGCAAAGGCGGTCACGCCCCCGGCGAGGCCGAGTATCGCCAGGGGGAACACGAGCCAGAACGGGAGGAGGAACAGGTAGATAAACCACGCCTGGGCGCCCCGGAGGAAGAGTACGATCAGCGTGAAGAGGCCGACGACGACGATGAATATTCCCCCGGCAGCGAGTTTTGTCCCGAGGTCCGCACTCGCGTCATCCGCGGGGGGGCTGTACGATCCCTGGACGGACGCAAGTATCGCATCCACACCGGCGCCCACACCGCCGTCATAATCCCCGTCCCTGAAGCGGGGGGCAATCACATTGCGGATGATACGTCCGCATGTGATGTCCGGGAGGTTCCCTTCGAGCCCCCGACCGACCTCGATGCGGACCTTCCTGTCGTCACGGACCACAAGGAGGAGCACCCCGTTATCATTTTCCCTGCGTCCGAGCTTCCAGGTTTCGACCACGCGCATGGAATAGGACTCGATCGCCTCGCCTTCGAGCGAAGCAATCGTAAGAACGGCGACCTGGTTCGAGGTGGAGTCTTCGTGCCGCCTGAGGAGCTCCGTGAGCCTGCCGACAGTCTCCGCGGAGAGTATGCCGGCGTTGTCCGTGACGCGCCCGCTGAGGAGGGGAACATCCGCATCAGCGCGTGCTGAGGCCGCGATGCAAAGCGCAGCGATACACGGGAGAAGAATCCGGCGGAGGCGGGCCATCACTCTTTCCTTATGCGGAGATTGTCGGAAAGTTCGTCCCTGTCTCCCGCTTCACGCTCCACCCCGTGTCCGGCCAGCAGTGCCCCGCAACGCCGGATCGCCTCGACAAGCCCGTCGGCCGGCTTCCCCGCCCGTATCGCCTCCACAACGAGGTTGATGACTTCATGCCAGTCGTCCTGAGCGACCTTGCTGTGGATGCCCGAATCGCCGATCACGAGGACCCTCCGCTCCATGATGCTCAGGAAAATGAGTATCCCCGTCCGTTTCTCTGTCGCAAACACTTCTTCGCTGATGAAGGCTTCGGCGGCGCGTTGTTCGACACGGCGGGCTATCAGGTGAGGTCCGGCGAACAGCCGCTTGAGGCCCGGGAGGAAACGGACCGCAAGCATGGCGGCGCCTCCCGTAAGCAGCGTTGCCGCCGCTATCCCTGCGGGGTCGAACCGGGTCCAGTCGCCGGCGGCGTTCCGGAGAAACGTCATCGCGACAAACGCAATGAACCCGCCGAGAAATCCTCCCCGCCACTCGGCGGTCTCGTAGTGGTCGCTCTGTCCGACGACAAACGGAACGATCTCGCCGGAGGTCACCTTCTCCGCCTCGCGTACCGCCGCGGCGATCTTCTCCTGTTCCGCCTGGGGAAACATGTTCATGAATGTATTCTGCATCCGGGGCTCCTCGTATCGTTGTAATGTACCAAACGTGGGGACAATCTTCAAGGTCACGGGGCGGACGGGCATGCGGCCTACAGTACGGCCTGATGCACGGAGCGCGTCGAGGAATTTCTGACGAGCGAGTAACTGTAGCAGTCTCTCGGTGTACCGTCGATGTTCGGAAACACGGCCCACCGGCGGAGTATTCCCTCGCGGGTCATCCCCGCCTTCTCCAGCACGCGCGCGGAGGCCGGGTTGTCGACCGCGCAGACAGCCCATACGCGGAACACCTCCGGCTGCGCATCGGTCCAGGCGCAGAGCGCCCGGACCGCTTCGGTCGCAAACCCGTTGTTCCAGTGCGCACGGCCGATCACGTAACTGATGTTGACCATGTAGGCGTCGACCCGGGCTTCGATCATCCCGATGAGCGCGCCGTTCGCGCGGAGGAGCATGGCCCATGCATAGGCGCTCGCCGTCTCCCAGTTCGCAAGGGTCCGATCGAGGAACTGTTCCACCTCCCGGAGGCTCCCGTCGGAGCGCTGCATCAGGAAGCGCGTGACCTCCGGGTCCTGCGCGTATGAGCTGAATATATCTCCCGCATCCCCGCGGACGGGCTTCCGCAGAATAAGGCGGGAGGTCATCATCTGTTCGGGGGCCGTGATCATGCTTCAGATCAGTTCCTTCAGGAGCTCTTTTCGAGGGTTCGGGATGACGACCCGATTGACAAGGAGTCCCCGTTCCGCACAGACCGAGGCCGCAGCGTCGACGGCCGAGGTCACCGCGGCGACATCCCCCGTCATCGTCACAAACGCCTTTCCCCCCAGGGCCATAGCCAGGCGGATTTCGAGGAGTGTGACGCGGGCGGTTTTCACCGCGGCGTCGGCACCCTCGACAAGCGACGCGACGCTGAACGNNATCCCCAGCGCCCCCAGCATCTCCGATGACGCCGTCCCGGCGATCGCGGGAAAGACCCCCGCGTGGACGTTCGGGATCACGAACGTATCAATCACCATCCCGGTTCCGGCAACCGTCCCGGCATCGACGCTCGAGCGGACGGCCGCGACGTCACCCCCGATCATCACGATGTATTTCCCGGAACAGATGCTGCGGGAGAGAAGGAGCGAGACGTCAGAGACTTTCAACATCGCATCCGCCACAAGGTAGCCTGCAGCGATGCTCGAGAGTTCGACAAGCCCGATGGCATTCATGTCAGGCATGCTGACGGCTCCTTTCCTGAGGTTGTTCGATCACGATCCCTTTTTCCGTCAGCGATACCACCCCATCGATGCTCGCGTGGATGTGCGCACCGGTCCGGCCGCCGGAGTACTCCGCGATCTTCTGACCCCGGCTCACGCGCTCGCCCGTGCGAACGAGCGGCCTGGCCGATGTTCCTGATTTCGACGCCGGGAGCGGGACATTCTGCCCCGCTTCAGGCGGGACATTCTGCCCTGCATACTGCGCGAGCGGAAGCGTCACGCGCCGCGGCATGACCGACATCTCCGCGAAGCCGGCGGGGACGTCGTAGCGATCGATCCCCAGCTTCTTCATGAGCCGGCCGAGCGGCACGTGGCGTCCGTCGTAGATCGGGTGGACACTTACTTCCGTCTTTCCGTGCCAGGTGAGACCGCGCGCCCGCGAGTCGGCCTTCGACCTGTCGCACGCCTCCTTCGGATAGAGATCCTCCGGACATGCGTACAGCGTGCAGAGTCCGCATGAACAACAGAGATCTGCGTACCGGTTCCAGATATCCTCGCCGGTGGCGGTGAAGCTGAGGCTTCGCATGACCTTATGCGGCTGCACTTCGTACCCGAGGAGATAGCGGGGACAGAGTTCCGTGCAGTAACTGCACTGGTCGCAGGCCGATTTCCCGATCCTGTGCATTGCCCCGGGAGTAAGGCTCTTCCGTGTCACCAGGGTGTGCGTCATCGGCAGGAGTATGAGACCGGCACACGTCTTCGTGACCGGCTGGGCGAAGTCCGTCGTCAGCGACCCCATCATCACGCCTCCGGAGAACGCCGCGACATCGTCCGCGGCCGCTCCTCCCGCCGCCCGGATCAGGTCCGCGAACGGAGTCCCGACGGGGACCTCGAGCGTCACGGCCCTGGGTACCGCGCCGGCCACCGTGACGTACTTTGACGTCACGGGGATCCCCTCGGCAGCGCGAGACATGTTCCTGAGCGTTTCGACATTGGACACGACGACCCCCACGTTCAGGGGTATTCCCCCGGGGGGGATCAGGCGTCGTGTCGCCTCATAGACGAGTATGTACTCATCGCCCGTCGGGTAGAAATCGCCGAGAAAGAGGACCTCCACACCCGCCCCCTGCGCCGCCGCCGAGAGGGGGGCGAGGCGCTCCGCGTTTTTCTTCTTGACACCGATGATACCCCGCTTCGCCCCGGTCGATTCCATCAGGAGCCGGATCCCCCGAACGACGGCCGGCGCCTCCCTCACGAGGAGTTCGAGGTCCTTATGAAGCAGCGGCTCGCACTCCGCGCCGTTGGCGATAACCGTGTCGGCCCGGGACGAGGCTTTGATGTGTGCCGGGAACCCCGCACCGCCGCAACCCACGACGCCCGCCTCCCGCACGAGATCGGGAAATCCGCTGCTCATCCTTCCACCTCCCTTACCATCATGGCCCGCGTGTACGCCACGAAGAAATGCTGGCGCTCAACGTTCCGCTGCGAAACGCTCCCGGGTTTCGTCAGCGTGTAGGCGACATCGCACCCTCCTTCAACAGCATGGGACAGAAGCGTGAGTATTATCGCTTTCTGCACCCCCCGCCGCCGGAACGACGGGAGGGTGCTCGCGCCGTACAGGGCGGCAACGCCTTCGTGCATCGCGAGCGCCCCTCCCCCTACCGGACGCCCCTCGAGCCACGCGATCAGGCAGACGGAATCGGGGCGATGAAACAGACTCTTCAGGACGAGGATATTCTCATCGGAGACCATGAAGCTCTCGGCAAAACCCTGCGCGACGGTGCGCGCCCAGAGATCGTCTTCCTCGGAGGTGCATTGCTGGACTCTCGGCGCCCCGTCGACCGCCGGATGGGTTCCCCCCTCCCGCAGAGGCCTCACGAGCATATTGCTGAACTCTCTCAGCCGGTACCCGCGAAGGCTGAGCTGCTCGATGAACGACGGATCCGCGAGAGGGCAGAGGTCGATCTGTGTCGGCGACCCGCGCACCTCGAAAAACGCCTCTAGCCGCTCCATGTCTTCTTCCGTGACGGGTCCCTTCATCCCCAGCCCGATCGCCTGCGTCAGCGGCGAGCCGACCCCGGTGAAGACCGCGTAGCCGCCGCCGACAGGTTCGGCAAGAGAGCCCGAACCGGGGCGAAGCTGTGCATGGATCTGGGCCGAGAGAAGACTCACCCATGCGTCTGTCGATTCGAGTCGACGCGCCAGGAGAAGATCGGCGATCAGCGAAGCCTTCAGCGAGTCCGGCATTACTGGGACGTTTTCGAAGGTTGGGCGAACGTAACGGCATAGCCCCTGGAGGCGAGGTCGCTCCGGTGAGCATCGATGAACTCGAGGACCGCCTCAACCGGCACGGCCTGGACGATACCGTATTCGATCTCCGTCCGCTTCTGGACGTAGACGTCTCCGGTATACGGTACCAGGGGGTCGTAATCGGGCATTGCGTCGTCCGCCGGGGGGGCCAGAATGAAACTGGAACGCCCCGAAACGAGCTTCACGATGCCGACAAGCTCGAAGTTGGGGACTCCGTCTCTGATCGCCAGCGCGATCCCCCCGCTGAACCCGGGAGTGAAGACCGCGTCCACCAGAAATGCTCCCCGTTTGTCCTTGTTCGGGCTGCTCACGATCGCCTTTGTCACCATTTTGTGCCCCGTCGGGTAACCGAACAGGTAGACGAACGTCCCCCATTCCAGATCCCTGGCCTTCCCTGCAGGGTACATGAAAACGCGGGGCCGGGGGAATGGCTCGGCATCAAACGTCTTCCCGAGCAACGCCACATCCACTTCCCTGTCCATCGCAAGTATATCCAGCTCTCCCCCCTCCGGGAACACCGCAACATAATTGGTCTGCTTCTCCTTGAAGCTGATCGTGTGGATGAAGCCGGTGGACCGGTGGTCGATTCCGATGTGGAACGAGATGATCGTGTCGGGGAATCCGACGACGTGCGCACAGGTGAGAAGGACCACCCGCCTGTTGTCGGAGGTGATTACCGTCGCGGTGCCGGAGGCCTGCGAGGATGACATCACGGAATGTGCCTCGGACGCCCTGAGAAGCTCCCTGGTGACGGCCCCGGGACGGATGCGTTCCTCGGCGCCGAATGTGTACGTGCGGTAGTAGGCGATCGAGTTGACCATCTTGACCGACTCCCCGATCTCCTCGAGCTGCGCCGAGCAGCCCCGGTACGGGAACTCCGAATCGTATTTCCCGTCCACGAGAGTCGGATAAACCTCCCGGTAGACGGAGACGCCGCAGGAAAGCGAGAGGAGGGCCGCGGCGAGGACGATGGCCCGGACCAGGTGTGAGGTGTTCATGGGATCTTCTCCGGATATGACCGCGCTACCGGCCCGACAGCAGTTCTTCCTCGGTGTACCCCGCCATCTCCTTCAGAGCCCTGATCTCGCTGCGCGTGAGACTGCGTGTTCCCCCCCGGGCCAGGCCCGCTTTTGTGACCGGACCGTACGCGACCCTGTCCAGTTTCACGACGTCGTATCCGAGTGTCTCGAACATGCGCCTGACCTGGCGGTTCCGTCCTTCGTGGATCGTGATCCCGATCTCCTTTCCCCGCCCCTGGGCTATGAACTCCACATCAGCGGGCGCCGTCCGACCGTCCCCCAGGGTAACCCCTCCCCGGAGGGCGGCGAGGTCCGTGCGTGTCAGCGACCTGTCACAGGAGACCCTGTACGATTTCGGGACGTTGAATTTCGGATGCATGAGGCGGTGGGCGAAACCCCCGTCGTTCGTCAGGATCAGGACGCCGGTCGTATTCCGGTCAAGCCTCCCCACCGGATACACGCGCTCCCGGGTGCGGACCATGCTCATGACGGTCGTCCGCCCCCGTTCATCGCTGAGCGTCGTAATGCTGTCCTTCGGCTTGTTGAGAACGAGATAGAGGAATCCCTTCACGGGAAGCGCCTGCGTTCCCCCGACGAACACCCTGTCGCGGGCCGGATCGACGCGGGTCGCGAGATCCCGGACGACGGCGTGGTTGATCTCGACCTTCCCCAGACGTACCAGCTCCTCCGCTTTGCGCCGCGATGTGATGCCGCACATGCTGAGGAAGCGGTTGATACGGATCTGCCCCGGTACAGGCGCCGGGCTTCCGGTCTTCTTCTGCGCGCGGCGTCCCTTTCCACCCTTCATGGTTGCGAGAAGTTCCTTTCGGTGTTTGTGCGCCGGATGAGCGCCGTCAGGAGATATCCCCGCCGGCGTCCGCTTCCCCTTTCTCTCCGGTCGGATCACCTTCCGATTCCCCGCGCTTTTTCGCCTCGAGCTCCTGCAGCATCCTCTTCTCGACTTCGAACTCCGCCTCCGCCATCAGCTCATCGATCTCTCTGGGCTTCGGCAGTTCCGAGAGGTCGTTGACCCCGAAATGCTTCAGGAATTCCCTCGTGGTGCCGTACAGCAGCGGACGCCCGGGGGTGGCCGCGCGTCCGACGATGGCGACGAGGGTCCGCTCCAGAAGCGTATGCAGCACGTAGTCGGCATTGACGCCGCGTATCGTCTCGATCTCCGGCTTGGTCACGGGCTGCTTGTACGCGATCACGGCAAGCGTTTCGAGCGCCGACAGCGAGAGCTTCCGCTTCGACTTCTCCCTGAGCATCCTCCCGAGCCAGAGCGCGAACTCGGGTTTCGTGGCGAACTGGTAGCCCCCCGCCACTTTGACGATGCGCACGGCGCGCCCGGTACCCTCGTAGTCCCGGTTGAGATCCTCGATGGACCCCAGGACGTCGTCGGGGGTGATCGCCGTCGGCTTCTCCCCCTCTTCGAGCATGCCGAAAATGTCGACAATCTGCCTCACCGTCAACGGTTCATCCGTGGCAAACAGGAGAGCTTCGATGATCTCCCTGTTCCCGGGACCGTTCCCTTGGGGGATCCCTGTGGAGTCTTCCCCGCTCATGCCACCGCCAGTCTGATCGCGATGTCATCCCCGGTGGCGGCCGCACCAAGGGCGATGACCTTGTTTTTCGTCAGCTCCAGCAGTGCGATCACGGTGACGATGATCCGCACCTTCTCGGTCATATGGGAAACGAGCGTGAGGAGCGTCGTTGCACCGCGGACGCGAAGAAAGTCCAGGACAAAACTCATCTGCTCGTCCACCGATATGTTCGACAGGGCCACCTCGTGCACCACCTTCCGGGGCATGTGGTCCATCGCGCTCCGGAATGCCGCGATGAGATTGAAAAGGGAAACATCGGCCAGCGTCTCCTCCTCGGCCGGCCCAGGCTGTTCGTGCGCGTCCGCGGCGAAAAACCGTCTGTAGTACACTCTCCGCTGCTCCTCCTCCAGGGTTCCCATCTGCTGTGACAGCTCCTTGAACTTCTTATACTCGATGAGGCGCCGTACGAGCTCCGCCCGCGGATCCTCCTCCTCTTCCGCGTTCTCATCCCGCGGCAGGAGCATCCTCACTTTGATCTGCATCAGTGTCGCCGCCATCACGATGAAGTCCCCGGCGATCTCCAGGTCGAGCTGGGCCATGACATGGAGATAATCGAGGAATTCGTGCGTGATCCTCGCAATCGGGATGTCCCCGATTTCGAGCTCGTCCCGTTTGATGAAGAACAGGAGGAGGTCGAGCGGACCTTCGAACTCGGTAAGCTTGACCCTGTACATTCGCGTTCTCCCGGGGTCAGCCCATGTTCATCGCACGGCGGACTTCTGCCATCGTCGTGCGCGCCCTCGCTCGCGCGCGCGCCTCGCCGTCAGCGAGTATCTCCGTGACCTCGCCGGGGCGGGATTCGAAGTGCGCCCGCCGCTCGCGGAACGGCGAGAGGTGTGAGGCAATGACACCTGCGATCGTCGCCTTGCATTCCACGCACCCGAGCGCACCGCTCCTGCATCCGGCCTCGATCTCCGCCGAGCCTGAAGGATTGAATTTCTGGTGATACCGGTACACCAGGCACACCTCGGGGCGACCCGGATCGTTCCTGCGGACTTTCAGCGGGTCCGTGACGGCGGTCTTCATCTTCTTCAGGATCTCCTCCGGGGAATCGGAAAGCAGGATTGTGTTCCCCGCCGATTTGCTCATTTTCTTCTCCAGGCCGTCGAGCCCCGGCAGCCGGGGGAAGTGAGTGAGCTTCGGCTCGGGTTCCGGAAACACCGCGCCGTACTGGTTGTTGAAGCGCCGTGCGATCTCCCGGGCTATCTCCACGTGCGGCACCTGGTCCTCGCCGACGGGGACAAGGTCTCCCTTGTACAGGAGTATATCGGCCGCCTGGAGGACGGGGTAACCCAGGTGGCCGTAGCTGACGTTCTCGATGTTCAGGTCGCGTACCTGCTCCTTGACCGCGGGGTTCCGCTCGAGCCGCGCCGCAGTAATCAGCATCGACAGGATCAGGTGCAGTTCCGTGTGCTCCTTAATCTGCGACTGGCGGAACACAGGGCTGCGTGCGGGGTCCACCCCCGCGGCGAGCCAGTCAAGGAGCATATCGATGGAATTGCTCCAGATGCGGGAGGAGTCCGGGTCCGTTGTGAGGGCGTGGTAATCGGCGATCAGATGATAATTGTCGTACTCCCCCTGCAGCTTGACCCAGTTCTCCAGGGCCCCGACAAGGTGCCCGAGGTGTAGCTTGCCGGTAGGACGCATGCCGCTGAGGATCGTTTGCCTGGTGCCCAAGAGAATTCCCCCCTGAAAGATCCAGTGACGGTTACGGAAGAGAGCCGCGCAGCGTGCGCGACAGTGTGTCCCGCAGGATGCGGGGGAAGACGCCAGAAGGGCTCAGTGGAGAAAGAGGTAGGGTTTCCACCGCTCGTCGAGCGAGCCCATGACATGCCGGATGAACGTCACGTGATTCGGGCGCATCGGCTTCCGCCGGAGGAGCATCGAAGTCTCGTCCGGCGTACGGTCGCCTTTCCTGTTGTTGCACTGCACGCAGGCACAGACGAGGTTCTCCCAGGTGTCCTCCCCGCCCCGCGACAGAGGGAGAACATGGTCTATCGTCAGCGAGAGATCGGACCGGCCGCAGTACTGGCAGCGGTGCCCGTCACGCCGAAGGATGTTCTTTCGGGAGAGGATGATTTTCTTGAAGGGAACCCGGACGTACATCGAGAGACGGACGATACTCGGGAACGGCATGCTCGCCGACACGGAACGGATCCGGTTCCCGGCATGTGCTTCGATGAGCTCGGCCTTTCCCAGATACAGGAGGACGATCGCCTTCTTTGCGTTGATGACGCTCATGGGCTCATAGTTCTGATTGAGAATCAGAACCTTGGCATTCAGCCTCCCGGTGGCACCCTGTGCGTGAACCTGCGCGCTGAAGTCTCTCTTACCTCCTTGCTGTCAGGAAAGGATGGACGGTTCGCCGTTACCACATTATCAGGAAAATATACCGCACAGGGGGTACATTGTCAAGCCGAGGCCCTGCCGCTCTTCAGCAGGGCCGAGGTCCCGCTGCGCTTCAGCGGGACCGAGGTCCCCCTGCCGCTCTTTAGCTAGGCCGAGGCCCTGCCGCGCCACAGGCGCTGCTCTTTAGCGGGACCGGGGTCCCGCTCCGGCACGGCAGGATAAAAAAAAACGGCCCTGCGCAACTGTCAGGGCCGTTCCCGTGGGACTTCCTCCCCGGCTATTTCGGAATCTGCATCGCGACGAATGTCGTCCCCCTCTCGCTCCGCACCCTCAGCAGGATGGAATCGCCGGGCTTGCGGCCGTCGATGACCTTCTTCAGATCTCCGGGAGAATTGACCGGCTTCCTGTCGGCTTCGACGATCACCATGTTTTTCCCGATGGACCGGTTGTATGCCTCGCCGTACTGCTTAACGTCGGCAACGATCACACCCCTGTCCACCTCGAGCTCCTTCTTTTCGTCCGGCGTCATCGAGCGGACGCTCAGGCCGAGGTTGTCGAACTTCATTACCCGGGGGGATTCGACGGAGTTTTCCTCCGCATCTTTGCTGGGCTCCGATGCTGTGACCACGGCCTTCTCCTCGTCCCGCGCCTTCAGCGTGACCGGTATCTCAAGGGCCGACCCGTCCCTGTAGATCTTCAGAATCACCTTGTCCCCCGGATGATGAGTGGCGATGTAGCTCTGGAGCTCGTTCCCGGCGTTCACTTCCTTCCCGTCCACGGAGAGAATGACGTCACGCTCCTTCAGACCGGCGGCCTCGCCGGCCCCCCCCTTGACGGTGCTCTGGACGAGAACCCCTTTCGCCTCCTTCATCCCGAGCGCACTGGCCATTGTCTGGTCCACCGCGCCGATCATGACACCGATATACCCCCGGCGGACTTTCCCTTCCTTGATGAGGTCGGCGGCGACGGTCTTCAGGATGTTCACGGGGACGGCGAAGCCGTATCCCTGGTAGTGTGCGTTCGTCGTCGCGATCGCCGTGTTGATCCCGATCAGCTCGCCGCTCAGGTTCACGAGCGCCCCCCCGCTGTTCCCGGGATTGATCGCAGCGTCCGTCTGGATAAAGTCCTCGATGCTGTAGTTGTTGTCCCGGATGATGTTGATGCTCCGGCCTTTGGCGCTTATGATCCCCGCGGTGACCGTGGACGTGAGCCCGAGCGGGTTGCCTATCGCCAGCGCCCATTCGCCGACCTGCACGTTGTCCGAGTTGCCCAGCGCTACAACGGGGAGGTCTCTGGCATCGATCTTGACCACGGCGAGATCCGTCGAGGGGTCTGTCCCTATGAGTTTTGCCTTGTAGCGCAGCTTGTCGTGCATCACCACCTCTATGCCGTCCTTGTCAGCGTCATCGACGACATGGTTGTTCGTCGCGATGTACCCGTCGGCGGTGATGATCACTCCGGACCCCATCCCCTGCTCGGGCTGCGGATCCTGCGGCTTGAAGTCGGGCCCGAAAAAGTGGAAAAAATCGTGCGGCATATTCCTGTCGGTCTTCTTTCCGGATGTCGTCACCGTGATGGCCACGACGGACGGGGTGACGGCTTTCGCGACGGCAACGAAATTGTCGCTTATCGCCTTCAACCCGGGACCCTGCATGGTGACGGGAGTCGGTCCCCCGAGCCTGACCTCGCCCCCGCTCCTGGCGAAGGATAGGTCAACGCCGCTGCTGAAGTTCGACACCAGGATGGCGCCGAAAAGTATGCCGACGGTCAGCAGCACAAGAGATGTCAGGATTGTCTTCTTCATGAAGCAATTCTCCAGTTAAGTTGTGGATATTCCCGTGGATCCCGCCGCATCGCCGGGCGGTCCCCCCCACGAAGGGATATCACAGTATTGATGAGAACACCGTTTCCGACCGGAGAGTTCTCAGGCCTTCCACATGACCGAGAAGGAACCGGCGAAGCACCCCGGCAATCTCCCCCCGCACCCGGGTGTTGAGCACCATGCGCGTTGCGGAGGCCGGATCCCCGGTCTCCTGAAGCCGCTGCAGGACGGCAAGCACCGCCGGCGAGAGCGTTTCGAGGCCGAGTCCTTTTCCCGAGCAGACGGGGCACAGGATCCCGTTCGGACTCATATGCACACCGCTCCCCCCGGCGCGGGGATCGACAGGCTTCCGGCAAACGGCGCAGACGCGCATGTCGGGTCTGAACCCGATGATCCCGAGGAGATGCAGCTCAAAGTAGTATAACGCATTTCCGGGCTGTTTTGTTGCACGGCTGACCGCATCAAGCGTCGAGGAGAGGAGGTCGAAGAGTCGTCCGTTGGGCTCCTCCGGCGGGCTGACGGCGTCTGTGAGTTCGACGGCGGCCATGGCGGCCGCCATCTTGTCAAGGTCGCTGCTCAGACCGGGGAACGACCTGGCGAGATCGCACTGGGTCAGGAGCTGAAGATCGCGGGATTCCTTCCTGTAGAACAGGACCCCCACATGGTTCATGGGTTGGAGCGCCCCCCCGAGCCGGCTTTTCCCGTCACGCGCTCCCTTGGCGAGGACGGAGATTTTCCCGATCTCCTTCGTAAACAGCGTGGCGATGCGGCTCGACTCTCGGTATTTCATCGTACGGAGAACGATGGCTTCAGACTTCACGATCATGGTGCCTCCCCCCCGGGGGCGCTCCCCCTGCGGAGAACGCCGGCCAGAGATTCCGGGAAGGGCGGGCGCAGGATCCCCCGCTCGGTGACGATCGCGCTGACGAGCGCACCGGGAGTGACATCGAACGCCGGAGCGTACACTTTCACGCCGCGGGCGGCAATCCTCTTCCCTCCGAAGTGCGTCACTTCGCTCTCATCCCGTTCTTCGATCGGGATATGCTCCCCGTCCGGTATCCCCGCATCGATCGTGGACGTCGGTGCCGCAACGTAGAACGGCACCCCGTGCCGCATTGCGAGGACAGCCACGGGGTATGTCCCCACCTTGTTGGCCGTGTCGCCGTTGGCAGCGATACGGTCCGCCCCCACGACGACCGCCTGCACATCCCCGCGGCGCAGGACGCTGGCCGCCGTGCTGTCGGTGATCAGGACTGTTTCGATTCCGAGCCTCACAAGTTCCCAGGCTGTCAGCCGTGCCCCCTGGAACAGCGGCCGCGTTTCATCGACGAACACGCGGAGGACGTTCCCCCGCCGTGCGGCTTCGGCGATGACGGCAAGCGCCGTCCCTTCCCCCGCAGTCGCCAGGGCCCCCGCGTTGCAGTGGGTGAGGAGCGAGGAGCGGGGTGCAATGAGTCCGGCACCGAGCTCACCTATGCGCCTGCAGGATTCGACGTCTTCACGCTGGATCGCGAGGGCTTCGGCCGAGAGGCGTTCAAGGATCGCAGCCACGCTCTTCCCCCCGGAGGCACGCGCGGCTTCTTCCATCCGGCGCAGTGCCGCAAAGAGGTTCACCGCCGTCGGGCGGGTGGCCGAAAGGTCATCCACGGCGGACCGGAGGACGGCGTGGAGTTCCGGGGGGGTGGAACAGTGTGACTCACGGACGGCGAGAAAGACGGCAAAGGCCGCCGCGACGCCGATGGCGGGAGCGCCGCGGATTTTCAGGCTGCGGATTGCCTCGCAGACAACGCGGTGATCGGTGGTCTCGACCATGATTTCTTCCGCGGGGAGGCGGGTCTGGTCGATGAACCGGAGTCTTCCGTCGGCCCACTCGAGCGTCGTCATCTCACGGTCAGTCTTCGTCGAAGCGGGAGAGTTCGCGGAATTGACGGAATCGATCCTGTATCTGGAGATAGGTCAGGTCGGCAAGCCCTTCGACGCCGAACTTCTCGACGCTGAACGAGGCGAGCGTGCTCCCGTAGATCACGGCGCGCTTGAGGTTCTCCTCCGACATGTCGTCGGTGCGCGCCAGCCATCCGACGAAGCCGCCCGCGAACGAATCGCCCGCCCCCGTCGGATCGAAGATGTTCTCCATGGGGTACGCCGGGGCGGAAAACACCATCTGTTCGGTCAGCAGGAGCGCCCCGTGCTCCCCCTTCTTGATGATAACGACACCCGGGCCCATCCGGCGGATCACGCGTCCCGCCTTGATGAGGTTCGGTTCATGCGAGAGGAGGCGCGCTTCAGAATCGTTCAGTATGAGGGCGTTGATGGATTTCAGCGTTTCCTTCAGCTCCGCATTTTTCTTTTCGATCCAGTAGTTCATCGTGTCGCAGACGATGAACCTCGGATTCTCGATCTGGTCCAGGACCCGCCGTTGAAGCACGGGGTCGATATTCCCCAGGCACACGACGCGGCTCCGCCGGTACTTGTCGGGGATCTTCGGGTCAAAACGCTCGAACACGTTCAACTCGGTCAGGAGCGTGTCCCGTTCGTTCAGGTCGTAGTGGTACCGCCCCGACCACCGGAACGTCTTGCCGTCCGCCACGACCTCGAGTCCCTCGAGATCCACGTTCCGTCCTTCCAGGAAGGAGAGCCCGCTCTTGGGGAAGTCCCCTCCCACCACACCCACCACCCTGACAGGGCTGACGAAATAGCTTGCCGCCGCGGCTATGTACGTTGCAGAACCGCCGACAGCGTCCTTCACCGCTCCGAAGGGCGTCTCTATCGAATCGAGCGCGAGTGAACCGACAACGAGAACACTCAAATGGGTCTCCGGGGCAAATATGGCCTCGTATGAGAGGAATGTGTAGAGCGGAATGTACGGAACAGGAGGATGATCTGCAAGAAGGCGATTATGCGCGAAATTCGAGGAGCGTCCCGGCTTCTTCCCCCCCGAGTATATACTGCTGGACAATATCCAGAAGGTGTCTCTGGCCGGGCCAGATGAGACGGCGTCTTGCTCCGTCGTACGGAAGCCATTCAAAACGCGAATGTTCCGGAGAAAGGCGAACTTCGAAGGCACTCTCCATCTGTGCGGCGAAGAGGGGCACAAGGCTGATGAGGTCCCGGTGCGGGTCATAGAACGAATTCACCGCCGGAACGATCCAGAACCGCACGGGGGCCGCGCCCGCTTCCTCCACGAGTTCCCGGATGGCGGCCTCGTGCGCCTTCTCCCCCTCTTCTACGCGCCCGGTCACAAACTGCCACACGCCGGGATAGAGCGGATCATCCGGGGCGCGGCGGATGAGGAGGTACTCCGCCAGGTCTCTTCTGATCCTGAACGGACACACTTCGATGATCCGCGAGGCAACGTCAGCCATTCTCCCCCCGTCCTCCCCCCTCTCCTGACAGTGAGGCGATCTCCCCCCTTGTCAGTTCCCGCACTTTTCCTTCCCGCAAATCGCCGAGATCCACGGGGCCGATCGCCAGACGGTGAAGGCGAACGACCGGATTGCCGAGCGTTTCGAACATGCGCCTGATCTGCCTGTTTTTCCCCTCCGTAATCACAACGCGGCACCTGCGTGCGTCCCTCCTGTCGATGCTGACACCCGCGGGAAGGCAGCGGGTGCCGCCGCAAAGGACAAGCCCGCCGCGCATAGCCGCCGCGTCCGACTCCACGAGCGGCCTCTCAAGGAGGACGATGTAGGTCTTGGGGACCTTTCCCGCGGGGCCCGTTACGCGCTCGCCGAACGCCGTGTCGTTCGTGAACAGGAGAAGACCGGTGGAATCCAGATCGAGGCGTCCGACAGGAAATATCCACGGAAGCCCCTCTGGAAGAAGATCATACACCGTGCCCCGTCCCCTCTCGTCGGACCTGGTCGTCACAACACCCGGCGGCTTGTGCATGGCGAGATAGACCCGGGGGATGCGGGGGAGCGGCTTCCCTCCGAACGTGACGGCGTCCAGGGCGGGATCGACCCACGTCCCCGGAGTGCGGACTGTGAAACCATTGACGCTCACCTCCCCCCCCAGTATGAGCCGGCGCGCCTCGGCACGGGATGCGATCCCGTATTTCGAAAGGGCGCGCGCCAGTGTCACGCGCCGGCGTGGAGTCTTCCCGCGCGCGGGGGTTCCAGGTCTCCTCATGAGAGAACCCTCAGCAGCACGAATCCCGCGACCAGGAACAGGAGCACCACTATCGACACTGCCGCAAGATGGCGCTCAACCAGGCGGCGGATTAGAGGTCCCCCCGCAACCAGAACCGCCGCCAGCAGGTAGAACCGGAGGGCCCTCCCCATGATCGCCCCGCTAAGGAGCGTCAGAGGCTCGAGCGTACGATGAAACCCGGCCGCGATGGTGAACACGCTGAACGGAATCGACGTAAAACCGGCCACGAGGAGTGTCCCGAGCGCGTTCTCCCGGTACAGGCGGAGCACGTGATCGAACGTGCGCGCCCCCCCGAGCAGCACAATGAGCCTCTCCCCCAGGCCGGCGAACAACGTGGCGCCGATCGCATACCCGATCATCGCTCCGGTGACCGAGCCGGCGATGCAGACTGTGGCAATGAAAAACGCCCGGCGGGGGCGGGCAAGCACCAGGGGGATCAGGAGAAGGTCCGGGGGGAGCGGAAACGTCGACGCTTCAACGAGCGCCACGGCGAAGAGCGCCGGGAGTGCCAGGGGATGCCGCGCCAGCGATGAGAGCCGGTCCTTAAGCACATGGAGGTGTGTCGAGAGTCCGGGCATCGGTTCGTCAGGCCCGGGTGGAAACGGTGACAGAGCGGCGGATCGACATTGCGGTCACTTCCGCCCCCATCTCCGCGACGAGATCGATATCGGTCCTCACCTCCCCCGTTGCGAGGCAAAAGACCGTGTCCCCGTCGAAGGAAGTGTGCACCGGTCTCACGGCGCGGGCCATGCCGTCGTGCGCGCGCGTGGCGACCCGATTGGCGTCCACCTTCGACAGGATGCCGTTGGTCAGGAGGGCGACAAGAACGGTGTTGGATGCCTCCGAACCACGCGACGGGATGCGGAGCGGATCCGCTGCGCTGCGCCACGCGCCCCGCTCATCGCGGGCCCCGGAGAGCACGCCGCCTGCTTCGTCGAGGATGTCCCCGAGCGCATTGACAACGGAAGCCGCACACACAATGAGCCCGTTCCTCTCGAGTGAGGAGAGACCGAAGCCCCCCGGCATGGAGAATTCGGGACCGGCCCATTTTCCCACCGTGGCCCCGGCTCCGGCACCCACAGCCCCTTCTGCGATCCCCGTCCCGGCCGCCGCGCCGGCGGCTGCGTAGCCGGAGGCGGCACTGGGCCTGATCGACGCTGACCCCACATTGAGATCGAACACGACCGCCGCCGGAACGATCGGCACGACTCCCCACGGTGTCGGATACCCGATCCCCCGCTCTTCGAGGAAGCGCATGACGCCGTCGGCTGCAGCCAGGCCGAAAGCACTTCCGCCGCCCAGGAGAACGGCGTGGACTTCCTCCATTTTCTTCCCGCTCTCCAGGAGAGCCGTCTCGCGCGTTCCCGGAGAGCTCCCCCTCACGTCGCATCCTCCTATCGTCCGCGGCGGGCAGAGAATCACCGTGCACCCGGTCCGCGCGGTCGCGTCAGTCCAGTGTCCGATCAAAAATCCCTGTGGCATCATCGGCGGGCGTCTCCCCGGGGATTCACGCATGAGACCGGCGGTGGGCGGAGAGGAGCACGCCGCACGCCACACCGACATTGAGGGACTCCGCGGCCCCGTAACGCCGGATCGCCACGCGGGCGTCGGCCATCCGGGAGAGATCTTCAGAGACACCGTGGGCCTCGTTGCCGAAGACGATGAGGGAGCGCTCCGGGAAGCGCACATCGGCGTCAAACAGCTCCGCGGAAGGATCGGCGACGTAGAGTGCATAGCCCAGGTCCTTCGCCTCTCCGGCGGCCCGGGGGAGATCGAGTCCCGCAACGACCGGAACATGGAATATTCCTCCCATCGTCGAGCGGACGACTTTGGGGTTGTAGAGGTCCACGCTGTTCCGGCCGAGGAATATCCCCCCCGCCCCGAACCAATCGCACGTACGGATGATCGACCCCAGGTTTCCGGGGTCGGCGATCCCGTCGAGTCCCACAATCAGGGAAGGAGCAGCAATCCGGCTCATCAGTTCTCCGGCGTTTTCATTCCTCCTCCGCACGATCGCAAGCACCCCCTGAGCATTCACGGTGTCCGCACATTGCGAGAGTTCTCGTTGAGTCACCTGCCGGCAATCGGCCCCCCGGGTGCGGAGAAGCCGCATGAGATCCCCCCCTGCCGGGGTCGCCTCGAATGCGGCGGTGGAGAACGCCTCGGGGATATCGAACGCCGACTCCGCGGCGTCACGCACGAGCCGGAGCCCTTCAACGAAAAACAGGTCCAGCTCATCCCGGACCTTTTTCTGCGACAGAGAGCGGATCGCGCGGATCCTGTTCCTCGTGAGCGGCATTTCCTATTCCGCGTATTCTCCCCAGACACCGCGCAGCGTGTCCGAGATCTCGCCTACCGTGGCATATGCTTCCACGGCCCTGAGTATGTGCGGCATGAGGTTGTCCGTCCCGGCCGCCGCTTTGCCGACGGCATCGAGCGCCGAGGCCGCCTCCGGCGCAGAACGCCCTGAGCGCACCGACTGGAGCCTTTCGATCTGGCGAGCGGCCGCGGATTCATCGATCCGGAGCAGCTCGGGCTGCGGGCGTGCCTCCGTCTCGAACGCGTTCAGTCCGACGATCGTTTTTTCTTTCTCCTCAATCGCCCGCTGGTACCGGTACGCGCTTTCCGAGATACGGCCCTGATAAAATTTCTGCTCGATGGCCCTGACCGCACCCCCCAGCTCGTCGATGGTCCGGATGATTTTCTGGGCCTCCGACTCCAGACGGTCGGTGAGCGCCTCCACCGCGTACGACCCCCCGAAAGGATCGACCGTCTCGGTCACACCTGATTCGAATGCGATGATCTGCTGTGTCCTCAGCGCCAGCGTCGCCGAATCCTCCGTGGGGAGTGCGAGCGCCTCATCACGGCTGTTCGTGTGGAGCGATTGGCACCCCCCGAACACCGCGGCGAGCGCCTGCAGCGTCACGCGCACAACGTTGTTGTCGATCTGCTGGGCCGTCAGCGTCGCCCCTCCGGTCTGCGCGTGGAACCGGAGCTTCATAGTCTCGGCCGACTTCGCACCGAACCGTTCCTTCATGATCCGCGCCCAGAGCCTGCGGGCCGCACGGAATTTCGCAACCTCTTCCAGAAAATTGTTGTGCGCGTTGAAAAAGAACGAGAGCTGAGCCCCGAACCCGTCGATGTCCAGTCCCGCCTCCAGCGCCGCCTGAACATAGGCAATCCCGTTCGCCAGCGTGAAACCGAGTTCTTCGGCCGCGGTGGCTCCCGCCTCCCGTGATATGGTACCCGCTGATCGATATGGTGTTCCAGCGGGGGAGTTCCGCGCTGCACCAGCGGAAAATGTCCGTCACCAGCCTCATGGAGGGGGCGGGGGGGTAGATATGAGTTCCGCGGGAGACATACTCCTTCAATATGTCGTTCTGCACCGTCCCGGAGATCTTCTTCATGTCCGCCCCCTGGCTCCGGGCGATGGCGACGTACATGCTGAGGAGTATCGCCGCGGTTGCATTTATCGTCATGGATGTGGTCACCCCTTCCAGGGGTATCTCCCGGAAGAGGACCTGCATGTCGGCCAGCGTGTCGATCGCGACACCCACCTTCCCCACCTCTCCATGGGCCAGGTGATGGTCCGAATCGTATCCCAGCTGAGTCGGAAGATCGAATGCAACCGACAACCCCGTGGTGCCGTTGCGGAGCAGATGGAGGTATCGCCTGTTCGACTCCTCGGCGGTGCTGAACCCGGCATACTGCCGCATTGTCCAGAACCTCCCACGGTACATCGAGCCATAGGGCCCGCGTGTGAAAGGGTACTCCCCCGGGGAGCCGATCTCCCGGCCGTAATTCCGTTCCACGGGAGTGTACAGCCGTTCGATCACGATCCCCGAATCGGTTGTGAACGCCCCCTTCCGTTCACCCGCCGTCACGCGCGGCGGATTCACCCGCTGTTTTTCCCCCCGTTGTGACGGCCCCGCGATACGATTGTCGGACATGCGCCCTGTTCTTTCCCCGGCGCAGCGGCCGGGTTCGTTGACGTTGGCCTATAATAAACAGATCGGATCCGAGAATCAAGGAATCTTCAACGCCAGGGGAGCTCCCGCACGCTCCGGCCGTCCGTCGTGAGGACAACCGCCCCTTCCCTGTCGGTCCTGAGCACGCGCGCTCCCGCCTCGCCGAGCCGCCCGAGGACCGCAGGAGAAGGATGACGGAATCTGTTGTGAAGGCCGACGGAGACAAGCGCGACGGCAGGACGGACAGCGTCGAGAAAATCCTGCGACGTCCCGCTGTCGCTCCCGTGATGGGCCACTTTCAGAACAGTGGAGCGGAGGAAACTCCCGAACGAACGGATCATCCCGGTTTCCGATTCCATTTCCGCATCTCCCGTGAAAAGGAACGACACATCGCCGTACACCAGCTTGAAGACGATCGATGCGTTGTTGGACCCGCCGCGGCGGGACGCCCTCGGATGCGCCGTTCTCCCCCGTACTGGCCAGAGCACATAGAGCCTGGCGCACGGGGGCGCACTGAGCATTTCTCCCCTCCACGCGAGCGAGAGAGGAGCTCCCCGCACGAGCGCCTCCGCATGGTACGAGCCGTAGACGGCCGTCCACCCCCCTCCTCCTGCGCCGCTCTCGACGACGCGCCTGACCGGGAGGCTCCGTATGACGGACGCCGCCCCGCCGCAATGATCCGCGTCCGGGTGCGTGATGATGAGCATATCGATGGCGCCGATCCCCTTCCGCTTCAGAAACGGGACCACGGTTCGCTTCCCTGCATCCCCCGCAAGCGTGAGCGGACCTGTGTCCACAAGGAGCGCCTCCCCGCCGGGGAATTCGACAAGAATGGCGTCCCCCTGTCCCACATCTATCATGCTCACGCGGAGGACTCCCCGCGGCGGCGCATATGAGGGGTCACGGGGGAGAAACATGACGGCATTCAATCCCGCGAGGAGAAGGACAAGAAACTTCGCCTTACCCCTGCGGTCCCTCCAGTGCGTCGCCAGCCCGATCGCGCCATACCACGCTACCGCCTCCCACAGCCCGAAACGGCCGGTCTCCATGGAGGCGAATGGGAGCGAGGCGGCAAACTCGGAAAACCGGATCGTCCCGAGCAGGAGAAGTCCATCTGCGGCCGCATACGCCGCGCCGAGCGCGGGACTGACGAGGCCTGAGGCAAGCGAGAGCGTACCGATCACCATGCCGGCTCCAGTCGCCGGTACGACCGCGATGTTCGTCAGTATGCCCACGAGCGAGACACGCCCGAAACAGGCGGCTGTTACGGGGAGCGTTCCGATCGAAACGATCACGGAAAGGGCGATCGAGCGAATCGTCCAATCGGCGGACCGGGAAAAAAGCCCCCGTGCTCCCGGACCGGAGACGAGTCCCCTGAACGGAGGCATGAAGCACTGTATGGCAAGGACCGCGCCGAATGAGAGCTGGAATCCTGCGTCGAAGAGCTGCCGGGAATCAACTCCGAGGATCAGGAGGGCCGCCACGCCGAGAGCATTGCGCGAACTGGTCCTCCTTTGCACCAGTTGCCCGAGAGTGAAGACCAGTGCCATGACCGTTCCCCGGACGACCGGGGGATGCCCCAGGGTGAGAACCATATAGAAGAGGAGGACCGGAACTGAGATGAATGGACGGATCCGCCTGGGGACACGAAAGAGAGTCAGCGCGGCCATCAGCATCCCGGCGACGACGAGCACCCTGTACCCGGAGACCGCCAGCACGTGCGCGACGCCGGCATCGATGAACGCCTCTTTTGTCCCCTCAGGAATTCCGGACCTTTCGCCGAGCAGGAGGTCCTTCAGGAATTCCCCCTCCTCCCCCGGGATCGCCTCCCCGACTCGGCGGAGGATTGATCCTCTGAGGGGGTATATGCATTCTCTCATCAACCACGAGCCCCCGGAGGAATCCCTCACCACGATCCCGGCGAGATCCTCCACGGAGAGGACCCCCGTGATCCCCATATTCTCGTAGTACCTGCGGAGGCTGAACGCACCCGGGTTCCGCTCGCAGGGGGGCGCAGAAATCGACCCCCTCACGAGAACTGACATGCCGTACGAGATCGGGCAGACGAGCAACTCCCCTTTCCCGCGGCGGACGGTCACGGAAATGCGGAGGCGGAAGAGGACCCTCCGCCCCCCGGCATAACATGAATCAGCAAGGAGCGTAAACGTGATCCGTCCCTTCCGCTCCTCAGGGGGCCCGGCCACGGTCCCGGAAACCAGGAGACTCCTGGCATACGGTGGTTCGGGGAGCGGAAGGAGAGGGGGACCGTCGACGGCAAACTTGAACGCGCCGGCGGCGAGCAAGAGCGAGCCGGCAATGATCGAAAGCGGCGTGCGTACAGGCGCGGCTCTCCTCACCGCGTACAGGGTCAGAAGCCAGAGTGCGATGCAGGGGCACAACCACAGCACCGCCGGGAGTTGGGCGTGCGCACCGACGAAAATCCCCGCTGCAAAACAGAGAGCGATCCGAAAGGCGGGGGCGGGAAGGGGTGAAGGTTCCGGCGGGTGGGGGATGCGCGTCATCAGGTTCTTCTCCCTGTGACATGCCCCCGGGCATGCTCCGGCTGTGGCCGGGTTTTACAGCGTGCCGCCCATGTACTCGAGCAGCAAAGGAGTGACTGCGGTCAGGTCGGCCGCCGGTTCGAAACGGTCCGCAAATGACCGCGCTTCGGCACCGTACAGTATGAGCGGCACGGGGTGGAGGGTGTGCGTCTTCCTCGTCAGGTCCTCGATGTTCCCGTGGTCGCTGGTGATCAGCAGGAGCGTTTCCTCCGCGTCGAGAGAATCGAGGATCCCCCCCAGCAGACCATCGAACGTCTCAAGGACACTCACCGCTTCCCGGACATTCATCGCGTGCCCGGCGTAGTCGGTCTTCCAGTATTCAAAAAGGACAAAGTCGTGTTCCCGGGAGAGCCTGGTGAGCCGGTCCCCCGCCTCTGCCGGGGTGATCACCGGCATATCGGGGTATCCGAGTGCGTGCCACCCGGCATTCGTGATATCGGCGGAGAGTGCCATCCCGCGTGCAAGGTCTTCGGCGCGCAGGAGGGGGACGCCGCACGTTGTGCACGCCAGCGTCGTCACAGTCAAGCGCGAGCGGTGATCGTCGAGGTAGTCGAAGAATCGCTGAGGAAAGGCGTTTGCAAAGAGGGGGGATTTGCCCGCGTCGCGGAGGCGGCGGAATATGCTCCGCTCAGCGATGACGGGTTTCAGGGTCGAATACGGATGAGGTCCGAAATGCTTCCCCACGAGTGCCGCCCCGTTCGCTCCGGTGAAGAGCGACGTTTGTCCCGTGCCGCTTTGTGGAAGGCCGGGGACCCCCAGCGTTGCGTCGAGGGGGAGCACGGAGGCTGCGCCGGAACTGATCCGTCTCCGGCCCAGCGAGGGGAGCTCGCCGCCGAACAGGGACCGAAGTGACGGCATGCGGGCCGCAAACAGAGGGTTGACCGACGGATCCTTCACGCCGATCCCCACGCCGTCCAGGAAGAGCATCAGAACCCGCCGCACACCCTCCCCCGTTCATCAGTTCACTTGAATGACGCCGTGCGCGAGGCGATGTACTTCGCCCATCCTTTTTCGATCGTGGAATACTCGTCCCCGAACACTTTCTTGAAGACCCGGTCCACCGACGTCGTTCCGTCGAACTCACGGAAGAGCCTGAACGCGCGTTTCTCCCCGTATTTCTGGACAAAGTAGGTCATCGTGCTCGAGAGGATGTAGTGCACGTCCTCCCGCTGGGGGGGGACGGAGTATTCCTGTATGTCCTGGTTGAGGTCGGAGAAAGCGGTGAGCCTGGCCCCCAGCGGTGGCGTCATGCCGGCTGTCTCGCCGGAATAGTAGGAGGCGAACGATTCGACAAGCCAGCGGGGACAGCCTTTCTGTCCGCTCCCCTCCAGAAATGCGAGGGCTATTTCGTACGCGATCGACTTCTCAAACAGCTTCCTCTGCGTCATCGCCGAGATCGGCTGAAGATGCAGGGTTCCACGCTGATAAAGTGCGGTCCGCCACGGCCTCTTGAGCGTCGTCTCTTCGAGAAACTTTCCGACCGATTCGTAGATGCGCACCTCGATCTTCGTCTTCGGTTCCAGGCCGAGATCGGCCGCAAGCGACCTGTACTCCGTTTGCAGGTAGTCGATCACTTTGCGTGCATCCGCCTGCGGCACCCCCCGCTGGTATTTGACGTCGAAGTGCGCGCTGCTGAGTGTTCCGAATGTGTCCTGGGCGAACACGATCCGCGGCGCGAGCGATGCGGAAAGGAGAAGGGCGATCCCCGCGTGGCGTGCACGAGTCAGCATGGTCATGACGATGCGCTCCTAGTCTGGTTGTGAATTGGACATTCGATCAGGACCGTGACCGGACCGTCGTTCACGATCTTCACGCTCATCGTTGCCCGGAACTCTCCGCTCCGGACATTCTCCCCCCCCAGAATCTCCTTCATTCTCCCGATGAATGCCTCGTACAGCGGCGCGGCCTCTTCCGGGGGAGCGGCCTCGCCGAATCCGGGGCGATTCCCCTTCCGCGTGTCGGCATACAAAGTGAATTGTGATACCACAAGCGCGCTCCCCCCCGAGCCCGAGAGGCTCAGGTTCATTTTCCCGTCCGAATCTCCCATGACACGGAGCCCCGCGCATTTCTCCGCGAGGCAGCGGGCATCCTCCCGCGTGTCGCCCGTCCGCACGCCGAGGAGTATGACGTATCCCTTTCCGATGCGGGCCGTTTCTTCGCCGGAAATTGCCACGGCCCCTTCGCTGACACGCTGGACAAGGGCTCTCACGGGGAGGGAATTCCCCCCGGGGCGAATCCGCGGAGGATCCGGTCGATGCCCGCAAAGTCTTTCTGTACCCCGACGCCGGTCAGCCCGGACTCACGGGCAATCCTCCCGGCGGCGTCCGCCTGCCCGTAGCCGATCTCCAGGAACATTCCACCGCCGGGGCGGAGGAGTCCGCAGGCGAGATCGGCGATTCTCCGGATAAACCTGAATCCGTCGGCCCCGTCAGTCGTTGCGAGCCGCGGCTCGAAGTCCCTCACCTCCGGCTGAAGGCGATTGAATTCCGCCTCGGGGACGTACGGGGGATTCGACACCACCGCGTCGAACACCTGCCCGTCAAACCCGGCGGTGAAGACGTCCCCCTGAAGCAACTCGACGTTGCCCAGGCCGTGCCGTGCACAGTTGCGGCGGGCCACCTCGAGCGCATCGCCGCTCTTTTCAAGGGAGGTGATACGCGCGCCGGGGAGGAACTTTCCGAGCGCGACAGCGATATTCCCCGAGCCTGTTCCGATCTCGAGGATGCTCCCCTCGGCGCTCCCGGAGCTTTTCAGCCACCGGATCGCTTCTTCCACAAGCTCTTCGGTCTCCGGCCGCGGGATGAGGACCGCGGGGGTGACCTCGAACGGGAGCCCCATGAATTCCGTCTCCCCCAGTATGTACTGTACCGGCTCGTGGGTCATCCGGCGCAAGAGCAATGCTCTGAACACCGCGAGCTCGCCTGCAGCGAGCGGCCTGTCGAACTGGAGATACAGGCCGAGCCGGGGGAGGCGCAGAGCGCGCGCCAGCAGCAGTTCCGCATTGAGCCGTGATTCCTCGAATGACCGCTCCTGCAGATACCGCTCGGTCCATTCGAGGAGCGGGAGTACCGTCCAGTTCCGCTTCGGAGCGTCCTCATTCGTGGGCAGCGGCATCGTCATACACGGTTCAATATATCATGGTCACGCCGGAAATGCAACGAGCCGCCCCCGCCTTTCCCCCTACGGCGGCCCCTCCTGCACGAGGAGCGTCCTCGGTTCGCGGACGTTCCGGACGAGATAGGCTATTCCCCCCACGGAGGTAAGACCGCCGATCAGAAAGACGGCCGGGAGGCCGAACCATTCACTCAGTATCCCGCCGATCATCCCCGAGAGGTAAAACGGGGCGAGGAGGGTATTCATAAGTCCGACGTACGTCGACCGCTTCTTCGTCGGCCCGTATTCGATCGACATGTTGTACCGGGCCATGATCTCGGTCCCGAGGTTGATGCCGAGGAGAAGGTACACGAGACGGAACCAGCCGAGAGTCGGCGCCGCGAGCGCGGTGATGCTCGCCCCGAGCAGACTTACCGATGCGACAACGAGGGAAGTCTTGTTCCCGTACCTGTCCGCCAGGTACCCGGTGACGAGGGAACTGACCACCTGGATCGCCACCATGATGAGCGTGAATTCTCCTATCGACGACTCATCGGCCTGGAACCTCCCGAGCGCGTACACGGTGAAGAAACTCACGGGCATCGTGGCGACGGTGAGTATCGCGCACGCCGTGATGAACCTCCTGAACGGGGGATTGGATCTCAGAACTTCGGGGAGTTCCTTGAGAAAAGCGAAGAAGGGGCGGCGGGGCGAGACGGTGCTCGGCTCGCTTTCCTGGAGCCCCGTCTGCGTGGCAAGAGAAGCCATCTGCAGCGCGAACGCCGCGAAAAACGCGATTGCGTAGGAGGCCGGGAATGTGAACCTCGCAAGTATCCAGGTGAGACACAGCCCGCAGACGAACGCGCCCCCTCCCCCGACGGAATTTCTGAAGCCCACGAGGCGTCCCCGCATCCTCGGATGCGTCAGCTTCGCAAAGAGGTCAAACCACCCGGGAGTGGAAACACCGACGACGACCTGCATCGCCAGATAGAGGAGAAGGAAGAGCCACAGGGCGACCGACGGCCGGTCGCTCCCGAGCAGGAGTATGGCAAATGCCATGACGAGGACGAACAGCCTGTGCGTGGTCCCAAAACCCAGCGCCCACGGTTTCTTCCAGGGGATCGTCTCGACATACCGTGCGGCGAATATCTGGGGGATGAACAGTCCGACGTACACAAGCACCCCCAGGGCTCCGACGGCGATGTTGCTTCCTCCGAGCCTGTTGACAAGCGCCGGCAGGACGGTCTGCGGGTTGATGAATGCACCCGAAGCCACAAACAGCGCCCCTTCGACGGTGTTGAGAAGAAAATTCTTCCGTTCTGTGTGGGATGCGCCCGGGACCAGATTCCACAGGTCGCTCACGGCGCGAGGCCCCCGCTTCCCCGGGGCGCATCGTACACAACCTCCCCCGCGATGATGGTCTTCGCCACACGCGTTGTCAAAATCTTCGGGGGATCGATCTTCATGATGTCATCAGTAAGTACAACCATGTCGGCCCATTTTCCGGGCTCGATGCTCCCCTTTTCTTTTTCCTGGAAGGCGGCGAACGCACCCCAGAGCGTGTATGATTTCAGCGCCTCCTCACGCGTCATCCTCTCTCCCGCGTTCCACCCCTCCTCCGGCAGTCCGTTCTGATCCTGCCGGGTGACGGCTGCATAGAACCCCCACAGGGGGTTCGGGCTCTCGACGGGAGAATCCGATCCGCCGGGAATAATGCTCCCCTCGCGCAGGAGCGATCTCCACGCGTACGCCCCCTTGATCCGCCGGGGACCGAGTCGCTGCACCGCCCAGGGCATGTCCGATGTGCAATGGGAGGCCTGCATCACCGGGATGACGCCCAGCGCCTTGAAGCGCGGAATATCCGCACTCGCCAGCACCTGCGCGTGCTCGACTCTGAAGCGTATGTCGCGCCCCTTCGCACCCCGCGATGTCAGCGCCTCGTCGTAGACATCGAGGACGAATGCATTGGCCCTGTCGCCGATGGCGTGCGTGCAAAGCTGGAATCCGGCGTCAAGCGCCTGTTCGGCCGCTTCAAGCAACTCCCCCCTCGAGGTCAGGGTCAGCCCCCTGTTCCCCGGATCGTCCGAGTACGGCTCGATCAGCGCCGCCCCCCTCGATCCGAGAGCGCCGTCAGCGTAGAATTTCACCGCCCGGATGGTGAGCCTCCCCCCCCGGGCGTCCTTCACGGGACCCGATTTCCGGAAGCTCGCCCAGGATGCGGAAGAAGAGCCGGATATGGCTGCATACACGCGGAACGGAAACTGCCCGCCATCGATCAGATTTCTGTATACCGCCACGCCACCCGAATCGACCCCCATGTCATGGACCTCGGTCAGACCGCAGGCGACACAGGCCCGGACGGCCCTGCGCACCGCCTCGGTCCTTTCCTCCGCCGAGGGGGGGGGGATGACGCTCTGGAGGGCATCCACGGCGTTGTCGATGAACACGCCGGTGGGCTTCCCGGACCGGTCGCGGAGGATCTTCCCCCCGGGGGGATCCGGGGTCTCCCGATCGATCCCCGCGATCTCAAGAGCCTTGCTGTTGACCCACACGGCATGTCCGTCAACCCTCGTCAGGAACACAGGGGCCGACGGAGACGCCCGGTCGAGCGCCGCCCGTGTCGGGAATCCTTTTCCGGGCCAGCGGTTCTGATCCCATCCCCGCCCGCGGATCCATCCTCCCCTCGCGGTGTCGCGCACGGCTCCCGCCACGCGACCGGCCGCTTCCTCCTCGGACAGTGTGCCTGAAAGATCAAGGTTCATCAGAGCCGCCCCGAGGCCCTCCATGTGTGCGTGGGAATCGATGAAGCCGGGATAGACGGGCTTCCCCCCGAGGTCGATTGTCTTTTCGGCGCGGAAGGAAGACGTGATCTCGCGGTCCGACCCCACCGCGATGATCCTGTCCCCCCGGATTGCCAGGGCCGAGGCAAGGGGCTTCCTTTCGTCGAGCGTATAGATGACGCCGTTCAAAAGAATCATCGATGCATCCCCGGACCTGGAGAGCAGAAAGAAAAGGAGAGCTCCGGCCCCGATGACGAAGGCCGAGGCTGCGACTGTTTTTTTCATCGACCTCACCTCTGAGGGGAACGGAGCATTCGGTGCACACAGGCGACGCAATATAGACATCCGGTCGCTGAAATTCCAGCCGCGTTGCAACTGGGCGGGGCTTTCCCTACGTTGCACGTCACTTGAGGGAGATAGAGCGCTATGATCAACGCACGCCGCCGCCGCCCCGTCCCCGCACGAGAGTTCCGCCGGTTGGTCCTGATCGTCCGGAGGCTGCGGAAGGAATGCCCGTGGGACAGGAAGCAGACACACCGATCCCTGCGGGAGAGTCTTCTCGAGGAGACGTACGAAGTGCTCGATGCGGTGGACCGGCGTGACGCCGCGGACCTCTCACAGGAGCTCGGCGACCTGATGCTCCACATCGTCATGCATGCCACGATCGCGGAGGAGTCACGCGAATTCACGTTCGCCCGCATCCTCACCGGAATCAGCGATAAGCTTGTGCGGCGTCATCCGCATGTCTTCGGCAACGCGCGGGCGAAGGAAGCGCGCGATGTTCTGAAGAACTGGGAACAGCTCAAGATGGACGAGGGGCGGCGCTCGGTGCTCGGGGGTATCCCGCGCGGCCTCCCCGCAATCCAGCGGGCGATGCAGGTACAGCGCCGGGCCGCAGCCGTCGGGTTCGACTGGAAGAAAACAAAGGACGTCCTGGAGAAGGTCACGGAGGAGGCGAACGAGGTGCGCACAGCACGGGGGCGCCGCCGCCGGGAGGAAGAATTCGGGGACCTCCTGTTCGCGCTTGTCAATTACGCCCGGTTCACCGGAGTGAACCCGGAACGAGCGCTGAGGGGAACCGTGGAGAGATTCACGCAGCGCTTCCAGTACATCGAGCGGCACCTGGCCGCGCGCGGGATCAGGACCGGGGACGCTTCCCTCCGCGCGATGGACGCGCTCTGGGAAGAAGCCAAGAAGGAGCACACCGGCCGCCGCCGCCGGAAGAAACGCCGCTCTGAGGCGTGATCGACGATCCGGCCGATTCCCGGCGGGGGGGGGAAATCTCAGAGATCCTCTCCCTCGCGCCCTTTCGCGTTCGCGTACCGGTCGTACGCGTCAATAATGTCCTTCACGAGCCGGTGCCGGACGACGTCGTTCCTGTCGAAATACACGAACGAAATTCCCGCGACGCCGCGGAGCACCTCCTGGACCTGCACGAGCCCGGAGCTCGTCTTCCGGGGAAGGTCGATCTGCGTGACGTCCCCGGTCACGATCGCGCGGGAATT
>PMDK01000106.1 GCA_003154425.1 Ignavibacteriota bacterium
CGATGATCAGCTCGCGCTGTCCACGTCCGATCGGGATCATGCCGTCCACAGCCTTGAGCCCGGTCTGGAGCGGCTCCTTGACGGGCTGGCGCTGTATGACGCCCAGGGCTTTCCTCTCGATCGGGGAGAGCTTTTCGGTCTTGACCGGTCCGCGGCCGTCGATGGGCTGGCCCAGCGGATTAACGACCCGCCCGAGCATCTGCTCGCCGACAGGCATGGAAGCGACTCGCCCCGTCCGCTTGACCGTGTCACCCTCGCTGATTTCGCGGCTTTCGCCGAAGAGGATGCACCCGACGTTGTCTTCTTCCAGGTTCAGGACCATGCCGAACACACCATGGGGGAACTCCACGAGCTCGCTCATCAGGGCGTGGGATAGACCGTACACGCGCGCGACGCCGTCACCGATCTGGAGCACGGTGCCTACGTCGTAGACGTCCACTTCCTTTTCGAAACCGGAGAGCTGTTTTCTGAGAATCTCGGAGACTTCGTCTGGTCTGACTTCTTCCATTGTGCAATCCTTGTGTGTTCAGTTCGTGGACGGTCCGCCCTCGAGGAACCTGGCCTTCAGGAGCTCAAGCTGCCGGCGCATGCTCGCATCCAGCACCGTGTCGCCGATGCGGACGACAAGTCCGGCTTTGATCGCCCTGTCCACGGTGATCCGGACGCGGACTTTTTTCTTCGTGTACCGCTCCAGCTCGTTGCTCAGGTCCTTTTCCTGGGAGGGGGTGAATTCGATGGCGGCGGTGACATCGACGTTGACAATGCCCATCTTCTCGTCCCTGAGGAGGGAGAACTGCTCGATGATTTCCGGGAGATGTTTTTCGCGCTGCCTGCCGATGACAAAGTCGATGAACTTCATCGTCCCTTCGCCGATCCGGGGAGCGAATATCGTCCTGAAGACGGCCGCTTTCCTGGCCGGGGAGACGACGGGGCTCTGCGTGAGAAGCCACAGCTCGCGTGATCCGCGGAGGGCGGAGGCAACGGCGTCGAGATCCCCTGCCGTCTCCTCGATGATCTTCCCCGCCTCCGCGATGTCCATCAACGCGGCGGCATACCGGCGCGCCACACGCAAGTTCTTCATCGTTCGGCCGCTCCCGCGATTTCCCTGATCGCCGCGTCCGCGAGCTGCCGCTGCTTCGGGGTGTCGAGGTTGGCGTCCAGGATCTTCCCTGCGGCCGCGATCACCAGGTCGCTCGCCTCGGAGCGGAGCTGTATGAGGGCCGCGTCTTTCTCCCGGCGGATTTCCTCTTTCGCCTGTTCGATCATGCCGCGGGAGGTGGCATTCGCCTTCTCCAGGAGTTCCGCCTTCAGGCGTTCCCCCATGTCGCGCCCTTCCCTGATGATGCGCCGGGACCCCTCCTCTGCCTGCGCGAGCTGACGCTTGTTCTCCTCCAGCAGGCGGGCAGCCTGTGCGCGTGCATCCTCCGCCTCGCGGAGCGAGGCCCGTATCGATTCCTCGCGGGCGGCCAGCGCGCCGAGCAGCGGTTTCCACGCTGCCGTGCGCAGGATGACGAGGACGATGATAAATGTGAGTATGGTCCAGAGGATCAGACCCGAATTGAGCTCCAGCATGCCGGCCTCGTAAGGGATATTACTTGAACGCCAGAATGATGCAGATGGCCAGGGCGAAGAACGTGGCGCCTTCGATGAGCGCGGCCGCGATGATCATCGATGTGCGGACCTGCCCTGCTACCTCAGGTTGCCGGCCGCTCGCTTCCATCGCCGCCGCCGCGAGCTTGCCGATACCGAGCCCCGCGCCGATGACCGTCACCGCCGCGCCGATGCCGGCTGCCAGGTAGCCGAGTGCTTTGGGATCCATGATGTTTCTCCTTCGTGAAGAGGGTGGATGGTGTTGTTATGTTGAATGGTCGACAGATCCGTCGTGTCCGTCCCCGCCGTGCGCCGATTCCCCCGCCTGCATCCCGAGACCCATGAAGAGCGATGTGAGCATGACGAATATGTACGCCTGGAGGAGGGCCACAAAGAGCTCGAGAAAATTGATGCCGACGACGAACGCAACCGGTCCGATGGCAATAAAATACGACCCGAAGACGAATATCAGGCCGAGAAGGGAGACGATGACGATGTGTCCCCCCAGCATGTTGGCAAAGAGACGCATGCAGAGCGCAAAGGGCTTGGTGAAGAGTCCAAGAATTTCGATCGGGATCATGATCGGCCAGAGGGACCAGTGGACCCCTCCCGTCAGATGCGCCAGATAATGTCCGAACCCCTGGGCCCGGATGGCGGAGGCCTGGATCATGACAAAGGCGATGATCGCGAGTCCCGCAGTGACATTGATGTTCCCCGTGGCCGAGGCACCCCACGGGATCAGGCCCAGCAGGTTCATGACAAGGATGAAGAAAAATGTCGTCAGGAGATAGGGCATGTATTTCAATCCCGCGCTCCCCATGTTGGGAACCGCCACCTCGTCGCGCAGGAAGACAACCACCATCTCGAAGAGGTTGCCGAATCCGGTCGGGACGGGGCGCCGCGAGTTTTTCCGGGCCACGGCGATCGCCACGACGCAGAGGATGAGCGCCGCACACCAGAGGAAGACCACGTGCTTGGTGATCGACATGTCGATCGAAAGGCCGGCGACATGAAACGGCGGAAACTGCGGCAGGTGGAGTATCCCGAACGGCGAGTCGAGCTCTTTCGCGTCCTGAACATGGTGGAGCAGTTCGGTGAAATCCACAGTTCCCTTTTCGCCGCCGGGGACCGCCCCGTGCTCCGCGAGAGCCCGTGCCGTGTCCGCCAGAGCGTGGAGCGAGTCCGCGGCGGTGCGCGGGGCGTCTGCAGAAATCTGTATCGCCGGAATGTTCACGTCTTGTTAACCCCGATTGCCGACAGTCATTCTTCTTTGCATGTAAACAATTTCCAGCGCCATGAACACCGCGTAGAACCCGAACAGCGACGCCGTCAGGGGCATCGCCTGAACGCCGAATACCACGATCATGACCGTGAACGCGCCGAGCATGAGCAGAAGCCGGAGTCCCATTCCCCCGAGGACGGCTTTGAGAAACGTCGTATGCGATTTGTTGAACGAGTACCGGATCGCAGCGTAGCCGAGCATGACATTGACCGTGCTGAGGGCAGCCCCCGCGGCAACCGCGGTGCGGACCTCCCCCGAGGCGAAGGCTGCCAGCGGATACGCCATGAGCAGCAGCGCGCTCACAAGCACGACAGCCACCTGTGCGGGGAAATTATTTCTCAGATTCACGTCCGGGTTCCTTCTTCCGTTCCTCTGTCTCCCGGTCTTCCTCCTTCCCGAGGGCAAAGGCCTTCAAGAGGAACGCCGCCAGACCCCCCGTGACCCCCAGGGCGAGCCCTGCAAGCATCAGCCAGGGGTCAGTCCCGAATTTGCCGTCCAGCCACCTGCCGAGAAAGAAGAATACGACGACAGTGATCGCCAGCTGCAGCCCGAGCGTCAGATATGGACCGTACACGGCCCCCGCCGGGCGCTCTTTCTCCGGCACGTTCTTCACCCCTTCAGCGAGATCCGCCCGTGGGAGCGGCGGCAGGCGTCCCTGTCATGGAACTCCGCCCGTCGAAGACGGCTCCTTCGTCCACGACAAGCCGGGCGGTCCGTATGTCTCCCTTTATGACCGATTTCGCTTCAAGCACAAGCTTCTGAGCCGCGGTAAGAGTCCCCATCACCTTCCCCGCGACGGTGATGTTCCGCGCCTCGACCGACCCTTCGATGAGGCCGTTTGTCCCGACAGCGGCATCAGCCTGCGTGACGACGTTGCCGACGATCTTGCCGTCCACACGGATGCTTCCCTCCGTCCGGATGTTGCCCGTGATGACCGTATTGTTGCCGATCACACTGAATGTGCCCGTCGCCTGATTCTTGTCCGCCATGCGTCTCCTTCCGCTCCTCTACAGAGTGTCACTGCGCCCTGGCCGGAACGAGAAGAAAATCGTTCGGGTCCTGCGGGACGCCGTTCCGCCATACTTCAAAGTGCAGGTGTTGCCCCGCACTGGTTCTCCCCGTTGAACCGAGCAATGCAATCGGCTCCCCCCGTTTGACCGTGTTCAGCGTGTTCTTCAGGAGGGTCTGATTGTGCTTGTACACCGTTGCATAGCCCCCCCCGTGCGCGATGATCAGCATGTTCCCGTCTTCATAGGTCCAGCCCGCGAACAGCACCACCCCGTCACCGGGCGCGTAGACCGGCGTGCCGCGCTGGGCCGCGATGTCGATGCCAAAATGATTGCGCGACGGATCAAATCCCTGCGTGACAAACCCCGCCACCGGGGTGAGAAGCGGGAATGCCGTCCTCGCCGGACCAGTGACGGCGACCACGGATGCATAGGAGGCCGGGCTCGATTCCTCGTCCATAACCGGCTCGGGTCCCGGCGCCGCTTCTCCCTTCCCGGCATGCCCGAGGCCGACCGGGGGAAGCGCGGACTCCTGCTGGTCGGCCTGCTTCCCTCTCGCAGGAGTGCGCACTGCAGAGGTGTCCCGCGGCGCGTCCTCTCCGAGCGCCTTCCGCACCTGCGAGTTATAGTTACGGACCAGAACGACTTCCTCCGCCAGAGCGTTCAGGCGTTGCTGCATATCCAGGATCTGCCTGCCGTATTTCTGTTCAAGTCCGGGGTTGGGGATGGGGACGTAGAGCGCGACAGGAGTATACACGAGAGCCGCCAGCGTCGCCACGACGATTGCGCAGGCCCCCAGGAATATCAGCGCAACCATTGCCAGGCGGCTCGTCCTGAACGACCGCGATTTGCCCCCTTCTCCAACCGGCACGACCAGAACGTTGTACAGGCGCGGCGATTTTCGACGTCGGGTTCCCTCCTGGGGCATCCCTTAGCCTGAACGATGTGAACACAAAATATACGCAAATCCCGCGGGAATGTCAACGACGTTCGCTGGTAACGTATTTTCAGTCATGCACTTGTGGGGATTGGCTCACGAACTCATCCCAGCGGCGGATGCAGTATTCCTTCATCCGCCGTTTGTAGAGCTCCCTGTCAAATGTGAGCGCATGTGCCCGGAGACGTGCCGGAGAGAATTCCGCTTCCTTCAACATGGCAAGCCCCGCCAGGAGCGATTCGATCGATTGATCCGGGAAAAGGATCCCCGTCCGGAGCCCGGGGCGGTCGACGACGGTTTCAAGAGCCCCCCCCCGCGCATAGGCGAGAACCGGCTTCCCTGTTGCCATCGCTTCCACCGGGACAATGCCGAAATCTTCCTCCCCGGGGAATATCACTGCACGGCACCCCGCGTAGTATTCCCTGAGGCGGTCCTCGCTCTGCCAGCCCTCGAACGTGATGCGCGGCCCTGCGAGTTTCCGCAGACGCTGTGCATCGGGTCCTTCTCCTACAATCAGGAGACGGTCGCCCGACCGGTTAAACGCTTCGATGGCAAGGTCGAGGGCCTTGTACGGAACGAGCGCGCTCACCATCAGGTAGTAGCCGTCGTCCCGGACCGAGAGCGTGAACAGGGAGGTGTCCACGGGGGGATAGATCATGTCCGAATCGCGCCGGTATATCTCCCGTATCCGGGCCCGGACATTCTCCGAGATTGCGACAAAGTGGCGCGGATGCGCCGCCGTCGCAACGTCCCAGCGCCGGAGCGAACCGACGCACAGACGCATCGCAGCGCGCGTGAGAAGTCCCGCCCGCCCCTTCCCGAAATACTCATCGTACTGACCCCAGATGTAGCGCATCGGCGTGTAGCAGTAGCAGACGTGGAGTGCGCCCGGGGGAACGCGGGCACCTTTGGCGACACAGTGGTTCGAGCTGATGACGAGGTCGTAGCCGCGGAGATCGAACTGCCGGACGGCAAGCGGGAAGAGGGGGAGGTACCGGCGGTACTGTGTGGCGGCCCAGGGGAGGTGCTGCACGAATGAGGTACCGACGAGCGCCCGCTCGATCACGGGAGAGACCGATCCCGGGACGTGGAGCAGCGCGTAGATGTCCGCGTCCGGAAAAACCTCACACAGGGCCTCCACACATTTTTCGCCCCCCCGCATCGTGGTGAACCACTCATGCACGATGGCGACCCGTCGTATCTGTCGCTGCGCTGGACTCATGCGGCGTCAATATACCGAGATCACGAAGCAGAAGCAAAGCCCCCCGTTGATTCACTCCGAAGGGCTTTTTATATTGAGAGATGCAATCCTCCCGCGACATCATGCCCCTGCTATGACGATACTTTTCGCCGCGCTCATCTGGGTGATCATCGTCATCCTCTTTGTTTCCGCCGTCCTTTTCGTCATCGGGCCCGGCATGCTGCTGCAGCCCTACAGGCGGACCATCGAGTACTACCGCAGGTACACCGCCATACTGCATCCCTCCGACCTCGGTCTCCCTTACGAAGACGTGGCACTGAAGACCCCGGAGGGGATTGCGCTCAGCTGCTGGCTCATACGCGCGGAGGGTGAACCCAGAGGCACCGTGATCTATCTCCACGGCGTCAGCGAATGCAAAATCGTGGGACTGCCGATGGCAAAACAGCTCCACGATCTGGGATACAACGTATTCCTGTATGATTCGCGCCGGCACGGCGAGAGCGGGGGGACGTACTGCACGTACGGCTTTTATGAGAAACACGATGCGCGCTCGGTCATCAGCCACATCGCCGGACGCACGGACCTTCACGCAGGGAGGATCGGCCTGTTCGGCACGTCGATGGGAGCGGCGGTCGCCGTACAGGTCGCCGCGATCGACGCGCGGGTGGTGGCGCTCGTCGCGGAGAGCGGGTTTGCCACGCTCAGGACGATCTTCGACGATTATCAGAAACGGATGATCAAGCTCCCCTGGCACTACCTGCGGAACATCGTCATCAAGCGCTCCGAGCATCTCGCCCATTTCAAGGCGAACGCTGTCTCACCGCTGGAAGCCGTCACCCAGGTGCACATCCCGGTCTTCATCATGCACGGGACGGCCGACACGCTCATCGCTTCGCGGTACTCGGAGATGGTATTCGCCAGGGCGAACGAGCCGAAAGAGCTCTGGCTGATCGCCGGGGCGAAACACAACGACATGGCGGATGTGGGAGGTGAGGAGTACCGGCGGCGAGTCCTCGGTTTCTTCGTCCGCCACCTCTCGTGATCAGAAAGGGAACCAGTAGCTGATCTTCAGTACGAGGACATCTTCGTGCGGCAGCGCGAATGTGTCACGGAATCTCGGACCGAACCCGGTCCCGTACTCCCCGCTGTCGCCTGCCCTCCCCTGCGTCCAGACAAGGTAGAGCGTGCTTCCCGGAATATATTCCCAGCGCAGCAGCACGTTCGCATTAAGGATCGCCTCGTTGAAGTCGGCGTTCACAAATGCCGGGTTCGACGGATAATCATAGGGGACCGGCGTATCCCCGTTGAACCGCCGGTAATTCCGGTACATCCCCCGCGCAAGGAGTATCTGCGAGAAGAACTGCAGCGAGAAGTTCTTCGAGAGCGTGACTGTCCCCCTCAGCTCCAGGTCCATCTCGTCCACGTCCCTGTCGCCGAACACGCTGAACGGAACGGGGGAGACGCGCGTGTCGGCGACATTCCCGCCGGGGTAAACCCATGCCTCTTCCTTCCTCGACCGGAGCCAGAGCACCGTGGGGTTCAGCTCCACCCATGACACCGGCCGGACGCTCAGGCCGAGCGACCCGGTCAGGGCTTTCTTCCCTTTCTCATTGAACGCGTATGTCCCCGTGAGGGTCGCGAACACGTTCGCCCGGGGATCGGTCTGAACCTGTGCGGTGAGGGAATGCCCCGCCGGACGCCTGTAGGTCCCGATAATCCCCCGCTCTTCGTCGTCGTAGGCGGGGAGATAGATGTCGTAGATGAGGGCCGGCCTCCAGAAATTGAGGAACTCCCCCGTGAATGTGAGCTCGGCGGTGGATGTTGTCAGCACATGGTCCCAGTTCCACCGCGTGGCCGGGACGAACGAGAAGGCGTACCGGCGGAATATGCCGGTCCCGAAATTCTCGCGGTAGATCAGCTGGAGGTAATCACCGTAGTCATGCGGCTGCGCAAAGAAACCGAGGTCGTTGCAGTTGAAATACCGGGAATAGAAATCGACCGACCCGGTGTAGAACCAGTGCTCCGCCGCAATGCGCGAGAAGAGGATACGTCCGGCCCCCCCGCCGTTCCCGGACGAACCGTCGGTGAGGACGCGTTCTGCCGATGAGCGCGCTCCCGCGACATAGCCGTCGAGCGTGTACGCGCTTCCGCCGAAGTGGACGTTCCAGTCAAGCCCTCCGCTGAAGCCCGGGAGCATGCCGTCACGCAAGGCGAGCGTCCCCATCCCCCCCAGCCAGGACCCTCCGTCGAACTCCTGCTTTGCGCGCACCACGTCGTACGAGCCGCGTGGCTCCGTGCGGATGCGCGATTTGCTCCCCGCCGAATCCACCGTGACTGCGTCCATCTCGCCGGTGGTGGCAGTCATTGCTCCCAGGGAGAACCCGCTGTTCGTTCGCCCGGAGACCTTCGCGGCCCCGAATATGGTTGTGACCTGCGGGTTGTCTTCCACGGAGCCCCCCGGGGAAGCCGTGACGTTCGGGCTCCCCGTCGGTTGCTTCCCGATGCGGCGCGAAAAGAAGAGTGACAGGGGGGTGTTGTCGACGCTCGAGCCGAACATGAACATCTGCGCCCCCTCGACAAAGAAGGGACGCTTCTCCGGGAACCGGGTTTCAAATACCGTGAGGTTCAGAACGGACTGGTCGACCTCCACCTGCCCGAAATCCGGGTTCACCGTCGCATCGAGCGTGAAGTTCCTCGACACGCCGTATTTCATATCAACGCCCACCTGTCCCCTGTATGATTTCGACCACGGAGCGGCATCCGTCGCCGTCTCGTACTTGGCGGTCCCGGACACATAGGGGAGGAGTTCCAGGTGCATGGGGGGAGCGATCCCCCGTATCCCTTCGACGTATCCCCATTTCGATATCTGCAGCGTCTCGCTCCGCGGGACCATGATCCACTCGTCGGTCTCCTTTTTCCGGCTGATGTAGCGCCTGAAGTTGATCCCCCACCGGTAGACGCCGTCGGGCTGCTCGGCGAACCGGAGCGCGTTGTAGGGTATCACGAACTCCGCGGACCATCCGTCCTTGAAGACGCGCGTGCGGACATTCCAGACCGCGTCCCAGGTGTTGTCGTACACGATCCCGTCCTGGGAGAGGACGCCGTCACTCTGGACCCCCGAGACATTGGCGACGAAAACGAATGCGGTCTGACGGTCGAAGTAGGAGTCGATCATGACGCTGAACCGGTCAGCCTCGGAACTGCGGTCCCTCCGCGTCAACTGACGGACGATCCCCTGCGGGTGCCGGTCGTAACAGATGACGCCGACGTACAGCGCACGGTCATCGTACAGCAGCCTGACAGATGTGGTCTCGGTCGGCGCGGCTCCTTCTTCAGGGTCATTTTGAGTGAAGTCGAGTACGGGGGGGGCCTTTTGCCACTGGACGTCGTTCACCCACCCGTCGATGACGGGGGGGAAATCGGCGCGCACCGCATTCACCACTTTCGGTGCATCCGAACCGAATGCAGGGATTGTGAGCGCACATGCCGATATCAACAGCGTGAGCGATTTCCTCGCCATACGTGCGTGATATCAAAGGACCGGTGACGGGGGACGACCAGGGGGGACGCTTTCAAGCTATCCTTTCCTTCGCAAAGAATCAACGTTTACAGGAGAGACTTTGTGAGACCGACGACGTTTTCTATGTGCTGCGTATGAGGGAACATATCGACAGGCTGAACGGATTCGATGGAATACACGCCTGATTCACAGATTATTTTCAAATCTCTGGCCTGTGTCGAGGGGTTGCAGCTGACATAGACGATCGCGCGCGGGGAGAGCGACACGATTTCCCGGGCTACTTTTTCGTGCATCCCGGCCCGGGGAGGATCGACGATGATGACGTCCGGTGCGGGAAGAGGTTCTCCGTGCCGGCGTGAGGAAAGGAGCGTCTCCTTCAGATCCCCATGGAGGAAGAGGCAGTTGTGAACCCCGTTGAATTCCGCATTTTTCCAGGCATCGCCTACCGCCTGTTCCACGGATTCGATGCCGATGACACTGCCGGCCCCTCCGGCGATATGGAGGGCGATGGTCCCGGTGCNNGGAGTTGGCGGAAATCCTGTACGTCATCTTCCCGATCTTCTCCGTTATCGTCCCCGTGCCGTGATAGACTCTCTCCAGCTCCCCGACTGCCACCTGCGAACGCCGCTCTGTGATATTATTGACTATCGTGGTGAGTGAGGGAAATGCCGCAAGCAACCGCTCGGTGAGCTGTTCCATGATCCCGGGCCGGTCCTCCCTGGTGACGAGGTTGACCATGGTCTCTCCCGTCCGTTTCGACTCGCGGATCACGAGGTTTCTCAGGTACCCGCTTTGCGTCACGGTGGAAAAGACGGGGAGGTTGTGCCCGAGGCAGAACTCGCGGACGAGATTCACTAAACGCACGCTGGCGTCCGACTGGAGCCAACACTCGTACAGGTCGAGCACCCGGTCGTAGCGTCCGGGGAGGTGGAGCCCCAGTGCCGGATCGGCGATGGCCCCGGGCGCACTACCCTGGGGTCGCCCCTGCGCCATCTCTTCTTCCGTCCGCCACCGCTCGCCGAACGAGAATTCCATCTTGTTCCTGTAATAGAACGGGTCCGCCATTGCGAGCGGCGCAGGGACATTCAGGGATGCGAACCCCCCGAGACGTTCCAGCGTGTCGGCGACGTGCCGCCGTTTGAACTCGAGCTGGGAGCCATAGGCGATGTTCTGCCAGGTGCAACCGCCGCACGTGCCGAAGTACCTGCATCGAGGCTCCGTGCGGCGCGGTGACGGGGACTCCAGTCGGAGGAGATCGGCCTCCGCAAAATTCCTTTTGACTGTCCGCACGCGAATGCGGACGGTGTCCCCCGGGACACCCCCGCGGACAAAGACGACGAAACCGTCGATGCGCGCGACGCTTTTCCCTTCAAGGGCAATGTCCTGGATCACGGCCTCCAGTTCGTCTCCCCGTTTCACCGGCCGCTCCGGCCGGGATCGCCGGCAGATTCGGTTTCCTGAAGCTGTTTTGTCAGCTCGTTCCACCGGAAATACCCGTCCGCCAGTACTTTTTCCAGCTCGCTGTACCTGGCGTGCAGGGTCTTCACGCGCTCTCCGTCACGGTACAGATCCGGATCGGCCATCTGCCGGGAGATGTCGGATTTCTCCTTTTCCATCTCCTCGAGCTCGCGCTCGAGCGCGCCGATCCGGTCCCGCAGCGGCCTGGTCTTTTTGTACCGCTTCTGCCTCTCTTCGGCCTCAAGCCGTTTCCGATCCCTCTCACTCTGAGGTCCCGACACGGGCTTCCCCCGCAGGGGCCGGGCTGCCACCTGCTGTTCTCTCCCCCTGGCGTCTATGTAGTCGCTGACGTTCCCGGGGTACGTCCTGATCCCCCCGTGACGGAAATCGACAACCTTCGTGACGATCGGGTCGAGGAAATCCCTGTCGTGCGAGACTATGACGAAGCTCCCCTCGTATCCGAGGAGCGCTTCCTGCAGAACTCCCTTGGAGCGCATGTCAAGGTGGTTCGTCGGCTCGTCCATGACGACGAGGTTGCTCGGATGGAGGAGCATCTTTGCAAGGGCAAGCCGGCTCTTTTCCCCTCCGGACAGGACGCGCACCTTCTTGAATACGTCGTCCCCGCTGAAGAGGAAACAACCCAGAAGCGTGCGGAGCCGGCGGCGGATGTCCCCCGTCGCGACCTCCTCGACCGTCTGGAGAACGTCTTTTGCCGGATTCAGCTCTTCGGCCTGGTGCTGGGCAAAATAGGAGATCGTCACGTTGTGGCCGACCACCCGCTCCCCGGCGTCAAAGGGCTCGACCCCCGCCAGTATGCGCGCAAGCGTGGATTTCCCCGCTCCGTTGACACCGACGAACGCGATCCGGTCGCCCCGGTCGATGTCGAGGCTGAGCCCGTCGAACACCTTCAATCCGCCGTAGCTCTTCCGGATCCCTTTGAGTTCCATGACAACGCGCCCGGACTGCGGGGCCGGCGGGAAGGCAAAATGGATCCCCCCCTCCTCGTCTTCAATCTCGATCAGCTCAAGTTTCTCGAGCTGCTTGATGCGGCTCTGCACCTGACGCGCTTTCGTGGCCTGGTAGCGGAAGCGGTTGATGAAGGCCTCGACCTTCTCGATCTC
>PMDK01000307.1 GCA_003154425.1 Ignavibacteriota bacterium
GCGTAGAAGAGGTGGCGGGGGCGGTACTTCAGCACTTCGTGCGTCACCAGGTCTTCCGGGTGGGTGTACGTGTATCCCACATTGCACCCCAGCCCGCCGTCGAACAGGCCGAATTTGAACGACGCCTCGAATCCCTGCACCCTGGCCTTTGTCACGTTGCGCCACTGTACGTACGGGAGGTTCCCGGAGCCTTCAGCGAGTCCGACTTCGATCAGGTTGTCAAAGTCCGACCTGAATGCGGCGAAGTCCGCCGTGCCGAGCCCTCCGATCGCCTGGGACACTCCGATCTCGTATGAATAGCTCCGCTCGGGCTGCAGGTCCTTGTTCGGGATCACCTGCAGGTTGCTCACNNCCTTGGGGTTGAGCTGGCCGCTCGGCTTGGTGATGGCGACAGACTGGAAATCAAACCGCACCCCTGCGGTGAGGTTGAGTTCCTCCGTGATTTTGTACTCATCCTGAGCGTAGGCGGCGAGTCCGCCCCCGCTGTGCCGTCCGAAGAGGTCGGCACTCACCATGTCGAAATTGGCGTCGAATCCGGCCGTCATCGTGTTCATCCGGTCGAGTATGAGCGTCGTCGTCGCTTCAACGGCTAACTCGTCGGAGAGCGACTTCGTCATGCCGATCGCGTTTATGGTCTCGTAGCCCCAGTCGTTGTGGTACCAGAGGACTTTCGCCGTGAAGAGGGCTTTGTCGGAAAGCACGCCGTTATAGAGCGCGTTGATGTAGTAGCGGATCGACCTGACGTCGTCCGTCTGCTGAAGCACGGGCGGGATCAGCGCCTGGTCGAGGTTTCTCCAGTACACGTATTGACCGCCGTACTGGTACAGGAGTCCGAAGTTCATCGTGAGCGAATTGGACCCGGCGAAGTCCTCTTTCGTCTTGACGTAGACATTGTACCTGCGGTGATAATCGTTCTGGCGGTACCCGTCATCGAACTGGCGCGAGAAGAACAGCGCCACTCCCAGGTCACCCGATTTGTATGCGTGGCTGATGGACTCGCCGTTGTAGTACCTGTTCTTGTCGGACCAGGCCCAGGAACCGAACGACGGCTTGTTGTAGAGCCCGGCGTACGACCGGACGTCCGTCTCGGGGGTCGTGGGGATTTCTTTGGTGATGATGTTGATCACACCCCCCAGAGCGTTTGATCCGTACAGCGCCGAGCTTGCTCCCTTGACAACTTCGATCCGCTCGATCTGCCCCACGGGGATCGATTCGAACACCAGCTCCCCCGTGTCTCCAGTGATGAAGGGGACGCCGTCCAGCAGGAGCAGGACCCGGCTCCCCGCGCCCCTGCTGTATCCGCTGGAGCCCCGTATGTTTACCTGACCCCCGGTGATGTTGACGCCGGGGACGTACCGGAGCGCGTCGTCGATCGTCTGTGCGTTTCTCATCTGGATTTCGGAGGCTTCCAGGACCGAGATGCTCACCGGGACCTCCTGGAGCGATTGTTCGCGCCGGCTCGCCGTCACCACGATCTGCTCACTCTGAACCGGAGTCTGGACCATTGCAACGTTCAGTGCCGTTTCCTTCCCCTCCTCCACGGTGATATCTGCCCGTGTCTCCCGCCGGTACCCGACCATGGAAAAAAGGAGCGTGCATTTCCCCGGGGAGACTCCCGCGATGCGGTATTCCCCCTTCGTATTTGTCGTGGTACCCCGGACGGTTCCCTGCAGGAGTACGGTCACTCCCACGAGCGGTTCTGAGTCCCCTTTTCCCGTGACGCGACCGGCGATGGAGCCCCCGGAGGCGAGAGCACACTGGCCGGAGACGGCGAGGATGAAAATGATGGACGTAAGTCTCATCGCCATGGCTTCGGTGGTGGGTTGCTGAAATCAACCTGCATGTCGATCCCGGTGATGACTTTGTGCAGCAGTACCCTTACCGGGGCGGGATCGAACTGTCCCGGACCCGTCGAATACACCCCGGCCGGCCTCCAATCGAAAAGGAACGCTGTGGGTCTCCAGGCGAGCGCGACGTAGTTGTAAACGCCGACGTCGAGCGTCGTCCCCATCGAGGTGAACGAGTAACGTATGGAATCGGCAAACAGGATTTTCTGTGTCGTGTCAGAGAGGAGATTGGGCTGGCCGATCTGGGGGTAGACGCTGACAAGGCGCTGGGCGAGGTCGAGCAATATGCTTGCGCTGTCGCTCGGGTACGTCGGGAATGCCACAATGCGGAGCTCCCGGACGCTGTCGGCGGACGGCCAGTGCTTGAATCGAATGACGCCGCTGAACCCCGACGGGGAATCGGGGGGGCCCAGCCCCGTGTCGCATCCCGTTGAGAAGAGGACGAGGACTGTGAGGAGCGTTACAGCAAACCGCACTCGGTTCATGAGCGTACGCGCGTTATTCCTAAAGAACGTGGCATTTCCCCGGCCCGAAAACGGCGAGGCCCGGGATCCCCCCGCCGTCTTCTGGCGGAAAAACCTCCTAGAACGTCAGACCCACAGTCGCCAGCGGCACTTCCGAACTGGTCTTCCCCTCCGTCATGATGAAGTTGACCTTGAGTTCGGCGAACAGTGCAATGGGCCCCAGCTTGAGGTCGACACCCGCTCCCGCGTTGAGCGTCGGCTTTGTCTGCGTGTCGAACGCCTTGACTGTCGCAACCTTGAATGTGCCCAATGAAAGCGTGGCATCGTTCATTTTGATGTCCACGAACCCCCCGCCGCCGGTGACATAGACATGGATGACCGGGAGAGGGAGGATGTTCAACTTGAGGTTCAGGTTCCCTGAATAGATGTCGATGCGCCCACCGTCGATCGTGACCTGCGAGCCGAGCGGACCGAGCAACGACTGGTATTTTGCCTTGTCGGGGGAGAGCATGATGTAGTCGCCCGAGAGCCGGAAAGCCAGGAGTCCCAGGTCCAGGTCGAAGTGGATTCCGCCGCCGTAGCCGACTCCGTATATATCCTTTACCAGTGAACTGATATCGAGGCTGCCGACCCCTAACGACGGGATATTGATGTTTGCCTGCGCCACACCGAGATTGAAATTGACGAAGTCTCCCTGGACGCCGAACCCTACCCCCTGGGCCCCGGCGGATGCCGCGAATGCGGCAAGGACCACACAAAGCAGTATTAGTCGTTTCATGGTTACTCCTGGATGTGTGAGAGGCCTGGAATCTGTCCCGGCAGGCCGTGGCCCCGGGCCGAGACAATAATCTATATTTTGTCGGCTTCTTATGCAAGGAGAGTTTGGGGAGGGCCCCGCTCCCCTTGACAACGTGCCGTTCTTCTTGTAGAATACAATAATTATGTTGATTATGTTGTGAATCCCTGCCGTTCATCGTCATTTCAAGCACCATGCACTCCCGGATTGACTTCCCGGACATAAGCTTCCGGCGACTGGCCGAAAACGCGCCCCCATGAACAAGATAGGCAAATACGAGATCGTCGAAGAGCTCGGCAGGGGCGGCATGGGAGTCGTGTACAAGGCACACGATTCCCTGATGGAACGTGACGTTGCCATCAAGGTGATGTCCGACCTGATGCTGGCTGTCCCCGAGATCAGGTCGAGGTTCTTCCGTGAGGCCAGGACCGCCGGGAGACTCTCGCACGAGAACATCACGGTCGTCTACGACGTCGGCGAAGACGAGGGACGGCCGTACATCGTCATGGAGTACCTGACGGGGAGCGACCTCGCGACGCTCATGGAAAGGAACGAGCCGATCCCGTTCCTGCAGAAGCTGGACTACGCGATTCAGATCTGCCGCGGGCTCTCGTACTCACACGCGAACGAAATCGTTCACCGCGACATCAAGCCGCAGAACATCCGGATCGTGGGGAACGGAAAAGTCAAGATCATGGATTTCGGAATTGCCCGGTCACTGACGAGCACGCTGACGAACACCGGCGCCGTGATCGGGACTCCGTTTTACATGTCCCCCGAACAGATACAGGGGCGCCATGTGGACAAGCGTTCCGACATCTTCTCGTTCGGCGTGCTGTTCTACGAGCTCCTCGCGGGGAAGAAACCGTTCACCGGCGACGTACCGACCGCGGTGATGTTCAAGATCGTCTACGACGAGCCGGAGCGGATCGACGACGCGCAGATCGATCACCGCAACGGGCTGCGTGATGTCGTCATGAAGGTGCTCGCCAAGGATCCGGACAACCGGTATCAGGACCTGGCGGAAGTCGCCGATGCGATAGAGAACATCGTCGCCGACCTAAGGGCGGACGAGCGGAGGAAGATGGAGCAGTTGAGGATGAGACTGGGGAAGCTCATCTCCGAAAGCAGGACGCTCCTCCGTGGAAACAAGTTCAGAAAGGCGATGGATCTCATCGAGCAGGCGGCCCGGGTGGACCCTGCCAGCACGGAAGTCGCCAGGCTGAGGAACGAGATCACGGCGGCCGAGGAACGGGAGGCGAAGAGGGTCTTCATCGAGGGGCGGCTGAACGGCGCGCGGCGGGGGATCGAAACGAACGACCTTGAGAGAGCGCTGGGTCTCCTCCAGGAGATACTCAAGGTGGACCCGGCTCACACGGAAGCCCTCCGGCTCAGCCGCGAGGTGCGTGATGCCATCGCGTACGCGAAAACCGGTGATGTCCGGTATGCGGCGACGCGCAAGCCCGGGGAGACGGACCCCCTCGTGCCGGACATGCACTCGCAGGCGCCCACCCAGCTCGTCGAGCCGGGGAAGACCGTCCCCCCTCCGGTGAAGCCGGAGAGGCTGAAACCGGCGCTGCCGAAGACCGAGCGTCTGCGGCCGGCGACCATCGTCGGAGGACCGGGGAAAAGGACATACATCATCGCGGGAGCCATCGCCCTCGTGGTCCTTGCAGCGGTGCTTTACAGGACGGTGTTGTACGTTCCGTCCATTCCCCGGGGGTACGTGGCGCTGAACATACTCCCCTGGGGGGAAGTGGCGAAGATCGTGAGTGGGACCGGGAGTGAGGTCCGGCTCCCCGGGAAAACGTGGACCCCCTGTCGTCTGGCCCTCCCGGAGGGGTTGTACTACATCCATGTCACGAACCCCATGTTTGCAAAGCCGCTGATTGACACTGTCACTGTCCGCACCAACGAGGTCCAGATGGTGACGAAGAAATTCACCGGGTTTGGCGACAAGCAGCTGCTCTCGAAATTTCAGTGATGGACTACCACAGGCAACGCACTACCACCATGCACAGGAGGTGTCTGATGCATCCTGCCAGATCCAGAGCATTCCGGCTCATGATGATCCTCGGGGCGGCTCTTGCCGCCGGGAGCTGTTCGAAGGACGATATACCGACAAATCCGCCTTCCCCATTTCTGTTTACCGGCGTCCAGGTTTCAAAGTTCGTCTCTCCTCCGGCGACGGCACTTCTCCAGAAAGGGAAGTCCTACGTTGCGANNATATACCGACGACCCCCCCCTCCCCGTTTCTCCTTACGGATGTCGCGATCTCGAAATTCGTCACCCCCCCCACGACGGGCACGCTGCATCCCGGCTCACACTATGTTGCCCGGTTTACTGTGAGCTACACGCTCGCCCCCGATGTCGATGCAAACAGAAGTCAAAACGGGGTGTTCGCCGAGGTCAACAGTTATGACGCCACCTACAACTATCTGGCGACCCTCGGCACACTTGCCTTCACCCCCCAACCGCTCACCGGACCGAGCGGCGCGGTCTCTGATTCGATAGGTTTCACGGTCCCGGCGACAGGAGCGTCCTACATCTTCATAGAAGCGGGGATCGGGTTGAGGACGAGCGGGACTTTTTCCAACGGGAGTTTCGGGCCATTCTGGTCAGTCAAATAATCCGGAGAGCCAACCATGCGAACGACACGCCGTACTCAGGCCACCCTGGCATTTGCTCTCTGGGTTACGTGGATCTGCTGTGTTGTACCGGGCGCCGCACAGACCAACACGGAGAATTTTGCCCAGTTCAG
>PMDK01000322.1 GCA_003154425.1 Ignavibacteriota bacterium
TCGTCCCGGTTGTCTACTCGCTCATTGACGATTTTTCGTTACGCAGAGCGTTCGGCTGGATCCTCCGGCTGCTCCCCCGTCCGCTCCGGGGGAAACGTGACGCCGCGGTGCAGACACACTGACTCGATCCTTCCAAANNGGGAACAGGTGAAGGGGAAGGGGCACGGCACCGAGGCCCATCTCGGGACAAGGAGCTTCCCCGGCGTGAACACCATGCTCATGATCGCGTTTACCGACCAGCCCGCCCTCGAGTCGCTGATCGATCACATCAGCGAGACGAACAAAGGGATCGGGAGGGCTGACGACCGGATACGTCTGTTCCAGGTCCCGCTCGACCGGATAGTCTGACGCTATGCACCTGCAGAGAATCGCCATGAAACTTCGTGCGACAGTCCCTGCGCCTCTCGCCGCAAGCCTGGTCTTCCTGGCGCAAGTTGTCGTTGCTTCGCCGCAGGGTGAGAGCGCCCTCCAGGCCCCTCCGTCCGTGTCAGTGTTTGACCTGAGTGACGTGCACCTCCTTGAAGGACCCTTCAGGCACGCGATGGAGCTGGACCAGGCGTACATCCTGGTGCTGAAACCCGACCGGCTCCTCTCCCGCTGCCGGGAATATGCGGGGCTCGTCCCCAGGGACTCCACGTACGGCGGCTGGGAGAAGGAAGCCCTCTCCTCCCACTTTGTGGGGCATTATCTTTCCGCGTGCGCGCTCCAGTACCGGGGGACCGCAGACAGGCGGTTCCTCGACCGGATCAACTACGTCGTCGATCAGCTTGCGCAGTGCCAGAAGGCAAACGGCGACGGCTATGTCACGGGGATACCGGACGGAAAACGCGTCTTTCGTGAGGTGAAGGCGGGGAAAATCCGGGCAAAAGGGTTCGAATTGAACGGTGTCTGGTCTCCCTGGTACACGGTCCACAAGATCATGGCGGGACTGCGGGATGCCTGGCTTCTCGCAGGCAGTGCGCAGGCGCGTGAGGTTCTCCTGGGGATGTCGGACTGGGCGTTTGAGACCACGAAAGGTCTTTCGGATTCGCTCTTCCAGAGCATGCTCGACTGCGAGTTCGGCGGCATGAACGAGGTGCTTGCCGACGTGTACGCGATCACCGCCGACAGGAAGTACCTGGACCTCGCGGAAAAATTCTGCCACAGGGCGGTCATGGACCCGCTCGCCCGGGGAGAGGACCGGCTCGAGGGGCTTCACGGGAACACGAACATCCCGAAATTGATCGGTGCCGCCCGGCTCTATGAAATAACGGGCGAACCGCGGTTCGCCCGTATGTCGCGATTCTTCTGGGAGACGGTCACGCGGAATCACTCCTATGCCGCGGGCGGACACGGGGAATATGAGCATTTCGGTGCTCCCCGGAGGCTCAGCGACCGGCTGAGCGAAGGGACGATGGAGACCTGCAACACATACAACATGCTCAAGCTGACCAGGTTTCTCTTCACAAGAAAGCCTGATGTCGAATACGCGGATTTCNNCCTGCTGCCTCGGGACGGGGCTGGAGAACCACTCGCGCTACGGCGAGTGCATCTACTTCCACGACCGGGACACGCTCTACGTCAACCTGTTCATCGCCTCCGATGTGAACTGGCGCGATCGGGGGATGCGCATCACACAGCGGACGGATTTCCCGAAGTCGGAGAGGACAAGGCTCATATTCTCATGCGCGAAGCCCTCCGGCGCGTCGGTGAAGATTCGTCACCCTTTCTGGGCCGGACCGGTCCGGATCCTGTTGAACGGGGCCGCCGCGGTGACGGACAGCGCCCCCGCCGGCTACGCAACGATACGGCGGGAGTGGAAAACAGGCGACACGCTGGATGTGATACTCCCCATGTCTCTCAGGCTCGAGCCTGTGCCCGATATGAATGACCGTGCCGCGGTGATGTACGGTCCGATCCTCCTTGCCGGCGATCTCGGCCCCGTGGGGGGGAGCAGGCCGGTCCCCCTCCTGGTCACGAACGGCCGTTCCGTCGGGACGTGGACAACACCGGTTGCGGGGCGGCCTCTCACATTCGAGACGCGGGGCGTCGGACGCCCGGGGGATGTCACGCTGACCCCCTTCACTATGATGCACAACAGCAGGTATGCGGTGTACTGGGATTGTGTCACCGATGCTCAGTGTCAGGAGATCGCGAAGGAAGAGAAGTCCGAAGAGACACGCCTCAGGAATCTGCAGTCACGGACGGTCGACTCGCTTCTGATCGGGGAGGCGGCGGCCGAACATGCGCACAGGCTCGAGGGGGAGATGACGACGATCGGGCATTACAGGGGCCGGACCTGGCGCCAGGCGACCGGGACAGGCTGGTTCTCTTTTGAGATGAACTCGCGCCCCCACCCCCGTCTCCAGCTTGTCGTCACCTACTGGGGGAGCGAGACAGAGAAACGGGAGTTCGACATCAACGTGGAAGGTCGCACGGTTGCGACACAGCATCTCTCCCGTAACAGTCCCGGAAAGTTCTTTGATGTTCCGTACCCCCTCCCCCCCGACCTCACGCAGGCCAGGGGGAGCCTCACGGTCAGGTTCTCCCCTCACCCGGGAGCGATCGCGGGGAGGGTCTTCGGCATCCGGCTCGTCACATACTGAGCGGAGGTTCGTCGGGGATGCCGTACATCGTTCTTTCTTCTCTTCTGTTCGCCGGTTCGCTCCTCGCCGGCCTTCTCGGCGCTCTCACCGGACTCGGTGGGGGGGTCGTGATCATTCCTCTGATGACCCTGGCATTCGGGATCGACATCCGCTATGCCATCGGTGCTTCGCTCATCTCGGTGATTGCTACGTCGTCCGGCGCTGCGGCCGCGTATGTCCGTGAAGGCTACACGAACATCCGGATCGGCATGTTCCTTGAAGTGGCGACGACACTCGGAGCGCTCGGGGGGGCCGCCCTTGCGGGGGTCCTGTCTACGAGCGTCATTGCCCTTGTGTTTGGCGTTGTCCTTGCATTCTCCTCGCTTCAATCGCTCCGCTCGTCTCACGATGTCTCGGGAGCCGCGGAGCCTGACGCCGCCGCTCTCCGCTTTAAGCTGAGGGGAGAATACCCGCTGGACGGGCGCCGCCAGCCGTACAATGTCACGGGCGTCGCCCCGGGATTCGCGCTTATGGCCCTTGCGGGGGGGCTCTCCGGGCTGCTGGGTATCGGGTCAGGTGCCGTAAAAGTTCTCGCCATGGACCGGATCATGCGGATCCCCTTCAAGGTCTCCACCACCACGTCCAACTTCATGATCGGGGTGACTGCTGCGGCGAGCGCCGGGATTTACATCGCCCGCGGATATGTCGTCCCCGAACTGGCGATGCCCGTCATGATCGGTGTCCTGGCAGGCTCCCTGGTCGGGTCCCGGGTGCTCATGGCGGTACGGGTGCCGATCCTGCGCAGGCTGTTCGCCTTCATCGTCATCGTGCTCGCCGCGGAGATGATATACAACGGAATTACAGGGAGAATATGATAAAGGATGACCCGGTTCCCGCACCGGAGGGTGACGGGGCGCTTGAGATCGTACTCGGGAGACTCCTCCGGATCGGTGTCCTTGTCGCAGCGGCGATTGTCGCGGCCGGGGGTCTTCTCCTGCTGATAACCCGGGGGAGCTGGATTCCGGATTTCGCCGCATTCCATGACGTGCCATCCCCGCTCCGTTCCGTCCCGGGGATACTCGGTGAGGCATTCGCTCTCAACGCCGACGGCATCGTCCAGACAGGGCTGCTCGTGCTCATTGCGACTCCGGTCCTGCGCGTCGTCTTTTCACTCGTCGGTTTCGCCAGGCAGAGGGACTGGCTCTACGTTGTACTGACGCTCGGCGTGCTCTCTGTCCTGGCTGTGGGCCTCCTCGGCTGGGTGAACTGACAGTAGCGGCGCCACCGACAGCCCGCTCCTATTCCTGCGTCAGTCCGGGATAGAAGATCCGGATTGCAAGCGCAAAGATGAACGCGATGGAAGCGTTGATCATCACTGCCGCAGGCTCGCCCAACCGCGCTGCGACCAGCCCCGACCAGAGGGCTCCCAGCGGCATGAACCCGAAAAAGATCCACGTGTAGGCTCCCATCACCCGCCCGCGAAGGCGGTCGGGGGTGGACGTCTGAACCAGCGCATTTGACAGATTGTTGACGAGTATCGTCCCGACTCCCGCTCCGGCCAGCAGGAGAAGCGAGGCAGGGAGCCAGCGCGAGAAGGCCAGAGCGAACAGGAGCACCGGGTAGAGGAACGATCCGGCGACGAGCAGTCGGCCGCGCATGATCCTCCGCCCGAGCGAGGCAATGGCGAGGGCCCCCAGCAGCGCTCCGGTCCCCCGCGCGGAAAAGAGGAGACCGCTGATCTCGGCCCCCCCGCCGAGGACATTTACCGACCATGCGGGGATCAGCGTGCCGAAGGAAAGACCGAACATGCTGGACACGGCGATCATGCTGATAAGGACGCGGATCGTCGGTTGTGACCGGATGTAGCGTGTTCCCTCCCGCAGCTCCTCCAGTACAGACGTCGTTCCGCTTGGGCGGACGCGGGGAGGGAGTCGCATCGCGAGGAGTGCGGCGATCACAGCGACGAACGAAACCCCGTTCACAATGAAACACCAGCCGGGACCGAACAGGGCGTATGTGATACCCGCCATCGCCGGTCCGAGGACGGTCGCCGCCTGGAACATCGTCGAGTTGAGGGCGATGGCGTTGGTCAGATCCTCCGGCCCCACCATCTCGCTGACGAATGATTGTCGTGCGGGGGCGTCAAACGAGTTCGCGATACCCAGCAGAGATGCCAGCACAACGACGTGCCAGGGCTCGACAATGCGGAGAAACGTCAGCGCCGCAAGCACGAAGGCAAGGACCATCATGCAGGACTGGGTGATGGCGATGAGTTTCCTCCGGGGAACGCGGTCGGCAACCACGCCTCCGTAGAGCGTGAGGAGCCACGTCGGTACCCCCGAGGCAAACCCGACAAGCCCCAGGTACGCAGGAGAATGGGTCAGTTCGAATATGAGGAATCCCTGCGCCGTAGTCTGCATCCAGGTCCCGAACAGGGAGATCAACTGCCCGATGAACCAGAGGCGGTAATTGGGATGGCGCAGGGCGGCGAATGTTCCCCGCCGGTCTTCATCCATAAGTGCGGAAGCGGTGATCTCCCTATCGTACCGAAAGAACGCCCGAATCGCAACGATAATGGCATATTTTTCGTATATTACAGTCTATTTCTTCGCGGGGGGGCAGGATCGAAACCCACCGAGAATAGGCGCTCTGCGCCCTAAACCAAGGGGCTCGCGGGCGTGTCAAAGGGGTGGGAATATGCGTCTCCGGTGCGAATCCGGGGCTTTTTCCCGATCGAGAGGCTTTCACACCAGGAGTGGATGATGAAAAGAACTGTTGTCATATCGTCTGTGGCGGGTCTCGTCCTTGTTGTTGCCGGGTATTTTGTCTTCTTCGCCGGCAGCGCCAAAAAGTATGATTTCCGGCTTGACAGGGTCTCGCGGGGAGACATCAATGTGACCGTGACCGCAACCGGGACGATCAACGCTGTCGTTTCTGTGGACGTGGGGACGCAGGTCTCCGGCATCATCTCGAATCTCTACGCCGACTTCAACTCGGTCGTCAAAGAAGGGCAGGTGATCGCGAGGATCGACACCACATTTCTCTGGCAGTCGGTGAAGGACGCCGATGCGGCTCTTGACAGGGCGAAAGCACAGGCCGCCGACAGCAAGAGGACGCTCGATCGTGAGAAGGCGCTTCTCGCAAAGGAGCTCGACTCGCAGATGAACTACGATGCAGCCCTGACGTCCTATGAATCGAACTCCGCGGCGCTGAAGCAGGCCAGAGCCGCGCTCGACCGGGCCAGGATCAATCTCGCCTATGCGACGATCACGGCCCCGATCAACGGCGTGGTGATCAACCGCGCGGTGAACGTCGGCCAGACCGTGGCCGCAAGCTTTCTCTTCCCCCACGCTCTACACGATTGCCAACGATCTCTGCGAAGATGCAGGTCCTGACGGTGGTCGACGAATCCGACATCGGCATGATAAGCATCGATGAGCCGGCCACGTTTTCGGTCGATGCGTACCCCGATGACAAATTCACCGGCGTCGTCTCCCAGATCCGTCTGAACCCCGTGTCGATACAGAACGTCGTCAACTACACGGTCGTCGTGGATGTGAACAACGACAGGCTGAAGCTGATGCCCGGGATGACGGCGAACGTGAAAATCGCCGCTGCAGACGCCCGCGACGTGCTGAAGGTCCCCAACCTCGCGCTCCGGTTCCAGCCGCCCCCCGATCTCATCGATTCGTCGGCGGTCAAGTCGATGCGTGACTCGTTCATGGGACGCGGCGCCGGTGCCGACGACAACGCCACCTCGGGATCGTTCGGCGGCCGCGGAGGGGACACCACGAACAGAGGGGGGCGGAGGAACTTCGGGCAGATCCGCGATTCCATCGTGGCGGCGCACGGGGGCCAGATGAATCCTGAAGATCTCCGGGCCGAAATGGGGAAGATGTTCGAGAAGATGCGTGCCGGGAAGGAGCCGCTCCGGCAGCCGGTACGTCAGCAGCCCGTTGTGAAACACCAGGCCCCGGCCTCCGGCGGCGGGACCAAGTTCGGCATCACGCAGCTGTATGCCCAGTATGAAAAGAGCCCGTTTGTCGCGAACCACATGTCGGGACGGGCGCGCATCTGGGTTCTCAACGCACAGAAGAAGCTGGAGCCCGTTTTCGTGCGGACGGGCGTCACCGACGGCAGGTTCACCGAGATCACGACGGACAGCCTGAAGCCGGGGGACCAGATAGTACTCGGCGCCACTTCGACATCGGAGGTTGCGTCAGCCAGCCCGCTCTCGGGAGGCTCGCAGCAGAGGCCGGGCGGTCCCGGAGGCATGCGATGACCGGCACCGAGGTCCCTGCCCCCGACTCATCGGGCGACGGTCGCCTCATACAGATCGAACACCTCGCGAAGACCTACATGCTGGGAGAAGTCGAGGTCCACGCGCTGCGCGGAGTCACGCTGGATGTTCGGAGGGGCGAATTCGTCGCGATCATGGGTGCGTCCGGCTCGGGGAAGTCGACGTTCATGAACATCCTGGGATGCCTGGACAAACCGACGAAGGGGACATATCTGCTCGACGGGATCGATGTCAGCCGCCTGACAAGGGACGAGCTGGCGCGGATCAGGAACAGCAAGCTGGGGTTCGTCTTCCAGGGATTCAACCTTCTCTCGAGGACTTCGGCGATTGAGAATGTCGAGCTCCCTCTGCTGTACGGCACTTCCTCGATGAAGGACCGCGAGGAACGGGCCGTCAGGGCACTGGACATGGTGGGTCTCGGAGACAGGGTCCACCACTATCCCAACCAGCTCTCGGGGGGGCAGCAGCAGCGTGTCGCGATCGCGCGGGCCCTCGTCAATGACCCGAGCATCGTCCTGGCGGATGAACCGACGGGGAACCTTGACAGCCGGACGAGCGTCGAGGTGATGGGGATATTCCAGGAGTTGAATGCAAAGGGGATAACGATCATCCTCGTGACGCACGAACCGGATATCGCGCAGTTCGCGAAACGGCATATCATCTTCCGCGACGGGAGAATAAAGTCGGACAGGAGCAACGCCTCTCCGAAGCTTGCCGCCGAGGTGATCAGTGAACTCCCCGCGGTGGACGAAGAGGAGCCGGCATGAAAATACTGAACATCCTGATCTCGGCATTCCGCGCACTCCAGCGGAACAAGATGCGCTCATTCCTGACAATGCTGGGGATCATCATCGGCGTGGCCGCGGTGATCGCCATGCTCGCGATAGGACAGGGAGCACAGTATTCGGTCGAGCAGCAGATCTCCTCCCTCGGGACGAACGTGTTGATCGTCTACCCCGGCTCCCAGAACACGGGGGGGATCAGGGGCGGGGCGGGGACGACGACAACCCTTACGGAGGACGACTGCATCGCCATCCAGAGAGAGTGTCCGGCGGTGGGGCTGATCTCGCCGGGGACCCGCGCCGGGGGACAGATCATTGCGGGGAACATGAACTGGGCGACGGGAATCGAGGGAACCGGTCCGGACTACCTGGAGATACGCAAGTGGGGGATCGAGTACGGCGACTTCTACTCGGATGCCGATGTCAAGGCGGCGTCCAAGGTCTGCGTTCTTGGGAAGACGGTGGCCGATGCGCTGTTCCCCGACGCGAGTCCGGTCGGCCAGACCGTCCGGATCCGCAACGTCCCCTGCAAGGTGCTCGGGGTGCTGACGAAGAAGGGACAGAACGCCATGGGTCAGGATCAGGACGACGTGGTCCTTGCACCCTGGACCACGGTCAAGCGAAGGCTCACATGGTTCCCCTACCTGAGGCAGATTCTGGTGTCCGCAACGAGCCCGGGGAACATCCCGGTGGCACAGACGCAGATCACCGAGCTGCTGAGAATGCGGCACAAGATCGCGCCGTACGACGCCGATGATTTCTCGATACGCAACCAGGCGGACCTTGCCAATGCGGCGACTGCAACGACCCAGATCCTCACGATCCTTCTCGCGAGCATCGCCTCNNGTCACCGAGCGCACCCGGGAGATCGGAATCCGCATGTCCGTCGGAGCCAGGTCAAGGGACATTTTGACGCAGTTTCTGATCGAGGCCCTGGTCCTCAGCCTCCTTGGGGGCATCACCGGTATCCTCCTCGGCGTGGGCGGGTCCGGCGCGATTTCCAGCCTTGCGAAGTGGCCCACCATCATAACGTTCTTCTCGATTCTCCTCTCGT
>PMDK01000076.1 GCA_003154425.1 Ignavibacteriota bacterium
GCCATCTCTCCCCGGCCTCGTCCGGGTCATTTCAGCTGCCGGTCCATCCGCTGCGGCGTTTTCTCCCACATCTCCGGGAATTTGAGTGTAACGGATTGTCGCGGAGGGATTGAAGGGATTCGGGTCGCTTACGGCAAAGTTCGTGACATTGTTACTTCCTGCTCCGCTGGTGTTCACCCACCGGGCAATCAGCGGGCGTACACGGCCTGGGGCCGGTACGATCGACCCGATGAGAAGTCATGTCGTGTGTTTCATAAGGCGTGCTTCTTGCCTGAATTGGCTCCGGGATCAAGGGAATCGCCGGTACCGGTAGAGTTCTATGCTTATTACATGCGCAGATGGGGTTTAGAACCCGCAGCGCATTCAGGCAACAACGGTCATTTCTTTGATTTTCAAGCCCACTTTCGTTAGAATGTATAATCAAGCAGCCTCTTCCTTGAGGTTTCTACGCCCGGTGAAGTAACACAACTTCTCATCGATGTTCGGGCAGGCGACCAGTCCGCCCTGAACAAGCTCCTTCCTCTCGTGTACGACGAGCTCAGGAAGATTGCCTCGTCGTATCTTTCCCGGGAACGCTCGGGACACACCATCCAGACCTCGGACCTCGTCCACGAGGCCTATCTCAGGCTTGCTGACGCGGACATCTCATGGCAGAATCGGGCTCACTTCTTCGGGATCGCAGCCCGGTCCATGCGGCAGATTCTGGTGGATTACGCCCGAAGGAGGAACGCGGACAAGCGCGGGGGAGGCATGACACGGGTATCGTTGAGCGAGAGCGTGCTTGTCATGGACGAGGACTTCAGCCGGCTGCTGATGCTCGACGACGCCCTCCGGCGGCTCGATCAGGTCGATTCAAGGCTCTGTAAGGTCGTCGAACTGCGTTACTTCAGCGGTCTCACGGTCGAGGAGACTGCGGAAGTCCTTTCGGTGTCCGCGCGCACCGTCGAAAACGACTGGAACCTCGCAAAGGCGTGGCTGTTCCGAACCATGAGCAGTTAACCCTCCCGGCCAACTCTCCTCATCCATCTGTCCGGCCAATGAACCAGGAATTGTGGCGCAGAGTGCGAGACGTGTTCGGGGAAGCGTACCGGCTTCCCGCAGCCGATCGCATGGCCTACCTGGAGAGCGCCTGCGGCGGCGACGGCGAACTACGCGGCGAGGTCGCGTCTCTTCTTGCCGCCCTCGAAAAAGCCGACGGCGTTTTTCAGCCCCTTCTTCAAAGCCTCATTTCAACCGCGACGCACGGCGTGTCCCCGGACAGGCGCATCGGGTCAACGCTCGGGAGCTATCGCATCGTCCGGCAGATCGATTCCGGGGGAATGGGGGAAGTGTATGAGGCGGTGCGCGATGACGGGAAGTTCCAACGGCGGGTCGCGGTAAAATTTGTCCGTTCCACCCTCTCGCAGGGGGAGATGATCCGGCGGTTCGAGGCGGAGCGATCTGTCCAGGCATCGCTGCAGCACCCCAACATCGCGCAGCTTATCGACGCGGGGACCACCGACGACGCCATCCCCTACCTCATCATGGAATTTGTCGACGGTAAGCGCATCGACGAATACTGCGACGATCATCAGCTCTCAATAACCGAGCGGCTCCGTCTCTTTCTGGTAGTGTGCGCCGCGGTCCGGTTTGCGCACCAGCACCTCGTGGTGCACCGCGACATCAAGCCCGGGAATATCCTCGTCGCCTCCGACGGAACGCCGAAGCTTCTGGACTTCGGGATCGCGAAGCTCCTCAGCGAGGAGGGAACACCCGACGAGCGCACGCGCACAGGGCTCGGATTCATGACCCCCGACTATGCCAGTCCTGAGCAGCTGCGCGGGGTAAAGGCGACGACGGTGAGCGATGTCTACGCACTGGGGATGCTCCTCTACAAATTGCTGACCGGACAGAAGCCGTACGAATTCCGGAGTCCGCTTCCGTTCGATATGTCCCAGACGATTTTGAACACGGAACCGACGAAGCCGAGCGGGAAGGCCGTCGCCATCACCGTTGCGGGGACCACGGCCGTCAGGATCCGCAGGACACTGAACGGCGACATCGACGCGATCGTCCTCATGGCACTGCGGAAAGAGCCGGAGCGCCGGTACCAGTCCGTGCAGGACCTCTCAGACGATATCGGACGGTACCTGGCACACCGCCCCGTGGCGGCACGCAGGGGGGAAGTGCGCTACCGGGCAGGCAAATTCATCCGCCGCAATCGCGCTGCGAGCATCGCGTTTGTCATTGTGACCCTGGCGCTGGTCGGAGGAATCGGAGGAGTCCTCTGGCAGGCGAAGCGGGCCCAGGACGAGCGGGACTTCGCGCGCCTGGAGGAGAAGAAGGCGAAGCGCATCAACGAGTTTCTCCAGCAGATGATCGCCGCAAGCGACGTCAACTGGTACAGTCATGGCAGGGGACCCGAGGCCACCGCAGTGGAAATTCTCGACGACGCGTCAGACCAGCTCGAGAACGATCTGCAAGACGAGCCCGCGGTAAAAGCTGACCTTCACCGCACCATCGGGAACACCTACCTGGCCCTGGGACGGGCGGACAAGGCGGTACATCATTTTACTGCCTCGCTGCAGCTGAGGCGGCAGTCAGTTGCGGCCGGCAACCACGAGCGTATGGAAAGCGAGTACTATCTCGCAGGCGCGTACGCGCACCTCTCTTCCTCGGACACTTCTGCCGCGGACAGCGCTGAGACCTACTACAAAAGAGTGATCGCCAACCTCAGCAGGCCGTCAGAGCGCGGCGACATCTACCTGCCGTATGCATGCCAGGATTACGCGGGAATGCTGGTGCGGGAGGGGAGACTGGCCGAGGCGGAGAGTTCCATCGTGCATGCGCTCCCTTTGTTTCTCGAAAGGTACGGGGAGGCCCACACTGCGACCGCTTCCTGTTACGGCATCCTCGGTCATATCGCGGAACAGTCCGGCGACTCCGTCCGCGCCGAGCAGAATTACCGCCGGGCATTCAACGATATAATGACGTTTGCCGACAGGTCGGAGTCGAACGTGCTCGAATCTCTGGAACCGCTGGAACGGTCATTGATCAATCGCGGGAGATTTGACGAAGCAGAGGCGCTGATCAGGGAATGCGGTGCTCCCGGTGGTACCCTTCCACCCTATGATCGGATTTTCCTGGCCAGACTCCTCTGCTGCAAGGCACGGATCCAGACGCTTCGTGGAGACTTGAGAGGGGCGGATCAGACCCTGGCCAGCGCACGAGCAGAGCTCGTGGGGGGGCCCGAGAAAGAGATCGAGAGGATGCACGCCCGCGAACTCATTGCAGTGGAAGAGGGGAGAGTGCTGATCGGCCGCAAGGCCTACTCCGAGGCGAGGGAAGTTCTTCTCAAAGTGCGGTCCGGCACGAAAGGAAATTCGGACAAGTACGATCAGGTTTCTGCGTCATGTGATATTCTCCTTGCAGCCATTCCGCACGTGGGGCAGAGAGCGACGCGCGAATCGACAAAAGTGCGATGACGACGTCCCATGCCGCGGGGCCGCAGGCATGGGACGGACATCCAACACAGTCAACGACACGCGTGATCTCGCAGGGAGTCCGTATCGAGGCGGACCGGGTGGTTCGTCGCCTTAATGTATCTCCAGGGCCTTGCTCAGCCGGCCGGCGGTCCCGGCGAACCCTGATCGTACTCACAATCCCTCTCAATGGACCGGGATCGAAAACTCCTTTGCCTCTCCCTCATGAAGTGTGACCCGCTCCTGTACCTTCACCGGAGGTTCACCGGTCACGCCCACAGAGTTCAAGTCGAGCGTTCCGCGCGCCACCAGGATTTTCAGAGTCACACCGCCCCTCGCCGCTTTGCTGACTGAGGCGTTTCCCCAACTGTACCCGTTCGACCAGAAGTACTGACCCGGCGTTGAGGTGATGGAAAACGTTCCGTTTACCGCCGAATAGTGGAACCCGCTCAGGGCCAGTACGGTCGACCAGCTAGCCATCGCGCGTGCATAGTGGTTTCCGCATTCGACCTCGTTAAATGGGTTTCGTTTCGCGCCGTCGTACCGGTTCCTGACGTCGGTCATTGTCCGGATCGCCTCCCCTGTCATCCCTTCGTACATCATACCGGAAGCGGCGGTGTATTCGAGACCGGTCCAGGCTTCGCTTCCGTACGAGAGAGGAGTCTTCGGTCTTTTCGCAGGGTCGGGGTATGCCGTGACGATGAGACCCGGTTCGTCTCCCAGGACGTACGTGCGCATGTTGTTGAACAGCTCGCCGAACGCCGGCACATAATTGAATCTCAAGATGCTCTCCAGCGCTTTCTTTTCATGGGCCGGGTTCGCCAGGTAGCCCAGCCCGCACACGTGTGCCATATTCTGTCCCACCAGTTGATCCACGAGGCAGCCTTCCCCGATTTGAAAATCCGGGTCATCGAGGTTCCTGGATCCGAAACCCGCCTGAGTTCCTGCGGCGATCAGGGCTTTGTCGGGCATGGGCTGAACCTTCTGGATGTAGTAGTTCCCGTTGAACAGGTTCTCATCCGTCCATCGAGAGCCGCGCGCAAACATCTCATCGCATGTCCGCCCGAACGTGGAGTCTTTCAGGAATGCAGCCATCGAGGCGGCCGCTTTGAGAGCGCCGAGGTACCAGAACTCGATCTCAGGATTCGGGCCGTAGTATTCTATATCCATCGTATTGTGCTGGCATCCTTCCATGACACCGTCTTTGTTCGCGTCCCATCCCCCGGGTACCCACGCGAACGCGAGCGCCTTTTTCACGCCTGGCCAGACGTCGCGGAGAAAGTGCTCATCTCCCGAGAGCTGCCATTCCCTGTATACCTTCATGACGGTCCCCATCTGTCCGTCTGCGGCGGCCACCTTCCAGTTTTTGCTCTTGTCCAGCGGCAGAGATACCCTGAAGCTCATGAGTCCCGTGCTGTCGTCGAGCGCATCATGGTACTCTACTTCTCTCATCCTCCTTGCAAGGTCGCCGAAAAGAAACGGAGTGGCCTCCTCGTAATTCCACACATGCGTGCAGTTGCCGTAACAGGAGCCGGTGGAGTTGAATACCCCCTCCCAGCAGTACATGGTGCCGTCCCTGGAGCGAAACACGGTCTGGGACCGGAGCGTGCTGGTGTTGAACAGCGCCGCCTCCTTCACCACTGCGGGATAGCTGCTGTTCAGGAAGAGCTGGACGAATTCGAGCGTCTTCTTTTCCAGTGCGGGAAGCCTTGGCAGCGTCTTTTCCGCCACCTCCCACGCATTATCGTACAGCGTCGCATAGTAGTTTCCGACCGTCTCCTTGTCCCTCCAGTCCTTTCTATTGGGGAAATCCCATGAAAGAAGGAACTGTATCTCCCTGGTACCACCGGGGGCCAGTTCGAATTTCACCGAGAGGGCGCCGCAGGGGGTGTTCACTTTCTCCTTGAACGTCGAATCGTGGAACACCCCGTCGTCGGAAAAATCGTCCCACAAATCGCTGACATTGGTGTTCCATCCCTTCGGGTCCAGCTCCGTCCGGTAGCTGATCCTGCAGTCCTTCCCCCTCTCCGTTGTCGTCAGCGCTATTGTCCCCCATGCGCTGGCGTCCCGATTGACACTGTCCGATGTCATGTAGATCCCCTCCAGGGTGGAGGTCTGTTTGAAGGAATTCCTGTTGCTCTTCGCGCCGGTGGGAACGATCGTCCGATCGAACGAGTTGAACTCGACGGTAGACCCGTCCATGCCGATGATGTTGTCCATCGAACCGGCCAGGGCAACAGTCAACGGTCCTGCGGTCTTGTTCTTTATCCGGTACCGGATGATGGCGATCGGAATCCCGCTCGATTCCGCATCCCCGGGAATGAAGGGATTGAAAACCCTTGCCTGGACCGAAACGGGCATGTGCGGGTCTTCCAGATGAACCGCTGCAAAGGGATATGCGGCATCGAATGAGGCAGATGCAAAACGCGGCATGCCGTGGTTGGGGGCCGTGCTCCCCTGCATCCCCTCGTACTCCGCAGGAGAGACGGGTCCCGTCAGGACTTTTCCGTACTTTTTCCCGGAGTGATCCTGCACGAATATCATGAAACAGGGGGCCTCCTTGGGAGTCGGAGCGCCGTAGAAACCAATGCCCGGCTTATTCATAATCTCCACGTCTTTCCACTGACCGTTCCCGCCGATGGAGATATCGCCGGTCCCTATCCCGCCGACAGGCATGGCGATCCGGTCAATGAACTGGTGCTCATAATGCTTCAAGACGGGCCATTCGAGCTGCTGTGAAAAAGCACACGGAGCCGTCAAGAGCAAGAACAGAAGAAGTAGTGCGTCTTTCATGGAGACCTCTTCGGGGTGAAAAATGTTGGGCCAGGCCGCAATCGCCGCGGGTATTTCCAAGGAGGAGATATTCGCGTCAAGAATCAACTGTCAAGCATGGGACGATCAGGGCGGTTGCCGCACCTGTTCAGCGGGCGATGCCGGCGCCGCCCTGGCTTTTCGGGAGCGCAGAGAACATCCCGGCGGCTCATGGCAACGTCTCTCCCCGTAACGTCAGTCCTTGGGGGCGCCTTGTTCGGTCCATGTTTCTACGTTCGAAATGAGTGATGGATCAGGGGCTCCCCCCGTGGGCATTTGGACGCCCGAACCTCCGACCGAAGCCTGAGTCCCGCGGAGCTTGTGAAGGAGATAGCTTTGGCCCGGGTCTCCGGGGGTGATCAACTTCATGGCGGGTGCCTGACGGCTCTGCACACCCACGATGCCGGTGTAGCTCGAGTCCTTCTCAAGAACGAGCCCCGATGCCCTGCTCTGAGCAGAGTGACATCCGGGCGTGGCGCATGCGGCTTGAAACTCCGGTTCGATATCCCTTGCATACGACACCGGGGGGGGAGGAGGATCGCACACATGGCTCCTGTCGGAGCATGAGAGCGAACCCAGTAACATCCCCAGGAAGGGAACTGCCGTGGCGGCGCGCGCCATCGTCTCCGGCACACTGGAGAGGAAGGGGAGAGGGGAGGGGTTGAACCTCGCCAGGAGGGCGCGGCCCTGGAGCTCGAGAGACAGGGAGGCCCATTGAATGGTCTCTCTTCTGACGCGGAAGTTCACCTCGTCCCTGAGATCGTCGGCGAAGCCCCGGACATCCTCAGGCTTTCCGGAGGCAGTCTCCGCGATGGCTGCGAGAAACCCGACCGTGCTCGAATTCACCATCCGTATGAGCCCGCTCACCCGTTCCGTCAGGTCCGGCGGCGCCACGGCAGGGTGAAACCGCCTGAGGAGGTTCATGCGGAATCCGAGGTCCTGGACACGCCGGACGATCGATTGGCTCCCGAAATGCCTCTCCCAGAGTATTTCCGTGAACAACTGAAATGCGAGCTCAGCCCGTCTCTCGGAGATCCGGTAGTCAAACCCCCGGTAGTCTCCGATGGCCCGTCCATCGTGCACCATCCTCCGTTCAAGCGTGGAGCAGGCATAGAGCTCTGTTCGGGCGACATCGAAGGGATGGTCGATGTTCTCATTCAAAAACCCGAGATTCTCGGCAAGCTCTTCGATTGTCGAGTCAGGGTGAAAAATCAGGAGATTGAAGCATGCATAGACACCCGCCTGACGCAGCAGGCGCAGGGCGTTCTCGTTCGCTTCGGGAGTGACGTTCCGGTTGAGGACAGACAGGCCCGTGCGTGAATGTGATTCAATGCCGACGTACACTCGGACGAGCCCCTTTTCCCTGAGGTACCGGAACAGGTCCTCGTGTACGTCGTCCGGACGGCACTTGATGACAAAGGCGATCGGCTCCCCGATCCCCCGTTCTGCCGTCTCAAGAATTTCCCGGCACCGGGACTGAGCAGTTTGCCTGTCCGGGTGGATGAAGTTGTCGTCGTGGAAGACAAAAACCCGCACGCCCAGGTCGTGATGAAGCGTGATCATTTCCCGGGCGACATCGGCTGCGGAACGGAAGCGGAGCCTTCCCCGTGGCACTTGCCTGTGCCAGGCATGGATGGAGCAGAAGGAACAGGATCCCGCGCAACCCCGGCTTGAGACGATGGGTGCCCGCGCGAACCCGAGCGTCCTGTCGGGTCGCCTTCGGAAGGGGAACGGTATGGAATCGATCTGTGCGACATGGATCGGCGCCCGATGGTCTATCGTGCCGCCGCTCCGGCGCCATGTCACCCCGTCCAGCCGGCCCGGGAGATCCTCCCCCGAGGCAAGCATCCTCAGCAGCGTCACGATGCGGATTTCACCGTCATGGTGGAGTATGGAATCCAGTCCGGGCGTGTCCCTCAGCAGCTCCCCCGCCCGGAGGCTCGCGAAGTGACCGCCTGCTGTAATATGTCCCCGGAAGCCCTTCTGGCGGAGTGCCTCCACGAGAATCTGAAATTCTCCGTACCGGCGCTGGGCGACCATTGAGAGGCCGACGAGGCCGGGCCGGGTGCGCAGAATCGCGCTCACCGTGTGCGGGATGTCCCCCTGGTGATTGAACGCGAGGAGCGAGCATTCGTATCCGGCTTCACGGAGCGCGCCGCAGAGATACGAGACCGAGAGGTTCTCTTCCAGGTCCGGCCCCACCAGAACGGTCTTCATTGCCCGCCTCCCCGGCCTGCCCAGGCGGGTTTCCTCGGTCCGATCTCGTCGAACGGGATTCTCACGAACCCTGGAATCTCTTTGTAGATCACCGAGTCGTCCTTCAATCGGAAATTCATCCGCCCCGCGTCGACGAACCCCGGGTCATCCTGCGCGATGTAGTTCTTTCCGAACTCACACTGTGCGAATTGCCCCACCATGCGGACTGTCTCGTCATATTTCACGAGCACGTTTCCGTCGAACACGTTTCGCCTCGGTCTCATCCCGACAATTGTCTTCCCGTCCGGAAGAACGTCCAGCCAGTCCTTGAGAAGCGGATAGCGTGTGCTGTATGGAGGTTTCCTGATATCGACAGATTCCGTCAGCCGTTTCGTGTAGATCCCCTTCTCGCCGAAGAAGTAGGGGATCTCGCTTATCCCGAAGTCGTACCACATTGACTTGAGCTGGTATGCGGGTCCGTATCCCTCGATGAATATGTTGTTCCTGACGACGATGTCGTGGCCTCCGTTGCTGTACACCGTTCCGAACGAGGCGACCTTGTAGAAGACGTTTCCTTCAATCCGGACCCCGCATGTCGCGTCGTCGCAGTACACCCCCATCGTCCATTTGCGGTCGGGACGTCCCACGTGGTGGAAGAAATTCCACCGTACGCTGTTCCCCTGGTCGCTCGGGTCCCTCCCCAGGTACCACGCCGATGCGTCGTTGGAGTTCCGGGCGACGTCGTGTATCACGTTGAACTCGAACCGGTGGTCGTTCCCATGGACGAAAATCGCCTGCATGGCGCCGTCATATATTTCATTGTGCGCAACAATATTCCCGCATCCGTCGACGATCACGCCCGCCGCACCGGCCTTGTTTCTCCTGTCGTAGTCGTGTATCCGGCAGTCCGTCACGCTGCACCCGCCGGGAGTGAGGTCCTTTTTGCTTCCCCCGCCGAGTATGATCCCCCCTGATCCGGTATTGTACACCTCGCATCCTTCGATGGCGTGGCTTTTCCCGGCATCCCTGTCCCAGACGGTATTTACGTAGCTCTCGGAATTGAAGCTCCCCACTTCCCGCGAGACGGGAACTCCCCTATAGTCATCCGCCGCGGCTCCCGGGAACGACGGCCGTGCCCCTTTCCCCATCATCACCCCCACCGTTCCTACGTTTCGTATCACGCACCCTGTCACGCTGTCCCGTTCTCCCCCCTCGATGGAGAGCCCGATACCCCTCCCGTTCTCGATGATAAACGAACGGAGCACGACATCCGACACGTGGTCGAGTGCGACGAGCGGCTTCTCGAGTATGGATACGGTGAGCCGGGCCCCCGCAATGTCCCCGGGAGGCCAGAGGAAGAGCAGTCCTTTCTCCCTGTCCACGTACCACTCACCCGGTTCGTCCAGTTCTTCGAGGATGTTGAGGGCGATATACTCGTTGAAATTCTCCCCGCTTGCCAGCCCGTACATGTGGGGCGAGGCGAGTGTCACCTCCTTCCGTACCGTGTCGATCGATGCGACCCGGATCCTGTCGTCTGCGAATCCATAGTTGAAGAATCCCTGCAGCCAGACGTCCGGGACCCCCGTCCACCGCGCATGGCGTTTGTCGGTGTAGCGGAATTTCCCGCCGCGGTTGGAATGGTCCCCGTTGCGCGGGACGGAACCCGCATCGAGTATCGGTCCGAGACCAATTCCTCCCCTGTTGGGGTAACGGGCCACCTGCAATGCGGTGTCGTTCCAGAAGAGTTCCATCGGGGCAGGCACGACAGGAAGCCCGAATCCGAACTGTCTCTGCGTCCCGAAATCCGCTATCCCCAGCGTCTTCAGGTCGGCTTCCATGACATAGGATCTTGAGCTGTCGGGGAGTCTCCGGAGCGCATCGGCATCATGGACCGGACGGAAGAGGGGAGAAGGAACGGTGATGCCGCCCGAGAGCCGGACCTCGGCTCCTTCGGCGGCCGAATACGTCACGGGCGCTCCCTCGCTCCCTCCGTCCTGCCGCCCGAGCTCGAATGTCCGGGGGAGGGGATAGGTCCCCGCGGAAAGCCAGATTCTGATCCGCTCCCCGCCGGCAATGCCCTTTTCCGACTTCAATGAGCGGACTGCGTCGCGTGCCCTCTCGAGTGTCAGAAATGGTCTGTCCCGCGTCCCAGGATTCCTGTCGCCGCCGGCGGGGGAGACGAAGAACTCTGTTGCATGTCCCCTGGTGAAAAGAAGCAACGTGGCGATTGAGGCGGCCCGCATGAGGGTGCCGCGGAGTTTCAGCGCGATGCGCGTGTCCGCTGCTGGCGGTTCGTCTGGAACAGTGTCCAGGGGTTCGATTTCACGTCCTTCAGGTTCGGTTCCTGCCATGTGTATTCCGGATGTTCGGTGAGGAATGGTGAATGAGTATCCATGCCGCCTTGTGGATTGCGGAAGGGGGGAGTCACTGCCAATATACCCCGCCCGGGTGAGACGCGCAATACTCCCCGTTGAATCTGCGGCGGCAATTGAGTACACTCAGGAACATCCGCGAAGGACTTCAAATGATGAGACGCTATTGCTGGTATTCACTTGTTCTCCTTTTTCAGACCGGGGGATTCCACGGCATGGTCGATGCAATGACATTCGTCCCCGCCGATAATCCGTCAATCCGGTATTACGGTCGTTGGGACATGACGGATCCCCTCCGTCCCCGGTATTCCTGGCCCGGCGTGTACATTTGCGCGGAGTTCAGGGGAACACGCATCGGCGTACGTCTCCTCGACACGACCGACTACTTCAATGTGTATATCGACGGATCTCTGCACGGGGTGTTCCACGGCTCCGGGCGGACCGGTCCGGACTACATCGTGGCCGATTCTCTTCACGACGGACGCCACTCGTTCAGGTTCAGCAGGAGAAACATCACGTTCGAGGAGCCGTACACATTTTGCGGCCTCTTGCTCGGCGACGGAGGGAAAATCCTGCCGCCGCCGGCTCCGCCGTCGAGAAAAATTGAATTCATCGGGGACTCGTTCACTGCCGCCGAAAGCGATGAGGCGACTGTGCAGGCGCTTGGCTGGGAGGCGCGGTATCCCCTGACGAACATCGACCTGGGTTTTGCTCCTCTCATCGCGGGACACTTCGGCGCGCAGTACACCACGACGTGCAGGTCGGGAAGCGGCATGTACTGCGACTGGCAGGGAAATCCACACCAGACGATCCCCGCGAGATTCGACCGGACGCTTATGGAATCCGATACGCCAAAATGGGATTTTTCTGCGTGGCTCCCCGACGTGGTTGTCGTCTGTCTCGGGCTGAACGACTATTCCGGTCTCAAGGACAGCGCCGGGAGCGTGACAGAAGAGAAATCGGGTCTGTTCCGGGGGGCATACAGAAAATTCCTGGGGACGCTCCGGACCGTCTATCCCGGGGTCAGGATCGTTGCGGTCGCTGCCTCCGAACAGTGGATACGCGACAACGTCACGAGGGTGGTGGATGAGGAACACAAAGCGGGTGACGGCAGGATCACGTATGCATGCTTCGACCGTTTCAAAGGCGGCTACGTCGCATACGGACATCCCACCGTTGAGACTCACGCTCGCATGGCGGAGCAGTTGATCTCACAGATGGAAACCTTCCACCTGTTTCAGGAAAAGGGGGAATAGGCTGATGATTGAAAGCGCTGGGAACGCCGGGAACGGCACAATACATTCAAGATGACATCATGAAACGGCGCACGTTCCTGCAGGGCCTCCCCGTGGCGGGCCTGACGCTCGGACTCCCGTCCTCGCTGAAGGGACAGCCCCTGCCTTCCGGGGGGGCGGGTAGCGCGGGGGGGCCGGCAGCGACGATTGAAAAAGTGAAGCTGGCAATGCTGTCGATGCAGCGTGCGACCTGGGAACAGGGGGTGGCAATGCAGGCGCTGCTCGAATCGGGGGAAAGGGATCTGGTTATTCTGATGGCGTACGATGCCGTCCTGCGCCAGTCCAAAGATGGCAGGCTTGCGATGCTCGGTGAGGAATTTGCGCTGAGTGACGCAGCGTCCCCGGGGGAAGCCGTGCTCTGGGCGGCACGGGAGACCGGGGATCATGAATTGATGAAGGGCTTCGATCGCCTGCTGGAATATATTCTCAACAAAGCGCCCAGATCGAAGGAAGGAACAATCTATCACTTCTCGAACATACCGCAGGTCTGGAGCGACATCATCTATATGCTCCCCCCGTTCCTTGCGGCCGCCGGGAAGTTCGACGAGGCGATACGCCAGATCGACGGGGCCCGGTCGTGCCTCTGGAACAGCGAAATGAAACTGCTCTCGCACATGTGGGATTGCGGGAAGGGCGCGTTTGTCCGGAAGGATTTCTGGGGGGTCGGAAACGGCTGGTCTGCCGCCGGGATTACCAGGGTGATTCGCGCGTTGCCCGGTTCCATGAAGGCCGGAAAGGAAAAACTCGTCGGCTATGTTCGGGACATCATCGACGGATGTCTGGCGCATATGCGGACTGACGGACTGTTTCACAATATTGTGGACAACCCGGATTCGTTTGTAGAGACAAACCTCGCGCAGATGCTCGCCTATGCGATCTACAGAGGGATACAGGGGGGATGGATCGGCGAAAGCTACAGGGAGAAAGCCGGTCGTATGCGGGACGCCGCCCACGCAAAGGTCGACAGCCTCGGCCTCGTCAGGGGTGTGTGCGGCTCGCCGGAATTCGACCACCCGGGGACGGCCACGGAAGGGCAGGCATTCTTTCTTCTCATGGAAGCCGCCTTCCGCGACCTGACCTCCTGAAAATTCTCACTTCTGTGCCACACACACTGGAGGAGAAACATGATCAATCACGCAGCATCGCTCGCCTGCGCCTTCCTTGCGGCCCTGGTCCCGCTCCAGGCCGCCGGACAGCTCGAAAAGGACACAATCGGGACGACGGCGGGAAAAGTGGAAATCACGTTTGTCGGCCATGGCACGCTCATGCTCCGGTGGGCGGGGAAGACGATCCACATCGATCCCTGGAGCAAGCTCCCCGGCTTGAGCGGTCTGCCTCAGGCGGATCTCATACTCATCACGCACCAACACGGCGACCATCTCGACACGGCGGCGGTCAATCTGCTCCGGACCCCATCGACAGTGATCCTCCTGACCGCGAAGTGTGCCGCTCAGGTGGGGGGCGGCACCGTCATGAAGAACGGCGACGTACAGAAAGTCCTCGGGCTCACGGTCGAGGCTGTCCCTGCATACAATCTCGTTCACATGCGCCCCGACAGCACCCCGTTCCACCCGAAGGGGGAAGGGAACGGCTACGTGCTGACGATCGGGCGAACCCGGATCTACATCGCGGGGGACACCGAAAATACCCCGGAGATGGAGGCGCTCAGGAACATCGATATCGCCTTCCTCCCCATGAATCTCCCCTATACCATGACCCCGGAAATGGTCGCGGCGGCGGCAAAGGCGTTCAAGCCGAAGATTCTCTATCCGTACCACTACTCCCAGACTGATCCCGGAAAGCTGGCCCCCCTGCTGAAGGACACGAAGGGGATCGAGATCCGCGTCCGGAACATGAAATGATGGGTCTCCTCTGGATCGCATTCGGCGTCGTCCTCGTCCTCATGCTGGCGATCGACCTTGGTGTCTTCAACCGGAAGGCCCATGAGATCGGTTTCCGGGAAGCGCTCATCTGGAGCATCGTGTGGACAGTCGTCGCATTACTGTTCAATGGGGCGGTGTTTCTCTCTCTGGGGCCGGAACGGGGACTCGAGTTCTTCACCGGGTATGTCATAGAGCGCGCGCTCTCGTTCGACAATCTTTTCGTGTTCGTCCTGATCTTTTCCTACTTCGGCGTGCCCAGGCGGTACCATCACCGCGCGCTGTTCTGGGGTGTTGTCGGCGCCCTTGTCACGCGTGCGGTGTTTATCGCGGCCGGTGTCGCCCTCATCGTACGGTTTGAATGGATACTGTATCTCTTCGGCGCGATCCTCGTCTACAGCGGCTGGAAGATGCTGAGAGAAAAGGACGTCGAGGTGCATCCCGACAGGAACCTGATAATCCGCGCGGCCCGCACCCTGTTCCCTGTAACGGCGGATTTCGGCGGGGGGCAGTTCTTCCTCCGTAAGGACCGCAGGGTCTTTCTCACCCCCCTCTTCCTCGTCCTCATCACGATCGAGACCACCGATATCGTCTTCGCCGTGGATTCGATTCCGGCGGTGTTCGGCGTAACGCATGATCCCTTCATTGCGTTCACGTCGAACATATTCGCCATTCTCGGCCTGCGCGCCAGCTATTTCCTTCTCGAGAGCATCCTCAAATCGTTCAAGTACCTGAGCCACGGTCTGTCGGTGGTCCTGATCTTCATCGGGCTCAAGATGCTCGTGGCCGATTTTGTCCACATCCCGGTCGGCACGGCCCTGGCGATCGTCATCACGGTGCTCGCCGTGGCAATGGCCGCGTCGATGATCGGGAAACGCCGCGACAGTTCCGGCCGTCGGCCCGGCCGATGAAGGGAGAGCGTCTGAGACGGCGGGCCCGGTGGCTCCGGGCGTTCGGGCTTCGCCCTCTCGTCGCGTCGGCTCTCATCTCGGCTGCGGCACTCCCCGGCGGCAGACCCCGGGTGGTCCCCGATATCCCGGGCGTGATACGTCACGGGCCCCGCAAGACACGGGAGATCGCCCTCACGTTCGACGCCTGTTCCTCCCGCGGGCGCGGGAAACTTGACACGGCGGTCGCCGGCGTCCTTCTTCGAACGCGGACTCCCGCGACGGTATTCCTCGGGGGCAAGTGGGCGAAAGACGTCGCCCGCGCCCTGCGCGGGCTCGCATCCGATTCCCTGATCGAATTCGGGAATCACGCGTATATGCATCCGCATCTGCTGACGCTCTCCGACGACAGCATCAGGCAGGAGCTGCGTAAGGCACAGCGCGCCATAAAGGGGGTCGTCGGGAAAAAGCCGGTCCTCTTCCGCGCCCCGTACGGTGAAGTGGACGGGCGTGTCGCTGCGGTGGCGGAGTCGCTCGGCCTGACCGTCATCGAATATGACCTCCCCTCGGGCGACCCGGACTCCCTGCTTTCAGAGCAGGCCATCGTCCGGTATGTTTCCTCGATGGCGAGGGGAGGTTCGATCATCGTCATGCACATCAACACCCGCGGCTGGCATACGGCGGACGCGCTTCCGGAGATCATTGCCAATCTCCGGAGGAAGGGGTACACGTTTGTCACTGTCAGCCGTCTCATCGCGCAGGAGAAGCCCGCGGAAAGAGCCCGCCCGCGCTGAGCGAACACGCCCCCGTTAGTATCCTTCCTGGTGGACCTTCACCTTCCCCCTGAACGAATGGAACAGGTAGGCAAAATAGCCGAGCGCGATGACAATCCCGATCGTCCACCAGATGATGCCGATCTCCAGTCCGTAGCTCTGCGCGGCGGTGTTGTAAACCGTCAGAGCGTATCTCTCAACGGTTGAAGAGGGGAGGACGCAGGGGAAGAGTCCGAACGCGGTCGCTGAGAGCATCCCGGCGATGAACGCGGATGAGGAGAGGAACGCTTTCACGTCGTCTGATTTCCGGTTGAAATAGAACATCCCGCCCAGTCCTGCAGCCCCGATCAGCGGGAAGACCCAACCCCATGGGTGCTCCGCGTAATTGGTCCGGATGCCGGGCCTGATCACGAACGCGGAGACCGCCGCGGCGAGAGACGTGAGGAGCACTCCCCATGACCAGACGCGCGCCCCTCCCCGCGCGCGCAGCTGCAGCTCCCCTGTGGTTTTTATCGCGACGTAGTTCCCGCCGTGCACGGCAAGCGTCGAGAGCCCGACAAGCCCCATCAGGACGGTGAACCAGTCGAGTATGCCGGCGTCCGGCTGGACCGTGAACGAAGTCCAGAGCGGTGTGAAGAAGTACCCGTCCGGGCCGAGAGGGACGCCCCGGACGACGTTCCCCAATGCCGCCCCCAGGAATATCGCCAGCAGTGCGCTTCCGATCGAGAATGCGCCGTCCCAGAATGAGCGCCACATCGGGTGGTCCACCTGGTGACGCATTTCTATCCCCAGTCCCCGGAGTATCAGGAGCCAGAGGACGATCGTCAGGGGAAGATAGAACCCGCTGAAGCTCGATGCGTACAGGAGCGGGAATGCGAAGTAGAGCGTCCCCCCCGCCGCAATCAGCCAGACCTCGTTCCCGTCCCAGAACGGACCGATCGCGCCGAGGACGCTCCGCCGCTCGTCGTTGCTCCGCGAGATGAACAGGTGCAGAACCCCTGCTCCGATGTCGAAGCCGTCGAGTATCACGTACGCGCAGAGCATGAAAGCGATCATGCAGAACCAGAATACCTCCATGGTCTCATCCCCTTTCGTGATGGGAGACGTGTGCGGGTCCGGCTCCTATTGCTTTCATCGCCAGGAGAAGGAAGAGCACACCTATGACGAAGTACAGCCCCAGGAAACCGAGGAGCGTGAAGAGCGTGTTCCCTGCCGAAACGTTGGCCGATGTCCCCGCGGGGGTCGGCAGGAGGCCGTAGACAAGCCATGGCTGCCTCCCGAGCTCGGCGGTGGTCCAGCCGGCGGTGTTCGCGATGAACGGGAAGGGGAATGACAGCATAAGAACCCAGAGGAACGGCCGCGCGGCGTACGCTTTCCTCCTCCAGAGAAGCCAGGTCCCCGCCGCCGTGATCGCTATGAAGATGGTCCCGAGTCCCACCATGATATGGTAACTGTAGTAGAGGAGCGGGATGTTGGTCGGCCACAGATCCCGGGGGAATGCGTCAAGACCCTTCACNNACGAGCACGAGGGGGGCGCCGTCCTCGGTGTGGAACAGCCCCTCCATTGCCGCGAGCGTGACGGGCTGGTTGAACGCGATGTTTTTCCCCTGCGCGTCGCCGGTGGGAAATGCCAGCAGGAACGACGAGACGAGCCCCGCGATGAGGCCTGTCCGGACGAACATCTTCCCGTACTCTTCGTCCCTCCGGGCGAGAAGATAATATGCGCCCGCCGCTGCGACGCAGAATGATCCCGTCACCACAGCCCCGGTCATATTGTGCATGTATTGCCAGAGAGCCCAGGGGTTGAGGAGCAGGTCTCCCAGGCTGCTGAGCGCCACCGTCCCGTTCGGTCCGGACGCGTAACCGACCGGATGCTGCATCCAGGCGTTCGTCACGATGATGAAGTACCCCGATATCCATGACCCGAAGAACACCATGAATGCCGACAGGAAGTGCAGTCTCGGACCGAGCTTCTTCTCACCGAAGAGGAACAATCCGAGGAAGCTGGACTCCAGGAAGAATGCGAAGACCCCTTCCATGGCGAGCGTCTGCCCGATGACTCCTCCCGCATAGGCGGAGAACCGGGCCCAGTTCGTGCCGAACTGGAATTCCATCGGTATCCCCGTCACCACGCCGACTGCGAAAGCGATCGCGAATATCTTTCCCCAGAATCTCGCCCCGTTGTTGTAGATTTCGTTACCGGTGCGGAGTGAAGCCCATTTCATGATGACGATGAGCAGCCCGAGTCCCATCGTGAGCTGCGGGAAGAGGTAGTGGTACGAAGCGGTAAATGCGAATTGTATTCTGTGGAGGAGAAGAGCGTCTTCCATGACGGGGTCCTTTCATTGCGGTCGGTGTATAATGTAGCAAAAGAACGCCGATCTTGCTATATTCATCGTATGCGGCGCCCGCCGGCATCCCCCCCTTGAACCAGAGATGGCGCATGAAAGCACCTGAAGTCTTCGAGTCGGCAAGACTTCTCTACCGGCGTCCGGCTCTGGCTGATGCCGGAGAGATCTTCTCCCGCTACGCAAGCGATCCCGAAGTCACGCGGTTCATGAGCTTCCCCAGGCATGAATCACTCGAGGAGACGCGGCAGTTCCTTTGCTGGAGCGACGCCGAATGGGAACGCTGGCCCGCAGGGCCGTACCTGATACGATCGCGCCCGGAGAACATACTCGTGGGGAGTACCGGCCTCTCGTTCGAGACGCCGTACAGGGCGATGACCGGCTATGTGTTCGCCCGGGATGCCTGGGGAATGGGATACGCGACCGAGGCACTCGGGGCGATGGCTGCCACTGCTGCGACACTGGGGGTCAGGCGTCTCTACGCGCTCTGCCATACCGCTCACGAGCAGTCCAGGCATGTGCTCGAGAAAGGGGGCTTCCTCCGTGAAGGGATCCTCCGCAGGTATATGGAGTTCCCGAACCTCGCCCCCGGGGAACCGGCCGACGTGTTTTGCTATGCGCTGATGCTCTGAGATGTCCGCGAACAGCTCTCTCTCCGGGCGATTGTATTCGTTGCTATCTCTCCGTATGTTGACCTGAGGAACTGGTCCTCGAGGCCGGTCCGCTTCACACTCGGGAGGCGGTGACACATGGAACACCTGACGTCGCTCATATGCCTTCTCATGTTTTTCCTCTTCCCCGGAGAACCCCCCCCGGGGCCGTCTCCGCCGGTCAGGACGGGGTACGTCTCTGTCGGCAGGTATTCTCTCTATTATGAGGAGACAGGGAAGGGGGAGGCGCTGATTCTGATTCACGGGGGACTGCTCGACAGGAGAATGTGGGACGGACAGTTCGAGCTCTTCAGCCGCTGGTCCCGCGTCATACGGTACGACAACAGGAATCACGGGCTGTCGCGCGGCTCGCCTGACTCCTTTTCCTACCACGAGGACCTCAACAGGCTCATGGAGGCGCTCGGGATCCAGCGGGCGAGGCTCGTCGGCCTCTCGCTCGGCGGAGCCATCGCGATCGATTTCGCGTTGACGCACCCCGAGAAGGTCACCGCCCTTGTCCTCGTCTCCTCGGGGCTGTCCGGGTATGAAAACCGGGATTCGTCGTATAAGGCAAATCAGAAGAAGCAGGCTGAAGCNNGCGGCAAAAAAGGACATGAACGCATATATCGAATATTTCCAGCGGTCATGGACCGACGGTCCGCATAGAACGCCGGAGCAGGTGAACCGTGACGTCAGGCAGAAGGTGCGGGACATGATTAAGGCCACGCTCAGCAAACCGGAACCCGACAACACGGCGATCCCGCTTGAGCCTCCCGCAATCGGGCGACTTTCGACGATCCGCATTCCGACACTCTTCGTCCTGGGCGACCTTGACAATCCCGGCATACAGGAGATCTCCGGCCTGGTTCTCAAGGGGGTGCCAGGATCCAGGAAAGTCCTCATCAAGGGGGCCGCGCACATGGTGAACATGGAGAAGCCCGAAGAGTTCAATGAAGTCGTCGGCGAGTTCCTTTCCAAATAGGGTGCGTCCGGGATTTCGTCGGTTGTCCCCTCCCGCCGGCGCCCTCTCGCGAGGGTGAGGACCGAACCTTCTATCGTTCCCGGTAGGCTGTATCATATGTTCCTCAGCGGGGTTCCCGAATGACATTTCACGATCTTCACGAAATCTACAGGGACAAGGAACGGGTCCTTGATGCGATGGAGAAGACCGTCCGGCCCCTTTCGGCTTCTCAACTTTCATTCCGCCCCTCCCCGGGTGCGTGGACGGTTGCGGAAATTGTCGAACACGTGTCGATCGTCGAAACCGCCGTAATCAGGCTGGTCCGTTCTCTCACGCAGAAGGCGGAATCTGCGCGGGGAACCGTCCCGGGTCCGTTGGAGGTTACACTTGACGACGGGCTCCGGAGCGGCGAGACAGGGAAAATCAAAACAAGGGCCGAATTCGAGCCGACGGGGAACGTCCCCGCGGGAGAGTCCCTTCAAAATCTCCGGAGCATCCAGGCTGCTTTTGTGGATCTCCGCCCCCGTCTCGCGGCCGTGGATCTTTCATCGGTGAAGTTTCCGCACCCGGCTCTCGGCGCTCTGACACTCGGTGAGTGGTGCGCCCTCTTTGGCGTGCACGAAGAACGGCATCTCGGCCAGATCCGCTCGGTCGCGGCATCGCCCGCGTTTCCGCGCTGACATTTCGCACGAACCATTCGGAGTGAGGATCCCATGAACGCCTGTATGTTCCTCTCTTTTCTGATAGTCGCAGCGCCCCCCCTGCAGGAGCAGATTCCCCATCCGCTGCGGGTTGTTCCGACAGTCGATCTTCCCCGCTACTGCGGGACCTGGTATGAGATCGCCCGGTTCCCGAACCGTTTCCAGAAGGAGTGCGTCAGTGATGTGACTGCTACATACAGCATGCTCGAGGACGGCACGGTCAGGGTGGTCAATCGCTGTCGCAAAGGGAACGGGGAGACGTCGGAAGCCGAGGGAAAGGCGCGGAGGAAAAGCGACGAGGACCCCCCCTCGAAGCTTGAGGTGCGGTTCGCCCCGGCCTTTCTCTCGATATTCCCGTTCGTATGGGGGGACTACTGGATCATCGATCTTGCGCCCGACTACAGTTACGCGGTCATAGGGGAGCCCTCCCGCCAATACCTCTGGATTCTCTCCCGCACTCCGGCCCTTCCCCTGGATGTGTACGGTGCGATCCTGGATCGGATCAGGGATCAGGGGTATGATCCCACCGCTCTGGTAATGACGAAACAGGGGGAAGAGAGATAAATGTCAACGAGCAAGATCCGGATTTTCCTGATCGAAGATAACCGCCTGCTGCGCGATGGCATCACCGCAATGATCAATGAGCAGGCAGACATGAAAGTTGTGGGGGCATCGGGAGCGCATGATATCACTCTTCTCAATGCGCGCACCGTGAGAGCTCAGGTGATTCTCGTCGATCTGAGCGGTTTGCGTATCGTGTCCTCTCTTGCGAAGACGAGTCCGGAACTCAAGGTGATCGGGATGGGTCTGATCCCCACGCAGCTGGACATCGTCGAGTTCGTGCAGGCAGGAGCATCGGGGTTCATCATGAAGGGGGCGCCTGTCGAGGATTTCCTCAAGACGATACGAACGGTGGCCCGGGGGGGAAAAGTCCTCCCTCTCCTGCTGACCCACTCACTTTTTTCTCATGTTGTCGAACACGCCCTGAAAAAGGGGAAGCGGGAGCTGACGAATGCAGTGCGGATGACGAAGAGAGAACGAGAGATCATATCGCTTATCGCCGAAGGCCTCAGCAACAAGGACATCGCCCGCCGGCTCAACGTTGCCACATACACAGTCAAGAGCCATGTGCACAACATCCTGGAGAAACTGGCGCTGCACAGCCGGCTGCAGATAGCAAACCATACCCGCGATGAATGAATCCACCTAGCAGGCCCGCCCGTCCGGTCTACAGGCTGCTGACACTCCTGAGCCTTGTGCTCGGGGCGGGGACGTCTGCGCGTGCTCAGGACGCGGTTGCGAAGCCCGCGGATTCGCTTGCCGCCGCCCAGAAGGAACTCCGCCTGGGAAATTACCTCCGGGCCAGAGAGCTCTACTCCTGGGTTCTTCATGAGGACAGGAAGTCGGCCCCGGCCCGGATGGGACTCGGGAGGGTCGCCATAGCAGAGAACGAATGGGGGGAAGCCTGCGATCTGTTCGAAGAGGTCATGGAGCGGGACACCGGGGGCCTCGCCCCCCGCTACTATGCGGGGATTAGCCGGCGCGAATACGGCGCCCAGCTTGCCTGGTTGCTGAGGAAGCGGCAATGGCAGAAGTCCATGGACAATTTCCTCTGGGTGATCGCGAGGGACTCCTCCTACGAGGACGTGCTCTACCAGCTTGCTCTCCTCTACCGTTACAGGGAGGAGTACGACCTGGCCCTCGACCTGGGGCGCCTGCAGATTGAACGGAAGCCCGACCTGTATGACGCTCCGGTAGGTCTCTTCAAGCTCTACAGGTACGTGGTCGCGGATGTGTCGCCGGGGGAGATATTTCAGCTCCTGGGGCGACGGCACGACCCGTTCGCCCTCTACTTTGCCGCGGAGGCGCTGCGCCGGCACGGAAGATACGAGGAGTCTGAACGGCTTCTTAAAGGGATGCTCGGCCGCACGGACGGTGTTCCGGCCCAGGCGATCTACTGTTCGCTCTCGAGGATTCGCTTTGCCCAGGGAGACCCTGCACGGGGCGAGGAGTACTACTGGCGCGCCGTCGACAATATCTCTTCGTGGCTCGGTGCGGCCGTGCTCTTTGAGGACATCAAGTATATCCTCACTGACATCGAATTGAAACAGTACAGGTCCCTCGCCTCGGACCGGAAAAAGTCGGCCTTCTTCCACCTCTTCTGGAATCTCCGCAACCCCTCTCCGGCCGCGAAATTGAATGTCCGCCTCGCCGAGCACGAGCGCCGGATCCTTCGGGCGGAACAGGAGTTCGAATATCACGGCTTCCGGACCCACTTCAACGATCCCGACAAGCTGCATTATCTCAGGTTCCCCCGGGCTTTTTCGCTGAATCAGGAATTCAACGACAAAGGGCTCGTGTACGTGCGTCACGGGGATCCCGACGACGTCCAGCGGACGATAGGGGATGATCTCAACGAATGCTGGCTCTACAACGGGAAGGGGGAATCTCCGAGAAGGATATTCTATTTCACGCAGAGCAATTCCGCCGGGAACAACTGGCGGCTCACCAGTTTCCCGGAGGATCCCCGGATGTGGGAAAACCTCGTGATGTGGGACCAGCGGTACAACAGGCTGGTCAACGGACAGGCGCTCGACCAGGCGGTGCTGCAGGATCAGTTCCGCGAAGAATCGGGGACCACGGTCAGCGGCGGGCTCGCGACCGACGAGCACACCTGGAGGAAGGAGATGAAAGTGTTCGCCATCCCCCATTCGATCAATGCATTCAGGGGCGACGCCGGAAAGACGCTCGTGAATGTCTCCTACGCAATTCCCGTGGGGGACATCGCCAGAGAGCTCGGCGATACGGTGAAGACGCTCCGTGTCGAAGTCGGCGTGTCCATGAACAGGACGGACGGCAAGGTCCTGGCCGCTGAGCTCGACACGCTCTCGCTTCCCCTCGGGTCCGGGACAGCCGGATCGTATGTTGAGCTGTACCGGTTCGTGGTCCGCCCCGATACGGTCAGGATCGCGATGCACGCCCGCCCTCTCGGCATGGAATTGGTCTCCACGTGGGACCGGCAGATCCGCATACCGGATTACCCGGCAACCGTGCCGATGCTCAGCGACGTAGAGCTCCTCCTCCCGTCGGATGCAAAGAGCAGCATCGAGATCGACGGCGTGAAGGTGATTGCCAGTCCGTTCGATGCCGTCCCCCGGGCCAGACCCCTCTACGTTTACTGGCAGATGTACAACCTCACAAAGGACGCCGACGGGAGGACTGCCACTCGCTCCCGCGTGCTTCTGACGAAGGGGGAATCGGGTCCGGACGATGCGAGCATAGTCTCATACGACAGCGACCACTCCGGGGTGGAAGAATCGGCCGCAGAGCTCGCCCGGATTGACGTCCGCGCGTATGACAGGGGGATCTACACGCTCACGGTGGAGATTACCGACAGGAAGATGGTCCGCACTTTTTCAAAGTCCCGTCTGCTACGATTGACGGGAGACTGAGCTCTGTCACGGCGTAGCGGTCATAATCGTTCGTAGAACTTCACTCCTGCCATCAATTGCTTCTCATCGGGATACTCGGCACGGTCGGATCGGGAAAGACCTCTCTCCTCGGCAGGCTCGCTGACTGGTGGCGCCTCCAGGGGAGGTCTCTGGACGGTTTCGTCGCACGCGCCGGCGAACGTCCGGAGGACGGACGCGGGGCTGCGCGGTACGACCTGGAAATGCTGAAGAATTCCAGGCGCCTCCCGTTTGCGATCCGCGATCCGGCCCTTCAGCCCCCCTATCGGTTCGATCCGGAGACTGCGCGCGAGCTCGACGCCTGGGCCGACGGTCTGGGGAGCGGGGATCCCGGGTCCCTCATGATTGTCGACGAGTTCGGACCCGTGGAGGCGGCCGGCGGCGGGCATCTGTCGCTCTGGTCCAGGATCGTCTCGTCAAATCCGGGGGTCATCGTTGTCGCTGTGCGCGCGGGGGAGGAGGGGGCGTTGCGGGAGAGGCTCGGGACCGGTTTCGACATGCTGATCGACGCGGCTTCTCCTGATGCGTGGGAGACCCTCCGGCGGGCATGCGAGGAGCATCCGGACTGGATCCGTGTCGGGCTGTATGGAGGGGGCGCCGGGGGGTTCGAGTCGTCGGTCGGTGCGGTGCTTCACGGAATCCAGGCACCGATGACCGGCCTCTTCATGTCGAGCATGCAGTCGGTGATAATGACCTACGCCGCTTCAGGACTTCGCGAGCGGAGGCGCGTCGTCTGGGTCCCGTTTATCTCCGCCTCGCTCAAGGCCCTGTCGCCCGCCGGAAACCGTTTGCGCCCGATGCTCGCGATCACCATCCAGGGGCTCCTGTACGGGGGGGCGGTCACTCTCTTCGGCTGGAACGTTCTCGGCGTTGCGCTCGGGGGTTTTCTCGTCGGCGCCTGGTCGGCGATACAGGGAGTCGCGCTCCAGTTCCTTTTCGTCGGGAGCGACCTGATTCGTGCCTACGATTCCATCATCACATGGGGGGCAAAACTGCTTGACGTCAGGACTCCGGGGCTCCTTGTGCTGATTGCCGGGTGGTCGGTCCTCTGCGGCGGGATCTCATGCCTTCTCACGCTGTTTGCCTGGAAGCGCCGCCAGCACATGCCGGGGCGTCTTCGGGACGCTGTGTTCCGGAAGACGAAAGGCTTCGCCCTGGCGGGGAAGCCTGCGAGCAGAACTGAAGCGATGAGGCACGGCATGAGGGATCTCGCCCGCCCTCTCTTCTGGTTGCCGGTCCTCGTTGTGGTGGGCTTCACGCTGGCGTCCGGTTCGCCCCTTGAATCCGCCCTCTGGATTGTCGTCAGGGCTGCGGGGATCGGATTCGTGCTTTTCTCTCTGGTCCGCGTCTTCGACATGCACAGGTTCATCGCCTGGCTGCAGTCCCGCGGGCACTGGGGACCGGCGCTTGCCTATCGCCATGCGCTCGACAATGTCCGGCGCAAAGAAGACGGTCCGGGCGGTCCCGGCAAAGACCCCCCGTCACACTAACGCGGTTCGAAAGCCCCCACGTTCGGCCCCCCCAGCAGCTTCTCGTTCAGAAAAACCTCGGACCGGAATCTGGCAATCCTCTCCGCCGAGGAAGCATTGTGCGCCGCCTGTTCGAGTGTCGTCTGGCCGGTCGAGATCACCCCGTACCCCGCCACGACGCAGCACCCTTTATACCACCTGAGCATGTTCAGTATCGGGTTTTCGGGAGTGTAATCCGCGATCTGTCCTATGTCGACGAGCCCGAGCTTCGGGTTGAGGTAGATCGCTTCGGCATCGATGGGGAGCACCGCAGGGTGCTCGGCAGGCGTGTAGGGGATGTCGTGCGTTCCTCCCAGAAGCACGTCCGGCCCGTACTGCTCTGCAAGTATCGCCATCCCCTCGGCGGTCGCGAGCGGGTTCGTGGTGATCATGCACGTGTTCTGATGCGTGTGCTGGTAGATCAGCTTGTGCATCCGCAGGTCGGCGCTGTCGTCATCCGAGAAATCGAGCGTCATGTGGCAGAGCGGGAAATCGAACTCCTCGGGGATCGCGGAGGCGGGGCAGTAGACCATCCCGTTCGAGGCGATCTTCTGGCTCATCGAGCCCGTCGCGTAGGCGCCGATCGAATTGCTGTAGTTGTAGTTCAGCCTCGAGCGGAAATCTTCGACCACTGTCGCGTCGTCCACTTCGCACACCGGGGTCTCCCCGTCCTTCCGGATATGGGGCCTGACGGGAAAGAACCCTTCCACCCCCCTGAGGCTGATCTCCTTCTGCAGTGCAACGACGTCGATTCCGCGCCTCCTGAGAAACATCGCAAGCCTCGCGCTGTGGTCCAGGACGCTCAGCGTGTAGAGCGCGTCTTCGGGCGACGTCCCCCGTACGAACGGACCGTGCCCGCGGACGACCGTCACCTTTTTGTCCGCCAGGTACGCGGGGATCCTTTCGTCCATCTCTGCAGACCCCACCGGCTGGAAGTAGCTGCCGATCTCCACGCCCCCCACGCCGAACGATCCGAAGAGGTCGACCGGATGGAAGAGGTACTCCTCCCGCCCCTTTGCGTCCGTCCCCATGAACCGGAGGAAGAGCTGGTGCTCCCGTGTGTCGAACGACAGGAACGTCGTGTCCAGGAAATGCGCGTGTATCGCCGCGCTCACGCCGGGGATCAACAGTATCTTCCGGTGGATCGTCGATTCGGTCGATCCCCGCGCGTCCCCCCAGCTCACCTCCGAGAAGCGGACCGGGACGATGTCCCGTTCTATGAGCGAGCCGCACTGGCACCCTGTCGCCGTGATGTAGAAGAGGTCCGGGTCGTGCGGATCGCGGATGGAGAGGTTGCCGCTGTGCGTATTGTTCCCGTTGACGCGCCCGATCGCAGCGCCGACACGCCGGAGTCTCGGGAAGAATACGTCGGTCTCTGTCGTCAAAGTTTCCGTGTCCATCGTCCTGAATCCTCCCTGTGGGTCAGGCCATTGCAGCCGCGGCGTCCGCGGGGACGAGGTCTCCGAGTTCCAGATCCTCGAGCGTCTGGAGAGTCGGCCTCCCTTCCTCATCCCAGCCGACCGACCGGTAATACTCCTCGTGCATTTTTTCGAACGCCTTCCGGTCACAGATGACGTCTCCGTCCCTTGTATGGATCGTTTCGCTGTAGAAACGGTCCGGGAGCCAGTCGTCCTTTTTGTCCAGCCCGCAGAGCAGGTTGAACATCCGTTCGAGCGTGATCGTGCGGACGGCGAGATGCTCCAGTGTCCCGGAGTTGTGCTTGTCCCCCGTGACGGCGTTGACGAGCGCCGCGTATTCGTCCAGCCCGAGCGAGAACGAGCTGTAGGCGCAGGCGCCGATCACGTCCAGCGTCGTGTTCTTGAGCGTGGCGTTCTTCGATATCAGGGGAGTCCCCTCGAGCCTGTGTGCCGGCCACTCCGCGTATCCGGCGCAGTAGGCGTAGGGGGCGGTGTATCCCCCTTCCAGGTGGCACCCGCCGCGGTTGCTCATCTCGTACGAGAGAGCCTGCGTGTACGAGGTTCTCGGGTCGTAGGCAGGGAGCTCGAGGCGCTTCACGCTCATGGAGAGCTCGGGGTGTCCGTACCTGGAGCAGAACCTGTACGACCCTTCCGCGAGGTGCCTCCCGATTCCACGGGCGGTTCCGATGAGATGTGTGAGTGGAACGAGAATCTCCGGCCGTCCGAATACGGGCTCGCCGTGTTCCGCGATGAACTCCTTCAGGTCCGTGAACAGCACGGCTTCAGCCGGGGTCACGCTCTCCGCTTTTGCCTTCAGCATCCCGTAGAGGTCGAAGAAGGATGCAAGCGTCCCCCCGAGCGATATCGTGTCGATCCCGTAGTGGTTTGCCAGGTAGCACGCCTCTGTGACGGTGGCGAGATCGTAGATCGAGAGGTTTGCCCCCATGAGCGCGACGGTCTCGAACTCGGGTCCTTCCCCTTTCTCGATGATGCGCCCCTCCGAATCGAAGAGCGTGGTCTCCCTCTTGCAGATGATCGGGCAGTTGAAACAGGCGCTCTTCCTCACGGTGATCCTCTTCTCCCCCGGTTTCGCCCGCTTGGCGTGATACCGGAGGGCCTCGCCGTTGATTTTGCCGATGTCGGCGAGTGCGTGGTTCGTGTCTTTCATGTTGTTGTGGATGAGCTGCTGGTAGTTGTTCACCATTCCCAGTATGCCGAGCGATCCCATGGAGGCAAGGACGCCGAACATGTCTTCGCTCTTCGTGAACTTCCCCAGATCCAGCTTCAGCTTCACGTGGTACATCGCCCCGTGCTTGTTCTCGGGGTTGAAGCTCTCTTTGTCCGCCACGCCGATTCTGATCTTCTCGTCCGGGATCACGGCCATCGCGTACAGGTTCTTGGAGCCCCAGACCGCCCCACCCCCCCCGCGGCCGAGCGCCTTGCCCGTATCGCTCATGACCGCCGCGAAGCGGACGAGGTTCTTTCCTCCGGGGCCGATCGTCAGCACCTGTGCCCTGTTCTTTGACTCCTTCTTGAGGAGCTCGCGCGTCTCGATTGCATCCAGCCCGGAGGTCGGGCCTGCATCCCTGAATTCGACCCCCGCGCTCGTTAGAATCAGATACACCGGGTGGGGGGATTTTCCGGTGATGACGATTGCGTCGGACCCTGTCCTCTTGAGGTCAACGCTCCACCTGCCTCCCGCATTCGTGCTGCCGTACCCTCCGGTGAGGGGAGACTTGTAGTTCATGTGGATCCGCCCGGACGTGGGCATCCGTGTCCCCGTCGTCGGAGAGGTGGATACGACGATGACGTTGTCTTCAGAGAGGGGATCGACCTGGGCAAACGGGTTTCTGTGCAGTCCTTTCGCCGTAAGCTCGAGGAAGTGCCTGCTGAGAAGCGCCACGCCGAGTCCCCGCCCGCCGAAGAATCTCCGCGCGAGGTCCGGGTCGAGTTTCTCCGACCAGTATTTCTGCGTGGTGAGATCGATGTGGAGTATCTTCCCCAGGTAGCCCGGGGGGAGTGGCTGCTTGTCGGAATTCATCGTGGTGCCTCCAAGAGGACTTACCGTTGCGCCTCCGCCTCCATCCGCCTCAGGAATGCGATCCCGCGTTCCGCGAACGCCCGTCCGTCGGAGCAGACGTTGTGGAACATCCCTCTCTGAATCGCGAAATCGTCGAGTGACGAGTTGTAGCTCTCCAGGCCGATGTACCCGTCGAACCCGATCTCGCGGAGGACGGAGAATACCGTCTTCCACGGAACGAGCCCCCCTCCGGGTGCTCCCCGGTCGTTTTCGCAGGCGTGGAGTGCGTAAAGGCGGGGGGCGATCGTACGGAGGGCCGCTTCGTAGCTCCGTATCTCCGTGACGATGTGGTACGTGTCGAAGAGGACGCGCAGGTTCTCGTGGTCGGCCAGGCCGATGAGGCGCATCACCTGTTCGGGCGTGTTGACCATATGAGTGCGGAAATGGCTCATCGGCTCGAGCGCGATGACGACATTCCGTACGGCCGCATAGTCCGCAAGCGCATGAAGCCCTTCGGCGGTGCGGGAGTATTCTTCCGCAGGAGGGCGTCTCCGTTTCACGACTCCGGGATGCCCGTAGAGCGCTCCGCCGTACGCCACCGCGCCGAGTTCGGCGGCGGTGTCCACCTGCCGCCTGTGCCAGTCGAGACCCCGTGCGCGGTCCCACGGCTCGTCTGACGAGATGTCGCATTCCGGCGGCCACGCCCCTCCCGGCCCGATGAAAAGGTCGAGTCCCAGCGATGCCGCATGCTTGCCTGTCCTGCGGCGGTCGAAGAGGACATCGTCCCCCACGGAGAGCTCGAACATGCTGAGTCCGAGTTCCTTCGCCAGGTCCAGTATGTGCAGCTGGTCGTCCGACCAGCGGTCCGTGAAGAGGTAGGAGTGTACGCCGTATTTCATGTGCGAAGAAAAAAAAGGTCTCCCCGCAATTACGCGAAGAGACCGATGCCAAAGATCTTTGTGAGGTTCACCCTCCCGCGCGTGCGGGCACTGGAAATCTACAACACGATCCCCCCATATGCAAACCGGATTTTCGGGTGTTCCGGCCGGTGACTGGATGGGGACAGCGCGGCACGCTGAGCTTTGTTTCTTCTTGAAACTCTCGTATCTTTGTTCCTGTCTGTCTTTCCGCCCGATCATGCCAAATTCTTCGCACGGCCCCGCTCTACACACACGCTTCCCGGAGGAGACTCAATGAAAAGATCGATTTCATTCTCATTTCTGATACCTGCGCTCTTCGTCATTCTGCTCCTCCCAGGCCTTGCCGCTTCGGAGATGAAAGGCCTTGAAGGAAAATGGGAGCTTGTGAAGGAGAAGAGCACCGACATTGACCTTTACGCGACGCTCTCCGTCGAAATCCGGACCGAGGGGTCAAACCTGACGCTCATCCGCACATGGGGTGTCGGCCGCAGTTACCGCGATTCGATTACGCTCGCCGTCGGCGGGACGGCCGCACCTGTCCCCGTCACAAGCCGCGTCTTCCCCTCGAACGTGTTCATGGGGTTTATGATGCCGGTCGGGACCCTCCGCGAGGTCAAAGCGTTCCAAAAGGGGGATCAGGAAATCCGGCTCGATGAATCGTTCCGCCTCCGGGGATCACAGGGAGAGGCTGCGGTCACCGCCGTGAATCTCTTCACGCTCTCTCCCGGAGGGGAAACGCTCACGTACGAAATCAGGCGCTCCACCAGGACCTCGGGCCCACCAGTCAAGTTCGTTCTGAAACGGGCCGGCTCGGCCGATGGATATGTCATCCGCCTTGAGGACAATTGGGAGATCGCCGGCAAGATACCCCTGCAGGCCTTTTTGATCAGTCTCCAGGGGATCGTCAACAAGAGCGGCCCGCTCGTGTACATCATCTATCCCGAAAACTGGCCGTTCACATACGTTCAGTCCGTCTTCGATTTCTACAAGAACAAGCGAAACTACAGCTTCCGGGAGCTCAGGACTGCAGAGGAAGCCCTCGGGGTCCTCTCAAAGTACGTCAAGGGGTACGTGGTCTGGGATAAGAACGTGCGCACGTCCCTCACCGTGGCATTCACCGTCGCGGGACTCGAACGCGCGGTCGTGGTGAGTGAGGAG
>PMDK01000006.1:0-1736 GCA_003154425.1 Ignavibacteriota bacterium
GGGTTCATCAACGGCTACGCCCCCTCATACACGTTTGCAGTGAAGGACGGGAAGCCGCTCATCTCGTACGACTACTACCTTTCCGAGTCCCGCCCCGAAGCCGACGCTGCGGCCGACCTGGAAGAGCTTGCGGCGGTAAACCCGAAGCGCCCCTATTTCCTCCTGGTCCACATACGGGAATACAGCGATCTCCAGCGGACGAAGAACATACTCGACAGGCTCGGGGCCGGTTTCGAGGTCGTTCCGCTCGATCTGTTCGTGAAGCTCGCCGGTCAGTCGCCGACGTTCGAAGAGCGATTCCGGACGGAATGACAGGGAAGTGCGGATTGACGCCGCCTCCCGGCACATGCCTCACCGCCGGGGAGGTTGCGCCTTTGCGGCCGATTCCTCGTCGAGAGCGGAGTCGCTCAGGATTTCCCCGAATGGAATCGGCACAAATCCGGAAGCGGGAGCGGGTGACCCCTCTTTGAACCGGAAGTCGCCGGTGCGGGGGTCCATGAAACCGGGATCCGCGATGCGGGAATGAATGTCGTTGCCGTGCGACTGCCACCCGGCGAATGAGAGCGTGTCGAACCGGAGCGAATCATTCCCGGTGTACCAGTAGAGATTGTCATCGAAGATCATATTCCCCCCTCCCGCATTCCCTCCCAGGAACCGCCCCTCGTCCCAGAGCACAATGTTGTGCTCGAATGCGAAGCTTGTGTGTTTCTCCAGGCGCGTCCGCTGAATCTGGAAATCGCGCCCGAATGCGAGTATGTTGTTCCGGAATTTGTTCTCCATCCCGTAATGCTGATGAAACCCTCCGTGCGTCGTCCTGTACACAAGGTTTCCTTCCGCCGCGATGTGCGTCGTCCCTTCATCGAAGTAGATCCCCCAGCCGCCGTACCGGAAGGCGGCTATATCGTGGAATATGTTGTTCCGGATGANNACGTGGTTCATCGCCACGATGTTCCCCTGCGCGAGCGCCGGCCCATAGCCCCAGGTCCAGCCGATGGAGATCCCCGAGTAATAGAAGTCATGAATCTGGTTATGAAGAATGCGGTTCATGCCGCTCTGCCCGATCCAGATGCCGATGGCGCTGTGGAAAATGCGCCCGCCGTCGTGAATCCGGCAATCGACAACCGTATTTCCTGAAGTCCGCTCTTCCGCTCTCGCCCTGATCACCATTTCACCGATCCTGATCCCTCCGGCACCGAGATCGAAAAGGTCGCACCGCCGGACGATGTTACCAACGCATCCTTCGCCGAGCTCGAGAGCATACGTCCCGACGTGGGAGAACGAGCACATTTCGAACACACAGTCGTGCGCTCCCCGGGCGACGACAGCGGCCGGAACGCCGGTCGCCGCCTGGGGAAAACCTCCGGGTTCGGCGCGGCCGGTGTCCGGGACACGGGGGAAATACCATCCTGCATGCGAGAATGATATACCGCGGAACGTGACGTTCGAGACAAACATCACCGAATCCGGGCTTCCTTCGATGCGGAGTATCGCCGCGAGGCGGGGGACGATAGCTTCGACGGATCCGGTCGATTCCCCCTGCCGGGGGATATAATAGATCACCCCTCCGGCCCTGTCGGAGAACCAGTCCCCGGGCTCCCCGAAAGAGCTCCTGACATTGACAAAATACATGAGGTCCCCCTTCTCGAGCCTGAACATACTCCGCCGGCCGAACCTGAAAAGGCTCGAATCAGGGTCGAACCCTGTGACCGGAAGCCTCGATTCCACCCAGCGGTTCA
>PMDK01000006.1:1763-4813 GCA_003154425.1 Ignavibacteriota bacterium
GTGTATGTCTGCTCCTTCCGCTCCTATCGGGGGGAGGCTCCCTTTCCATACACGGTGCCCGTCAAAATCCGTTTCCATCCAATCGTGAATCAGATTCCCCCCGCTCAGGACAGGTGTCTCCCCCTCCTCGGCGGTGTAAGTAACGGTGTGTCCGGCGGCCCCTCCGTCTTCCGGATGGAGGAGAAACGTTTTCTCCAGCGTGTACAGCCCGCCGCGTAAGTGGACGGCAATGTCCTTCTTTCCCCCCTCCCCGCCGGACCTGATGCTCCGTACGGCGTCCCGGGCTCTTTCGAGNNGATATGTACACAATAACTTCAGCTCCCCCTCCCAGAGCGGAGACTGAAAGGGGAAGAAAAAACAGGAAAGCGACCGCCAACGCTCTCACGACGTGAAGTTGCTCCGTTTTCATCTGCGCGTGCTCCCATGTTCTTTCCAGGTCTCCGGTTCGCCGACCGTGCCGAATAGGTACCCGCGCCTCTGAAGCTCTGTAATAAGCGCGTCGAGTTTCCGGGCAAATTTGTCCTCACGCGCGGGATCCGTCCCTATGTGCAGAAGGAGTATGTATCCGTTTAGCCCCCGGGGGGAAGACTGCTCAACCTCGAGAATCCTTCGTAAAATCTCATCACTACCATGATAACTCCCATCCATTGAAGGAGTTGTATAGTCGGCGTTAGAGTATGTCCCGGGGGTAAAATTGACAAGCGTCAGACCCGCCATCCGCGTCCATCCGGCAATCGTCTCATTATACCACTCAAACGGCGGGAGGAAATACTTCGCGTCACGGGGGCTGATGCCGAATGCGCTCATCGCCTTGTAGTTCTGTCTGAGGTCCGCAAAGAACTCGTCTTCCCCCACAAGAAGAGAGTCCCGCCGGTCCCAGGGAGCATAGAGGAGATGCCTGTCAGAGTGCGCCCCTGTTGAATGTCCGTCCCCTGCGCGGACCCCGCACGGATGCAGACCCCTCCCTCCTCTTCGAACCGGGTGAAGTCAAGCCGCCATGTCTCCTGGAATGGCCCCCACGGGCCGCAGGGACGTATCTCGCCCGACTCCCAGAGAATGCTGTCTGTGAGGGCGTCGCATACGAAAAACCGGCGGGGTGCCCCGATAGCGGTCTCAGAGCCGAGGACCGCGCACTTCAGCGAACGGGGTGTGTATCCAACCTGGTTGATCCTGATAGAGGTCTGGGCGGGAACTGCGGGGGGCAGGGGAAGAACGAAAAGCGGAATGAGCAGTTTCCCCCAGATGCGCATCATTCCAGCACGGCCTCGAACATTGCGCGGATGTTCGCAGGAGGGATATCGGCAAGTATGTCGTGAACCTGCTGGAATACAAATTCTCTGTGTTCGAGCGGAGCCGGGACGCGTTCTCTGTGTGTCATCGGTTATTCGGTCCAGTGTTGGTACCCGGGTGTTGCAGATTGTCCCCAATGTAGTGAACGATGCGGGGAAGGTCAATCAGTCAGTCGGCGGATCCGGGGGCGGATGTGAGGCCGTGGAGTTGAGGCCGGCCTTGAGGTTTTCCCGGCAATGTGCTTCATTGTCATCGCTCCTGCTCCGGATCACAAAGCCAGGCGGATAACCGGCTCTGAGCGAATCCTCCGCATGTTACGCCAACCGAAGGAGAAACGATGAAATACGCAAAGATGCTGGCTGCAATACTCGGCGTTGCCTTGCTCGCCGTCCAGTTCGTCCGCCCCGCGAAGAACCGCTCTCAACCGGCTCCCGGGAGCGGCATAGAGTCCGCCTTCCCCGTCCCCGGACATGTCATGGAGGTATTCAAACGGTCATGCTTCGATTGCCACAGCGACAGCACAGTGTATCCCTGGTATTCGGAAATCCAGCCTCTCGGGTGGTTGCTTAATTCGCACATTGAGGACGGCAAGCGACGTCTCGACTTCGACCGGTTTGCCTCGTACAGGCCTGTGCGGCAGTACGGGAAGTTCAAAGATATCGTCGACCAGCTTCAGCAGGATGAGATGCCGCTCGGATCCTACCTTTTCATACACAGGTACGCCCGGCTCACGACGGATGAAAAGGAAGAGGTGATCCACTGGAGCGGTGCGATGATCGATTCGATAAGGACACACTTCCCGGTCGACAGCCTGCAGAGGAAGAAACCGGACGCCCGCCCCGGCAAGTAAGAGGTCACTCCTTTGCGCCGAAGACGACGAATTCCGAAGCGAACAATTTCAGAGAGTTACGCATGCGGACATCACGACACAGAATGATCCTGGCCCTCTTCCTCCTCCCAGGTGGATACGCGGCCGCGCAGAACTCCCGCTGGGTGGACTCCACTCTTTCAGGACTGAGCCTGGAGGAGAAGGTCGGCCAGCTCTTCGTGGCCGAACTCGTCCCCCTGTTCACGAACGAGGACCACCCGGCGTACCGCTACGCGCTGGAAATGGTCCGGGAGTATCATGTCGGCACGTTCATACTGGGAGGGGGGAATGTGCTCGACATACCGATGATCACGAACAAATTGCAGAACGCCTCCCGTGTACCGCTTCTCATCAACGGCGACCTCGAAGCGGGAATGACGTATATGCACCCCTGGCGTCTGTCCCGCGGGTGGACAGAGCGGCTTCCCCGGTACATCGCGGGAGGCGGGACGCAGTTCCCCTCGCAGATGGCGATAGGCGCGACGGGCAACCCGGCCTACGCGTACGAGCTGGGCCGGATCACCGCACGGGAGGCGCACGCGATCGGCATCCACTGGAGCAATTCACCGGTCGCCGACGTGAACAACAACGCGGAGAATCCCATAATCAACACCCGCTCGTACGGCGAAGACCCGGCGCTCGTCGCTTCGATGGTGGAGGCCTACGTCCGGGGGGCACAATCGGAAAGGATGATCGCGACGCTGAAGCATTTCCCCGGCCACGGCGATACGCGGGAAGATTCGCACATGGGGCTCCCCTCGCTTCCGTTCACTTTGCAGCGTCTTGATTCAGTGGAACTGGTCCCCTTCCGGGCCGGAATTGCCTCCGGCGCACGCGCGGTCATGACCTCGCACCTCGCGCTCCCGGAGATCGATCCGACGGGCCGCCCCGC
>PMDK01000007.1 GCA_003154425.1 Ignavibacteriota bacterium
GGGTCGCCACCGTCCAGAGGGAGGTGGCGAATTGCTTTGTGCGCCGCAGCTGCCCGGCCGGTTCAGCCCGGCTTCTGCGCGTTTGATCACATTTCAGGACTGTTCTTTTCCCACAAGATCTGCCCCGTCGACGACTACACATGTCTGAAACAACTCCTCCGTCCGACCCGATCTCCGTTTGGTTGCCGCTCCGGCGTCCGGTGTTCCGCAATCGAGTGATTGCGTCCATCATCTCGGACACGGGGAGCTGGATGCAGGACACGGCGGGCACGTGGCTGATGACGACGCTGACCGCCTCGCCGCTCCCCATTGCGCTGATGCAGACGGCGGCCAGTCTGCCTGTCCTGTTGCTCGGGATGCCGGCCGGCGCGTTGGCCGATATTCTCGACCGCCGCCGCCTTCTCCTTTTCTGGTTGAGCTGGATGGTGGCTGCGTCGGTTGCCCTGGGTGTGCTGACCGTGACGGGTTGGATTGGAGTTGGGCCGTTGCTCCTTTTGACATTCCTTCTCAGTGTCGGGTCTGCCATGAACGGGCCCACCTGGCAGGGGATCGTGCCGGAACTGGTGCCGCGTGCAGAATTGCCGAGTGCCATTGCCGTGAGCAGCGCGGGGTTCAACATCGCCAGGGCGGTGGGGCCGGCCGCAGGCGGCCTCATGGTCGCTGCCTTTGCCACCGTCACCGCGGGAGCGGGGATGGTCTATTGGATCAACGCTGTTTCGTTTGTCGGCGTACTGGCGGTGATCTATCGATGGAAACGGACGCCGTTATTCAAGAGCGAACTGCCGGCGGAGCGGCTCGCGGGATCCATGCGCGCGGCGATGCGTTACGCGCGGCACGCGCCGGCGCTCCAGGCGGTCCTGGTTCGTGCTTTTCTTCAGACATTTTGCGTGAGCGGCATGTGGGCCCTGCTGGCGGTAGTGGCGCGGCAGGATCTGAGCGGGGGAGCGCTGGGGTACGGGATCATGAACGGCTGCATCGGTCTGGGAGCGGTCACCGCCGCCGTGCTGCTGCCGCGTCTGCGGCAGCGTCTGTCTGCCGACGTGATTGTGAAGACGGCCGCGCTGTTCTTCGTCACCACGTTGCTTGTCATGGCGTGGGTGCATCTATGGCTNNTGTCTGTGCCGGCCTGGGTGCAGGCCCGGTCGCTTGGAATTTACCAGTTGGTGTTCATGGGGGGGATGGCGGCCGGGAGCGCGTTCTGGGGCGCGGTGGCGGATCATACGGGCACGCAGGTGGCATTGAGCGCAGCGGCGTTGGGACTTCTCGCCGGATGGCCTCTCGCACGGCGGTTCCCGCTCCCGACTGGCGGAGAATCGGACCTCTCGCCGGGACGTCTGTCGGCTCTCAGCCGCGAATGGTCGCACCTCCTCATTGAACCGAATCCGGAGGACGGCCCGGTGCTGGTCACGGTCACGTTCCGTATTGACCCCGCCCGGGCGGCAGAGTTCATCAAGGCGGCGCACGATCTGGGAAGGGTGCGTCGCCGTGACGGAGCGTTTCGCTGGGCGTTGTACCGGGACCCTTCCGATCCGGCGCGTTACATGGAAACATACCTGGTTGAATCCTGGCTCGAGCGCCAGCGGCAAATCGAACGATTCACGGTCGCCGACCACACGATCCGCAACCGTGTTTTCAGTTTCCACGTGGACCCGACTCCGCCGGTTGTCTCACGTATGATTCTCACCCAGACGCCGCCTTAACCTCCCCCCGGCTGTTGTGCCAATGTCAGAGCTGCATTCAACCCCCACGAGCCCCGCTTGTACGACAAGCGAAACCCGGGCAAATGCAATCATCTTCACCGGGCTATTTGTAGGGTACCCCCTTGGGACCTCTAATGTACACCTGCGCCAGGTAACTCATTCCCATGTACGGAGGGTGTTCATCGAACTGTTTGTAGAAAGACCACGCAACTCTCTGGGTAGGATTATTGGTCCCGAGAACCAAAGGGGTCACTTCCAGGAAGTCAAGGGGGTTCGTTTGCCCTTCGACTTTTGTCATAAGAACCTTATCCACAATCCAACCGTTCTTTAGAGTTAAGTTCTGCCATAGATAGTCGATCGCCCCGCAGCCGTCAAAAACAAAATCCGCGGGATCCGCCGGGGTGTGATATACCATAATATCACTTGTAGATTCCACATCGTAATGCAAAACCTCATTGCCGTATATACATCCATTCGCCACCCCAGGAATGCTGGAGCAATCGAGACTGACGTTCGCGCCGGTTCCGGAGAGGAGAATAACATCCTGGTCACTTGTGATCTGAAATCTTACAGGGTTGCTCTTTTTCCCAAGTGCTTTCTGGACCATGAGGAAACCGTCATAATCAGGGTTTCCCGTATTATCAGGGACCGTGGCAATGATCTGCGTGTCGCTCCAGTAGCTAATGCCACCGTCCTTCCAGGTATCAGCAGAGACCATGAACATGACCGACGCAGGGGAAGTCTGAAAACTCGAGCCTGTGATCAGAACCGCTTCACCGAACATTCCATGGTCTCTGTCAATCGATGTTATAACGGGGGTCGTGATCGATGATGCCAGATTCAGCTTCGGGGCGTTATTCCCGGCTGAGGGGGCAGCGCCTTTTACCCTGGCTACGAGTCTTGCATTTTGGATTGCCAGGTTCCTTTTCACTTCCGACTGTGAACTCAAGAACTTCTGCCTGTATGTCTGAAAATCCATCAGGGACTTGGACTCCATGCTCTTTGCTTTTGCTTCCAGGGCCATCTTCGCGTCTTGAAACTCCTTTCTTATCTGGCCAACTGTCTTTACCGTCCCACGACTCGTACGGATGTGCTGACTATCCGGCAAGCTTGCGAAGTTGATCTTCTGCTTCACCATGGTAGCCTCATCAAGCATGGGCTGCGCTTTTTGCTGCACAGCCTTCTGCGGTGTTGTTTGTGGAAAGGCGGTCAAAAAGGAAACGCAGATTACGGCCGCCACCAGAAAGAAACCTGAATTTCTCATGACGATCCTCCACTTGCCCTGTGGTAACCACTCTGGAACTGATCACGCGCGAGCATGGTGCTATTCAAGAGATCAAGTTGAACATTTGGTATGAACCACAATATCACGTCAGTGGAGATTGAATTTGATGGATGTGATCCTAGCATGGACACTCGATTCAGTATCCGTTGCCGGATAGGAACTGACTGCTGCTTGGCAGCGCAAAACTTGGTTGGGAGGCAAATCGAACGGGTAAGAAGTACAGCTATAACTGCCGGGATGAGTAATCACAATTGTATTTGAAACATTACCGAACTCACCCACCCCTGCTGCGGAGAATATAATCTGCCCGCTAACGGATGAAACTTCAACAGTCGCTGTCACCGTCATCCCTTTCCAAGTGGTGGTGCTCATGTTCTGCACGCCACACGAATAGAAGCCGGCTTTTGCATTGTCGTTCCTACCGCTCTCGATTCCAACCGCCCACACCTCGTTAGAAGCCAGATTAAAATCGGAGTTAGCTACCCCTTCATGAAATTGAAATCCCTCGTCGTATATCTTTGGATATATCGCATTCGTCAATTCCTTGGCTGTCTTCACTTTGAGAATGACGGAGGGAGGTTTGGTAGGCCGAAGAGTCTTTGCCGTGGATGGCATATGAACTTGAGCCAGTGACAGGGCATATGGTAGCAGAATCAGTGCGATGGTTTTCATGGCTGGTGTCTCCGCTCGTGATTGGAGTACAGGGTGGCTTACTTTTCGTTTATCGTTGGACCTGATAATTCCAAGAACTCTTGAGAAAATCCAAGCTTCATCCAGCGTACACCTCACCGACCTATCAGAGTCTGCACTTGATCTGACTCCACGTCCGCCCTGCTTATGTTGTCCACCAAATCTGGACGTGTGAGCGAGGTGACCGTCGAAGGGCGACGGCGGTATGCATGGATGCGCACCCTGGTCTGACACCAGACCTTGGCATTTCAGAGGCAGCTGCCGACTCCACCGGTCGTTACCCCCCCATCACTTGCGGCAAATATATACCGCAGGCTTGACCGTGTCAACAGATCACTCTATGAAATAGGGGTAACTCTGAAGAAAGTTGGAACACACTTCGTCTGAGATAGCGGCGTTGGAGGAAGAGTGGGAGAAAAATCTATCAATTCTGCCACACAATAAGACCAAGGATATCTCGATGTGAAATGTGACGGCTCGGGACTGGCGAGCGGAGTGTATTTCTATCGATTGCAGACAGGAAGTTTTGTGCAGAAGCGGAAGTTGATATTGCAGCCAAGCGCATCACTCACACAATGGAGAACAGGCCCGGCGAATTGCTCACCGGGCCTGTTCTTGTAGATCCTCTCAACATGAATCGTTACTTCGAAAGCATCATCCGGCCTACCAGCTGCCCTTCCGAGCTTCTGAGCACGTAGAGATACACCCCGGAGGCAAACCGGGTACCGTCGAATCGCTCGGTGTACTCACCGGGTTTGCGGTTCTCGTTGACCAGCGTGGCGACTTCCCGGCCCAGAATGTCGTACACCCGGAGAGATACAGGACCTTCCTTCGCGACGGAGAACAGGATCTGCGCAGAAGGATTGAACGGGTTCGGATAATTCTGGTTGAGTGCGAACTTTGCGGGTGAAGCCATCTGAAGCAGCTGCGCATCATACGCGGTGCGCGTTCCGTCCAGATCCTGCTGCACCAATCTTATCCACCACGAACCTTTTGAGATCGGGAGCGTGACATTGTACGTGTGCGTGGCGGCGGTTGTACCGTGACTGGGAATGAGATCACCGACGTTTTCCCAGCTCTGTTTGTCGAGGCTCTTCTGAACATAGAACCCATAGTTCTTGATCTCAGAAAGAGTCGTCCACGTCAGCTGCATTGAACCGGCATTGGCCTTCTGCACCATAAACGATGCGAGTTGAATCGGGAGCGGACTGCTGTCGCCGCCGAGGAGGAAGTTTTGAACGGTCGCAAATCCGCTGCCGGCCGTAAGCCATGCAATTTTCGGATTCCCGGAAAGGGTGGGGGCATAAAAATGTACAAGGAAAATGAACTCCCCGCCTGGTGCTTCCGAGAGATTATTCGGCAGAATCGAAATATCGGACGGTTGCGTATACGTTAAAGTGACTGTCGCCGTATCGCCGGTTGTGACAAGGTTTGCTCCGTATCCGTTGTTCGAAGCCACATATCTCTGCGAAAGTTGGAACCCGTCAGGAATGATGACAGTATGGTCAAAAGTGAATCTGAATATGCTGGTCCTGACGACAAGACTGTCGCCGGGCAACGCATCCGGGGGCGGTAAGGCCTGTCCCCACATTTCAAATTGATATGCGTGGCTCCCCTGTACCCCTGTGTGTTCGATAGTGCAGACGGCAGTAAAGGGGGCTGCCATCGCAGTCGAAACTCCGGCAAGGAACAGCAAAGCAATGAGTACTGTAGAAATGTGTTTCATGTGTATTTTCCCTTCGTAATGTGCCACCGAAACCGGGGTGGGGCTACTGCCCCATCCCATTGAAGCGAAAGTCGCTGTGATGTTGTGTCTTGCAGCGCGCGATCAGAAGTGCGTTGTCGAAAACGTTCTTGAATGCCACGTCGACAACTCAACGGAACTCTGGTGCGGATATCACTGAGAACAATAAGGCCTTCTCGGCGACTCACAAAGAAGGCCTTTTTAAAGAACTCCCAGGTGTTCTAACTTACGGAAATACCGTAAGTTCCGTAATGCTGTGCGTCACAGAAAATCGCGGTAAAAATCTGTCAGTTGAAGCAATATACGGAAGGTTCTCTCAGTCGAAAAATTTCTGCAGCCAGAGCTCAAATGTCATCAGCGCCCAGATCTGGTACGACCAGTCCTGCCGTGCCGAATAGTATTCATTGAGCAGACCGGCCACGGCTTCGGGCCGGAAGAATCCGCGTTGCGTTAATCTCGTTTCCGAAAGGAGGTCGTGCACCATCGGACGCAGGTCGCCCTGAAGCCAGTGGTGAATCGGGGCGCCGAACCCGGTCTTTCGCTGGCGCATAACTTCGGGCGGGAGGAGGCCTTTCATCGCCTCCCGGAGAATGTACTTCGTCGTGGGGCGCATCCTTCCTTTGAGCTTCAATTCCGGCGGGACATTCAGCGCAACAAATTCCACGAATTCGCGGTCAAGAAACGGCACCCGGACCTCGACCGAAGAAGCCATACTCATCTTATCGTTATACGTGAGGTTCAGGCTCACCATGAAGGCTTTCGTGTCGAGGTAGAGCATCTGATTCAGGAAATCCGCCTCTCCGACAGTGTCAAAATAGGACAGATGCTGCCGCCAGGCATCGCTCCCGTCCATCTTGGCCGCCAGATCAGGCGAATAAAGTCCCTTCTTCTGTTCTTCACTGAAGTAGGTGTTGTTCATCAGAAAGGACTCGCGTTCCGGAAGCGACCCGCTCTTGACCATCTTCTTTGCCAATTTGATGAGGCCCCTCATCTTGCTCCAGTCCGGGATTGGCGCTCGATTCACAAGAGGCTTCAGAAAACCGCTGCGCACGTTTTCGGGGAGTCGGCGGTACATTTGTGCCCAGTAATGTGCGTAGTGCTTCCGGTATCCGGCAAAAACCTCGTCTCCTCCCACGCCTGAGAGGAGCACGGTCACGTTCTTTCTGGCCTCTTTGCAGACCAGGTACGTTGCGATCAATGCGGGGTCTGCGACCGGTTCATCCATGTGCCAGATCAGCTCAGGGAGGAGGCCCACAACGTCGGGATCGACCACGATATTCGTGTGACTGCAGCCGAAATGTTTGGCCGTGCGGGCAGCAACCTCTGTGTTGTCGAGCGACATTTCGCCGCGCCGGTATTTCTTATCAAAGGCGATTGTGTAGGTATTCACCGGCTGCCTGCTGGCTTGAGCCATTCCCGCGAGAATCGAACTCGAGTCGAGCCCCGCACTGAGAAATGCGCCGATGGGCACATCACTCAGCATCTGGGCCTGGACACATGACATGAAGCGACGGCGCACCTCCCCGGCGAGGTCCGCCTCGTCCATCTCAAACCTGTGGCCTTCCTCGGGGAACCGGATGTCCCAGTATTGAGTGACGCTCAGCCTCCCCTCCTTGAAGATGGCAAAGTGACCGGCAGGGAGTTTAAGGATGTCCTTGAACATCGTCATGGGATCGGGCACCCAGAGGAACGTCAGGTATTGATGCAGGGCCCGGAGGTCGATCTGTTTCGGCAGACCCGGAACCTCAAACAGCGCCTTGATTTCGGAGGCGAACGCGAGCTGATTCCCCTGCTGGATGTAGTATAAGGGCTTGACTCCGAAATGATCTCTGGCCAGAAACAACTGGTTCTGGCTCTTGTCCCAGATTGCGAACGCAAACATCCCATTCAACCGGGCAAGCGACCCGGGGCCATATTCGCTGTAGAGATTGAGAACGACCTCGGTGTCGCTATGGGATCGGAATTTGTATCCTCTAGCCTCGAGTTCAACCCTGAGACGGGGTGAGTTATAGACCTCTCCATTATAGACAATAGTGAGCCGCCCGTCGGCGGAGCACATCGGCATATGGCCGGCCGGTGAAAGGTCGAGAATCGAGAGCCGGCGCGAGCCCAAACCGACAGTGCCGCCGGTTGACTGCGCATACCAGACCGTACCCCGATCATCAGGCCCCCGATGAGCTTGAATATCGGTCATTCGGTTCAGTACCTCACTGTCTCCCCAGTTCACTATGCCGGCTATTCCGCACATGGTGTGCTCAGGACTGGAGTGCTGTGGATGGTTGCATGAGCATTCCGATTGATTACCCGATTAATTGCCGAATAAAAGAAGTCAATCATTTGTTCATGCGCAACCCCGGCCGACGTCTCAAACCGTCAACCACCAGAGCTTTGGCTATGGATTCTTCAGTCTTCCATCGATATTTAGATCTTGCTCATTGATTTTCCTCCGAATTCTCCTAACTTGCGACAACTGACCACGGACCAAGAGATTTCGAGAAGAATGAATTGAGAACTGGAGCCTTCTGGGTCCAGCACGTTAATTGACACCCGCGGGGATTGGCACGACAAGTCTACCCTGGCGGCTTTTTTATTTTGTGGGTGACACATGACTCTCCTTAGAACACTGCACGGCCTGTCGAAGACCACATGTTGATTTAGGGCGGGAGTATCCATCGTCTGCAGGAGCCACCTGAGCATCATCGACGGCCACTTTCACATCATCAACTGCCCCATCGTTAAGTCCCTTTGTGAGTATTGTTGCACAGTCGACTGTGCAGAACTACTGGCAAAAGGACCCGGAATTAAGGACACACAGGGGAAGTTTGCAGCAACCGGGGGGAGACCATGAGTTATGATCTTCCCCCCGTTTTGTGGGTTTATCGCGATCTTTTAACTAAATTGCCGTCGTAGAATTCCATCTCCTCTTCGGGCCTTCAAGGAGGTGGAACCCCCGTTGTAAATCGGAGGAGGCGTGGGGGGCGGCGGCGGCGGCGGGAATGTTGGATCTCCCACGGCGATCCTCGAACCAGTGGGGTGATCCCCCTGGCCGGACGCTGCTCGGTCCCCTGAAACCAGCTCCCCGGGGATGGATAGAAGAATGAGCAGGGAGACGACGGTCCAGCACAACGATGCATTTCTCATGACAAGCCCTTTGGAAGTATGTGGTTTGACAGTGATCCCGTTTGATGGGACTGTCAATATGTATCCACGGGGACGCCATGATGGAGAAAGCCCACTGGGACAATTGAGTGGGTTAATCAGGGTCATTACGCGAATGGTAGAAAGTGCGCCGGGGATGCTGCTTCAGTTGACGCTTCGTGCCGCGGGGGGCCTGGTGGTGCTCGCCTCCGTCTGCTGCAGTGTCATGTTTGCCCGGCAGGACCCTGGAGAGGCGGAGTTACGGAAAGCTCATGAGTTCAGGGGAAAGAACCAGTTCGACAGCTCGATTGCCCACTACAAAATCGGGAAGCGCATTTATGAGTCATCATCACGGCGCGATCTCTACTACCGCTGCCTGGCAGGCATAGCCGACAACCTCCTTCGAAAGACGGAATTTGGCGCTGCGGACAGCGTGCTGAGTCCTGCCGTGATCGGCGTGAGGAGGGAGCTCGGAGGGGAGCACCAGGGAACAGCAGAGATATACATCCTTGCCGGCTATCTCAGAACTCATCAGGACCGCTTTGGTGAGGCGAAGGACTTCTACGAGCGTGCCCTTGCCATTCGGGAACACATCCACGGCCGGAATCACCCTGAGGTGGCTTCCGTTTACTACGGGTTGGGGTTGCTGTATATGCGGAGCGGGAAGTTCGACGCTGCCCTGGAATGTCTGGCCCGAGCAAGGACAATTCAGGAGAAGATGCGCGATTCCGCACAGGCCGACCTCGCCAACACGTTGGCGACTATCGGGAGTGTTTACGAGGCGAGAAGCGAGCCCACAAAGGCCATTGAAGCATTCTCAAATGCCGCGTCAATTCTCGCCGGCGCCGGCCTTGCAGAGTCTCCTTCCTCAGGGTACTGTTTTCACCTCCTTGCGATTTGCTACAAGGATCTCGGCCAATCGGAGAAGGCAATTGCATTCGAGCGGAAGACTCTGGAAATCTACAGGGGGATCTACGGGGAACGTCACCTGGCCGTCGCCTCAAGCCTTGCCCAACTGGGTGATTACCTGGCCTCCAGCGGTGACTTCGAACTGGCTCTCCAATACTACGGGGAATCAAACTCGATCTTTACCGCGTTGCTCGGTCGGAATCATTCGAGCGTTGCTGAAGTTGAAAGGAAGATGGCCGGTCTCTATGCCATGCGTGATGAATTTGGAAAGGCGCTGAAGATCGATCTGATGGTTGCATCTCAGCACGCGCGCGATTTTGGTCCCAATAACCCTGAGTTGGGATACCTCTACCACGAAATCGCGGAGATCTACCGGAAGAAGGGGGATGTGAAGAGGGCTCTCGCGTTCTATTCCAAAGCCCTGACGCTTCGCAACGGGATTCACAGCTCGGCGGAGCGGCTGGACATCGCGGGGCTTCTGCATGATGAGGGGCGCGCGTATATCTCAATCGGAAGGTTCGACAGTGCGTCCGCGCTTCTCCGACAATCTCTTGCTCTGCAGGATTCCTCTTCTGCGGGCAACCCCGCGCTAAGGAGCTCAACGTACGAATCACTTGCTGAAATCTGCACGCGAAGGGGAGATTCACCGGGGTCCGTTCGGTGGTACCAACAGGCGTTGATTGCGCTCTGTCCCGGGTTCAGTGACACATCCGTTTTCTTAAACCCGGAAGTCCCCAACAGCACCTTGTGCAGGGACTATGTCAGGCTCATGACGGGGAAGGCCAGGGGTCTTCTGGACCGCAGGGGGAGCCCCGGTCCCGCACTGCTGAACCTGAAGTGCGCGCTCAATGCCTATACTCTGGCCTCAGATGCTCTCAGGCGTTTGCGGAGAACATTCCGATCTGAAGGCTCGAAGCTCATCCTCCAGGAGGAAGGATCATCCGTTTACAGTGCCGGCATGTCCGTCGCCGCCGTCCTCGCAGGGAAAACGGGCGACCCGAACGCAAAAGAAACCGCGCTTTCATTCGCCGAACGGAACAAGGCATCGGTCCTTCTTGAATCTATACAGAATGCCAGAGTAAGGCAGTTTGCCGGGATCCCGCTCCGGCTCCTGGACGATGAAAGGCGCCTTCACAGGGAGCTCTCGGGCCTGCTCATCCAGGCCGAATGGACTCAGCGCCGCGCAGACAGTGCTACATCCTCTGCACTGCGGGAGGCAATTCTAGAGAAGAATTGGAGAATCGACCGGCTTGAGGATTCGCTGGCTGTTCTCAATCCCCAGTTCTTCAGAATGTACTACGGGAATCGCCTGGCCTCCTCTGCCGAAATACAGAGTATGCTGGATTCCGGAACCTGTCTGGTCGAGTACAGCCTCGGTCGAAGTTCACTCTATTCGTTCGTATTTCGGAAGAACTCTTTTGATGTCGTGACACGGGACAGGCCGGGAAATCTGGACTCCCTGGCCGGGAAACTCCGGCACGAATTGAGAACGATGGACGACCGGAGTTACCTCT
>PMDK01000083.1 GCA_003154425.1 Ignavibacteriota bacterium
CTTCCTCCCCTGCCAGCCCAGCCGCTTCTTCGCCCCGAGGGCGAGCGCGTAGAGGCACCAGATCACCAGTGTCCCGACGAGCTTGGGATCCCAGTACGAGAAATCGTGAAACACGCGCGGAAGCCAGATCACCCCTATGACGATGGCAACGCCGAGGGCAACAAAACCGAACACCTCCGCCTTGTGGCTCATCGTCTCGAGCATCTCGAGATTCGGGAGCCGGTTGTAGATCAGCCCGAAGCGGGACGATTTGATCTCGTGATAGAGCATGAGATAGAGGAACCCGTAGGCGGCCGAGAGCGAGATCGCCGTGTATCCGAGAAGGGCGGCGGAGACGTGAAATCCCAGGACGATGCTGTGGAGATATTCCGGGATGTCAAACCGGGGTCTGATGAACACCGACGAAGCGGTCTGGAACGCGAATGCGAGGAAGAGAATGAAGAACCCGGTGGCGCTCGCCCTCGTCCGGAGCTCGATATACGTGTACCCGATCGCGATCGACGCCGCAAGCACGGTCATGATCTCGAACACCGAGGTGATGGGGGGATGATCGAACGCAAACGTCCTGACGATCAGATAGACACAATGGAGCGTCACCGTGGCAAGGAGGGCCGGGGTCTTGATGCGGGCCAGGCGGGGGAAATCGCCGAAAAACGCCAACCCGTACACCGCGGTGAGCCCCGCATACAGCACGGGGACCAGTATGAGCAGGAGAAGGACTGCCGGCTGAAGATTCATCGGTCGAGAGCTTTCATTCGGATGTGAGCTGTCAAAATATAAGGATTTCCTGCGAGAAACTAAACCTCCGGTTGCTCCGGAGCCCGCCGATTGGTATCTTGAGGAAATGGAGATCGAAACCACGTTTGTCTGCGCATTCTGCTTCCAGATCAACGACACGCTCGTCGACGCGACCGGTGGTGTGCGGCAGGAGTATACGGAGGATTGCCACGTCTGCTGCCGGCCGAACCTCCTCTACGTGACGGTCGACCCGTCGCTGGAGGACGCAAGCGTCGAAGCCACCCCGCCATAGGGGAGCTCCCCCGCCCGGCAGAAACCCTCCCGGGCGGGGGGACCACCACTGAACCCTTTTGAACGAACCCGGCATCTCACACATGACAGGCGCGGAGATCAGGAATCTGGCTGATGGGAGTCTGATCGCCTCCGCCCGGCAGGGGGATGCCCGGGCGTTCAGCGAACTCGTCCGGCGGTACGAGAAGACCGTCTACCGGTATTCGTACAAGCTCTGCCGCGACCGGGAGAAGGCGGAAGAGACGTTTCAGGACACGTTCATCAACGTGTACAGGAAGCTCGGCACGTTCGACGGGAGGTCCCGTTTCTCCACATGGCTCTATGCCATCGTGACGAACAACTGCCTGATGCGGCACCGCAGGCGGAAGGTCCGGGAGATCGAGGAATCGCTTGAGGCCCTGGAATCTCCTGCGACGTCGGCAGACGGGAAGTTCACACATGACATCGCCCGCTGGGACAAAACCCCGGCCGATCTTGTCCTGGACAAGGAACTCCGTGCTCAGATCGAGAAGGCGATAGGGAAGCTCCCCCCCGACTACAGGATCGTGTTCACGCTCCGGGACATGGAGGGTAAATCAACGCAGGAGACAGCGAGAATCGCCGGGATATCGCAGGAGGCGGCAAAATCGCGCCTCCGCCGCGCACGCGCCTTCCTGCGGGATCAGCTCACCCCGTACATGGCACACCCGGCGCGGAGGAAGGGCCGATGAAATGCACTGACGTCTATCTCCACATCTGCGACAACCTCGACCAGAGGCTCGGGACCCGCCGCTGCCGCGAGGTCAGGATGCATCTCCGGGTCTGCCGCAACTGCAGAGCGTACCTCGCGTCACTCAAGCGGACGGTCAATCTGTACCGGTCAGTCCCTTCACCCGCACTTCCTGCGGGGGCACATGACCGCCTGATCAGGGCGCTCAAAGCGCACGGATGCCTCCCCGTCTCCGAGAAGCGGCCCCGCAAACGGCCAGGACGCGGACGGGCTTGACGGGCGCGCGCTCACAGCCCTCCATTGACATTCCTCGGCACATTCCCGGTTCAGGCCCTCCCGAGACGGCTCTTACGGTATCCGTACGCAAAGTAGATCACCATGCCGATGATGAGCCACACGCCGAACCTCACCCACGTGACCCCGGGGAGCCCCATCATGAGATAGATGCAGGAGAGTATCCCCAGGACCGGGACGAGGGGGACAAAGGGGGTCCGGANNTCCCGATGTTCGTCAGCTCGACGATTTCATTGATATTGGCGATCGCAGAGACCGCGGCGACAACTACTCCCGTCCAGATCGTCGTGACGTGCGGAGTACGGTACTTCGGATGGACGCTGGCAAAGTAACGGGGAAGAAGCCCGTCCCGCGACATGGAAAAGAATATTCTGGGCTGGCCGTACTGGAAGACGAGAAGGACGGCGCTCATCGAGACGACGGCGCCGAACGCGACGATCCCCGCGGAGACATCCGCGCCGACGTAGGCGAACGCCGCGGCGAGCGGGTCGGCGACCCCGAGGTGGTTCCAGGGAACCATCCCGGTGAGGACAAGCGCGACCCCCACGTAGATCACCGTGCAGATCAGGAGCGACCCGATGATGCCGATCGGCAGGTCCCGTGACGGCTTCCGGCACTCCTCCGCCGCCGTGGAGATCGCGTCGAACCCGATGTACGCGAAAAAGATGAGGCTTGCTCCCACCCAGACGCCGTGGAACCCGTTCGGCATGAAGGGGCTCCAGTTCGCAGGTTTGACGAACTTCGCCCCGGAGTAGATGAAAAAGCAGAGGATGAGAAGCTTGATACCGACCATCACGTTGTTCGCCCGCGCGGATTCCTTGACCCCGATGACGAGCAGCCAGGTAATGAGCATGACGATCAGGACCGCAAGCGCATTGAATATCAGCGGGATGCCCGCCACGACCGGATGGGAGGTCCAGGCGTCATGTGCCAGGATGACGGCGGGATCGGTCTGGCCCGACTGGATCAGGGCGTCGGCCGCCTGGTGGGCCGAGNNACCGCGACATTCCCCACCGCGTATTCTATGATGAGATCCCACCCTATGACCCAGGCCACCAGCTCGCCCAGCGTCGCGTACGAGTACGTATAGGCGCTTCCCGATATCGGGACAAGCGACGCGAATTCCGCATAGCAGAGGCCGCAGAAAGCGCAGGCGACCGCGGTCAGTATGAACGAAAGGACGATCGCGGGTCCGGCCCCGGCACGCATCGCGTCCCCCGCCACCGCGGTCCCGATCGTCGCAAAGATCCCCGACCCGATGATCGCGCCGATGCCGAGCATGATCACATCGAACGCCCCGAGAGCCCGTTTCAGCTGCCGCTCGGGCTCCTCGGCTTCCTTCATTATCGCGTCGAGATTTTTCGTACGGAAAAGCGGATGGGGCATGAGGTCCTCAGGCGTGGGACGGGGATCGGGTCTCTTGACGCGCGGCGTACCTAGAACATGTGAATCACAGGGGGACGGATTTCGGCGACGGGGGATCCGCGCTGCACCGGAGATACTCACGGCAGATCCTTTTCATGGCCGTGTTCGCGGAATTGAACGCCCAGATGAT
>PMDK01000026.1:0-758 GCA_003154425.1 Ignavibacteriota bacterium
CCCAACCCCTTCAATCCGTCGACAACTCTCCGCTACGAGTTGAGAGCCGGGGGGAGCGTCTCGTTGAAGGTCTATGATATACTCGGACAGGAGGTGGCGACGCTCGTGAATGAACACCAGGACGCCGGCCTTCATTCTGCTGTGTTCGATGCGCACGCCCTTGCCTCGGGAGTCTACTTCTACACGCTTCGCGCCGGCTCGTTCACGAAGTCCGGCAAAATGACTCTTGTGAAGTGACCGGATTGTCCCGGAGAAATAGACGAATGACGGGCATCTTTCGCAACACGCTGGTGTGTAACATTCTCCTCAGCCTCATCTCGGTGTCCGCCGGACTTGCGATTGCCGGCGGACCGGAGACTCCCGCGGAGAAGACCGCGCGGCTTGCATGGTGGCGGGAGGCCCGCTTTGGCATGTTCATCCACTGGGGTCCGGTATCCATCAAGGGGACGGAGATCAGCTGGTCGCGGGGGGGGGAGCGGCGCGGGATCGCGGGGAAAGGAGATATCCCGGTCGACGTCTACGACGATCTGTTTAAACAGTTCGACCCGGAGCAGTTCAACGCGGCGGAATGGGTCGCCGTCGCGCGGTCGGCGGGGATGAAGTACATGGTGCTGACGGCGAAGCATTGTGACGGGTTCTGTCTGTGGCGCTCGGGCGTCGACGGCTATTGCATGAGCGCCACGCCGTTCAAGCGCGACGTCTGCGGAGAGCTTGCCGCCGCCGCCCACGCCGGCGGGATGCGGATAGGATGGTACTAC
>PMDK01000026.1:821-4019 GCA_003154425.1 Ignavibacteriota bacterium
GGAGCCGTCTCGACACGAATGCGGATTACCGGACACCGGAGCAGAGGGTCGGCGCGTTCGACGTCAGGATCCCCTGGGAAACCTGCATGACCCTCGGGACACAGTGGTCGTGGAAGCCGGGCGACAGGATCAAGACCGCCGGCGAGTGCGTGCGCATACTCGTCCAGTGCGCGACCGGGGACGGCAACCTCCTCCTGGACGTCGGTCCGATGCCTGACGGCAGGATCGAGCCCCGCCAGGTGGATGTCCTGAAGCAGATCGGCGTGTGGCTTGCGAAATACGGAGAGAGCATTTACGGGACGCGCGGGGGTCCCTATACCAGCGGGACATGGGGAGGGGCGACACGAAAAGGGAACATGCTCTATCTTCATGTCGCGAAATGGGAAGGGGACCGGCTGGAGCTTCCCCCCCTGGCGCAGAAGATCGTGCGGACGACCGTCCTGACCGGAGGGACGGCCCATGTCGCACAGACGGACCACGGTGTCGAGGTGAAGCTGGCGGCGGAGCACCGGGACAGGTATGACACGATCATCAGGCTTGAGCTTGACCGGTCCGTCGATGGGGCCGCGGTGATAGACCTCGGGCAGGCTTCGGCGCCCGGCATGGACGGTGTTTCGGTGCGGCTGGCCCACATGCCCGACGTGCGGTACCCCAACGGGGGTCCCCGGCTCCTCGTTGACGGTAAACGGGGGTCGACCGAGCGGACTGACGGGAAGTGGCTTGCGTTTGAAGGGAACGAATTTGACGCGGTGATTGAACTCCCCGCCCCGAAGAGGGTTGGCCGGGTGGTGATCGGCTCCCTTCAGGAGCAGGTGTCGAGGATCTTCTTCCCGCGGAAGGTCGAAGTCTCGGTCGCCGGAGATGACACGTCCTTCGCTGTCGTGGGGAGCGTCGATCTGGGTGCGCCGGTGGAGGACGCCGAGATCAGGCGGGACGATTTCGGCGTCTCGTTCGCCCCCGTGACCGCGCGCCGGCTCAGGATCCGTGCAATCGGCCCCGGCGAATGTCCTTCCTGGCACCCCGAAGCAGGAAAGAAGACGTGGATGTTCGTCGATGAGGTGGCGATCGGGGAGTAGCCGCCTTCGCCGCATGGAATCCGCCCGGATGTGACGGCAGGGCATTTTACAGTCAAGTCGAATTTGTCAGGATCTCTATGCACCGCACGCTCGTGTTTCCGCTCTGTATCGTTCTCAGTCAGGTTGCCCTCTCCGGCGGATCATCACTCCGGATGGCCCCCCTGTTCACCGACAGCATGGTCGTCCAGCAGAGAAGCACCGTCCCGGTCTGGGGAAAAGGGACGCCGGGCTCGCGCGTCGTGATCCATGCGTCCTGGAAGGCCGACGCCTCCGCGACCGTGACGCCGGAGGGAAATTGGAGCACGGTGATCGCCACCCCCCGTGCCGGGGGACCGTACGAGATGCGCGTGCAGACGGATGATTCGACGCTGACACTGAAAGACGTACTCGCCGGGGAGGTCTGGCTTTGCTCCGGGCAGTCGAACATGGAGATGCCGCTCCAGGGGTGGCCGCCCGACACCATACTCTCGTCGAGGGATGAGATAGACCACTCATCGTATCCTTCCATCAGGCTCTTCACCGTCAATCACGCGTATTCGACAGTCCCGGAGGAAGCTTGCGCCGGCCGGTGGACCGGGTGCTCTCCCGGGACGACCCCCCTGTTCAGCGCGACGGCGTATTTTTTCGGCCGGAGTCTTTCTCAGGCGCTCAAGGTCCCGATCGGGCTCATTCACTCGAGCTGGGGAGGGACGAAGGTGGAGTCGTGGATCGGGAGCGGGACACTCGCGCGCGTGGCGCAGTACGATTCCGTCCTGCAGAAGATCCGGATCACAGGAGAGAGCATGAAGGTCCGGGAGTCGTGGCTGGAAACGTTTCCCGTGATCGAGATGAGCAGGCGGGACCCGCGCACGCGATGGCAGAATCTCGGGCTGGATGACGCGGAATGCGCCTCCCCGGCCTTCAACGACAGCAGCTGGCGGACGATGGATCTCCCGACATACTGGGAAAGGACCGGGGTGGGAGAATTTGACGGCGTCGTCTGGTTCCGCAAGCGCATCGCGATACCTCCTGCCTGGATGCACAGGAACCTCGTGGTGGAGCTCGGACCCGTCGACGACATTGATATCACGTTCGTGAACGGCAGAGAAGTGGGGAGCCACGAGTCGGAGGGGGGATGGAACGCTGCAAGGGTATACCCTGTGCCTAAAGAGATTGTCGATACGACCTCGATCAGCATTGCGGTCCGCGTGATCGATTACGGAGGAGGTGGAGGGATCTACGGTCCGGCAAAGCTTATGCGCATTCATCCGGAAGGGGAGGATGGAAGCATCGTGCTGGCGGGGGACTGGAAGTACCTCCCGGTGGCGGAGTATCGGGGCGACAGGCTCTATGTATTCGGGTGGCGCGGCGAGCGGTTTTATGAACGGCCGCCCCTTCCCTTCGATTTCTCGGGCTACTCGCCCACCGCCCTCTTCAACGGGATGATCGCACCGCTCGTTCCTTTCTCGCTCGCGGGCGTGATCTGGTATCAGGGCGAATCGAACGCGAGTGCTCCCCTTCTGTACCGGACGCTCTTCCCTCTCATGATCGGGAACTGGAGAAGCGCCTTCCATACTGAAGGGCTTCCCTTCTACTTTGTGCAGATTGCGCCCTACGAATACGGTCCCGCCACCCAATCGGCGTACCTGCGTGAGGCGCAGTTTCTCTCTCTCCGCGCAAAGAACACGGGGATGGCGGTGACGCTCGACATCGGCAGCGCAAGGACCATTCATCCTCCGAACAAACAGGAAGTGGGACGGCGACTCGCCCTCCTGGCTCTTGCAAAAGCGTACGGGAAGAAGATTGTCAGCTCCGGCCCCCTCTATCGCTCCATGAAAACCGTCGGCGACAGGATTGAACTCTTGTTCGGGAATGTCGCCGGGGGTCTCGTCCTTACACAGTCCGAACGGGGCAACGGGTTCCAGGTGGCGGGTGAAGACCGTATATTCAGGAACGCGGATGTGGCGGTGCGCGGATCCAGGCTGATCGTTTCCAGTCCTCTGGTGAAGCGCCCGGTTGCGGTGCGATACGCATTCGGCAACGTATGGCAGGCCACATTGTACAACATCGAGGGACTCCCCTCTTCCTCATTCCGGACTGACGACTGGAACCCTTAGATCCTTTATCATTTTGACACATATTT
>PMDK01000163.1 GCA_003154425.1 Ignavibacteriota bacterium
TCACCGTCAACCTCGGCAACATGATCGTCTGCTACGCGACGCTGTACAAGTCGGAGGAGGTGACGTTCCTGATGGGTCTGCCGGTGCCGCACCGCACGATATTCGCCGTCAAGTTCATAGACAATTTTTTCTACAGCTCCAGCACGCTCCTTCTCCTGGGACTGGCCCTTCTCCTTGGATACGGATCGTATTTCAGGATGTCCCCCTGGTTCTACCTCTTTACGTTTGCGGGGGTGCTCCTCCCCTTCATGCTGACGGCGGGAGTCCTTGCCGTCATCGTGCTCATGATCCTCATCAGGGTTGCCTCGCGCGTCGGCATCCGGTGGCTCCTGGGGGGCATCATGATCGTCTATCTCTCGGCGATCTATATCTATTTCTCGGCGGTCAACCCGGTGGATCTCGTACAGGAGGTGATGAAGCACTATCCCGATGTCAATGCGTATTTCGGTTACCTGGACCCCCCGTTTGTGCAGTACCTCCCCAACCACTGGGTATCGGAGTTCCTGTACTGGACAGTGAGCGGCCAACCTGCACGCGCGACCTGGTACCTGCTGACGCTCTTCTGCATACTTGCGGCGCTCCTCCTGACGGCGTGGAACGTTGCGCGCGCGTATTATTATGAGAGCTGGATGAACGCATCGGAGGGGCGGGCTCCGGGGTCCGGCCGCGGAGGGTTCCTCCAGGTGCGTTTCATGGAGTTCGGACGTGAGGGGATACTCCCGCGCCCCGCCGATGTTCTTCTGAAGCGTGATTTCTGGGTTTTTTTCCGTGAGCCGAGCCAGTGGCTCCATCTCCTGCTGATGTTCGTCCTGCTCCTTGTCTTCCTGGTCTCAATCAGCTCTCTCGAGTTGAGGCTGACGCAGCCGTTTCTTCAGACGATCTCCTATCTCGTGGTCTTCCTGTTTGACGGATTCCTCATTGCGTCGATATCCCTCAGGTTCGTCTTCCCGGCATTGAGCCTCGAAGGGGACGCATTCTGGTGTGTCCGTTCCGCCCCGGTGAGCCTCCGGATGCTGTACTGGCAGAAGTTCATCGGGTCGTTCCTCCTGATCGTGACGACGTCGGAGATCCTCTCGGTGGCGTCGACCTCGATGCTCCGCGATTCTCCCGTTCTCATCCTGGTCGGATCACTCTGCACGGCGTTCGTGGCGCTGGGACTCACCTCCCTGAATCTCGGAGCGGGAGCGTATTTTGCGACATTCCGGGAGAAGAATCCGATTCGCATCGCTTCCTCACAGGGTGCTTCCCTGACGTTTCTCGCCGGGATGGTGTACCTCGGGGCCGTCGTGGCTGTGCTTGTTGTTCCCCTGAACAGGTATTTCGAGATCCTCATCATCCGTGGGACGACAACCCCGGGCTGGCTCGTGATTCCGATTGTCGCCGTGGGGATACTGACGTCCATTGTTTTTGCCGGTTCGACGGGAGTCGGGCTGGCAACCCTCCGCAGGGACTTCTGACCGTGATCACCGCCCCCTGCGAAATTCAATCGAGAGCATCGCTCAATACACTGCCGACTGCACTGTCCATTCAACGCTGTAGCCATATGACTCTCTCGCCACGTTGCGCGTCGTTCTTCGCCGGACTGCTCCTCGTCTGTCTCCCGGCTGCCGGCCAGGTCCGCCTGGAATATTCCGGGAGAAACGAATCGGTATTCCGGGAGGCCGTCGCACGATTCGATTCCGGGCTCACTCGGGAGGCTGTTGTCGGCTTCGACAGGTGCATCACGGAATTCCCGTCGGGACACCGCATCACCGCCGCATACGTCATGAAGGGGAAAGCCCTCTACCGGATGGGCGAGATCCTTGACGCCGCAAAAACGCTGAAGACATTCCTCTCGCGCTATCCTGCGAGCAGCTACGTCCCGGACGCCGAACTCACGCTCGGGCTCATCTATGTAAGTATCGAGCGTCCCGAGGAGGCGATGGAGATCCTCCTTGCCGCATCCAGGGCTCGGAAGCCGTCCTCCCCCCCGCTTCTCACCCGGGAGATCGAAGCAGCGCTGGACTCCACGATTGACACGCGTCTCGGGCCTGCTCAGCTGGGGAAGTTTCTGACGCAGGCGGTGACCCCCGACGAACGATCGTACCTCTGGCTCAAAATCGCTCAGCGGGCGGCGTCCGCCGGGAACATCGCGGCCTCCGTCATCGCGCTGGATTCTCTTGCCGGGCGTTACCCGGGGAACCGCTTCGGCGCTCAGGCTGCGGAACTCCGGGCCCGTCTCCTCTCCAGGAGCAACGTGAAGCTGGGGGTCCTCCTTCCTCTCATGAGAAAGGGGGAATCGTCACAGGCCGGCGGCGTCGGGAACGAAGTCTACGAGGGAGTGGAGTTTGCACTCGAGCACTTCGGGGGTGATCCCGGGCGCCGCATCACGGTGACGCTTGAAACCAGGGATACCGAACGGGATCCCGCTCTCGCCACAGGTGCCGCACGGGAGTTTGCCGACGACAAAGACGTGGTGGCGGTTCTCGGCCCCGTGTTTTCACCGGAGGTGACTTCCGCGGCGGCCCTCGCCAATGCACGCGGCCTTCCGCTGGTGACCCCGACGGCGAACGCGAACGGGATCGCGGCGACGGGAACGTACGTGTTCCAGGCAAACCCCGATCACGATGCGCGTGGACGCGCCATGGCACGCTATGCGGTCCAGCAGCGCGGATTCCGGACGCTCGCTGTTCTTGCTCCGTCGGATACGTATGCGAAATTCCTCGCCGAGGCCTTCCTCCGGGAGGCTGCCAGGCTCGGCGCGCGCGTCCTGAGCATGCAGTGGTATCAGCGCGGGACATCCGATCTGAAGCCCCAGCTTGCCTCGATACGGCGCGCGGGGATGCTGGATGGTGCGGACGCGAAACTCTCATTCGGCGGGAAAGTCAGGCCGTCCACGCTCATGAAATTCGCCAGCCTGGGTGTCCCCCTCAAGCGGATCGACTCGCTCATGAACAGGTCCAGCGTCATCAGCGCGCGTCAGCTGCTCGGTCCGCGTGCGCGTGCGCTCCTTGATTCGATGGAAATCCCTGTCGTGTATGACGAATCCAGGGTAGACAGTCTCGAGTATCCTGTCGAGAGCATCGATGCGATCTATGCGCCGATCAGCGGCGCGGACGAGATCGGGATCGTCTCATCCCAGATCGTCTATTTCAATTTCCAGACGCAGGTCCTCGGTTCGGGGGAGTGGAACAGCTTCGCCGAACTGAACGCGAACAGGCGGTACGCGGAAGGCGTCGTGTTCGAATCTGACACGTTCATCGATACTGCGGGAGGTGCGTACGCGGCCTTCGCCGAAAGGTTTGCGGCCCGCTTCAGGAAAAAGCCCACCAAGAACACACTCTTCGGCTACGACACTGCCGACATGATGCTCCGGCTGATCGACGAAGGCGCCTCGACGCGCGAGACGCTCCGGAAAGCCCTGGCGGGGGTCCGCGACTACCGTGGCTTTCATTCCAGGATCGCCCTCGGGTCCGACCGTGTCAATGTCGCCCTGACCGTGCTCCGCTACGAGCAGGACGAGATCCGGAAAGTGGGGGAGGTGAATGCCGGATCAGGGGAGGAGGGGGGGGGACATGAAGGGGGGGGACGGCGCTGATTCGGCCAGAGAGCGGGGGGCGCCGCGCGGCGCGATCTGCACCTGGCCTGCAGGAGAACGCCCCCGGGAGAAGCTTCTCCGGTTCGGCGCGCATACGCTGAGCGATGCCGAACTGGTGGCAGTCCTCCTCCGGACGGGCAACCGGACCCGCAGTGCGCTTGATCTGGCGTGCGGAGTGCTCGAAGGCCCGAGGGGACTGGCCGGACTGGCACGGCGCAATGCCCGCGAGCTGATGCGGGTTGACGGGATCGGCGAGGCGAAAGCGCTCGGGATACTCGCCGCCTTCGAGCTCGGGCGCCGCCTGCAGGCGGACGCCGGAGGAACATGCGAGCCTTTGCGGACGCCGGAGGACGCCGCACGTCTGGTCATCCCCCGCCTGCGGGATCTGACGCATGAAGTGTTCGCCGTTCTGGTCCTCGATACCCAGAACGCCGTCCTTGCCACCGTCGAGCTGTCGCACGGCACGCTTAACGCTAGCCTCGTGCACCCGCGCGAGGTATTCAAGGCGGCGGTCGACCACGTCGGCGCCGCGGTTCTTGTCGTTCACAACCATCCGAGCGGGAATCCCGAGCCGAGCGCGGAGGACATCGCGATCACCCGTCAGCTCGCCGAGGCCGGGAAGATCCTGGGGATACCGCTGCACGATCATCTGATCGTGGGTGGAAACCGTTACGTGAGCCTTGCGGAGCGGGGTCAGCTATTTTGATCTATTGACAAAACGGTCTTTTTTCCGTACTGTAACCTATGTCTCATTCCGCCCATTGTTCAGTCTTTCCCTTTCACCCATCACTTTCAGGAGGGGTTCCAATGCAAAAGATCAACAGGACGGTCACCGCGCGAGCGCTGGCCATCCTCTTTGCGGGCTCAGTCGTTTTTGTCGGTTGCTCATCAAGTCCTGATGACGCACAGATGAAGCAACTGAACGACCTCAAGGAGGAAGTCTCGGCGCTGCAGAAGGATGTGGCGGCCAAGGAGGATCAGAAGAGCTCTCTTGACAAGCAGATCGCGGAGAAAAACGCGAAGCTGAAAAAGTGCAACGACGATCAGGTGATCGTGAAGCAGCGGCTGGCAAAGTAAACGCACGAACAACGACTAGGAGTCTCACCCCATGAAACAGAAATCAGTGTTTGTCGTGCTTGCCGCGCTTCTCATCTTCACCCTGGGAGCCGCGATGGCACAGGATCAGGAGAAGTTGACGAAGGACCAGTGGCAGCAGGAAATCACCAAGTACACGACGATGAGGAACGACCTGAGTGCCAAGGCGAAGACCCTCGGCCAGGATGTGACGGGATTGAACGCGCAGTCCACGCAGCTCGACGCGGACTACCAGAAGTGCATGGATGCCCTCTACGCCCTCGTCGGTTCCGACGCTTCCAAGGCGGAGGCATACCGCTCGGAGATCGAATCGGCGGAGAACAAGGCGAACGAGCTCTCCCGGCTCTCGGACGCCGACCTTGTTGCCCGCAGCGGCGACGTGGACGCGCTCGCCGCGACCGTGAAGGGGCTCTGGGAAAACAAGCTGTCGCTCATCCCCGAGTTCTGGGACCGCCTGACCGCTCTCAACGAAAAGGTCAAGAGCCTGCAGGCCACGCTTGGCAACCAGGTGAAAGTCTACACGGTCGGCACCTGGGCGAAGAACAGGGACTGCCTCTGGAACATCTCCAAGAAGAAGGACATCTACGACAACGCATGGCTCTGGCCCAAGATCTGGGAAGGGAACCGGGATCAGATCAAGGATCCCGATGTCATCCACCAGGGACAGAAGTTGAAAATCCCCCAGGGGACCGAGCTGAACGCCGAGGAAAAGGCGGCCGCGAAGAAATACTACGCCGGGAAATCAGCCAAGTAGCGGCGGGCGTCACCGGGCAATGAAGGCGCTTCCGCGCAAAGCCGGGCGCGCACGGACGACAACCCCCTTTCCTGTCTCGTACAGGGGAGGGGGTTGTGTGCTTTGGAAAATGGAGGAACGCGGGTGTGACTGAAAAGAAGATGCGGATCGAAGGAGTCGACCCCCTCGCACTGCTGGGGTTGAACGACGCGAACCTGCAGATCGTCGAGAAGAGGTTTGACTCCACGGTGATCGTCCGGGGAGATGCCATCACGCTTCGAGGGGACCCCGGGGAGGTGGACCAGCTCGAGCGCGTGTTCAAGGAGCTGATGTTCCTCCTGACGAGAAACGGATCGCTGACGGCCAACGACGTGGACACCGTGATCGATCTCGTGACCGCCAACGGCGAACCGGCGCTCCCGCGGGGCGTGGCCTCCTCGCTCAGCACCGAGGAGCTCGACACACTGATCCTGTTCACAAGGAACCAGATGATCCGCGCCAAGACACCGGGGGGGCGCGCGTACGTCCGGGAAGTCAGGAAAAACGATATCGTCTTCGCCATCGGCCCTGCAGGCACCGGCAAGACCTACATGGCCGTCGCTCTGGCTGTCGCCGCTCTGAAGAACAACGAGATCACCAAGATCGTGCT
>PMDK01000320.1 GCA_003154425.1 Ignavibacteriota bacterium
CGATGTTCCCCGACTGCGGGTTCGTCGTGGAAGGGGTGAATGTGATGTAAAATGTATGCGCCTGGGCGGGCTGCAGCGTGAAATTCGTCGGACTCACCGTGAACGTCCCGTTGTTCGAGGTGACATTGCTGATCACGAGCGCCGCCTTCCCNNTCCGAACGGGACGGTCCTCCGGTCGAGCGCGAAACCGGGGAGCGTCCCGGTGCCGCTCACGGCGACCGTGTCGGGTGAGCCTGACGCGTTGTGCGTGAAGACGATGTTCCCCGACTGTGCAATGGTGTTCGACGGGATAAACGTGATGTAGAACTTTGCGGTCGCGGCGGCGGGGATCGAGGCGCTGGTGGGACTCACTGCAAACGTCCCGTTGCTGGAGCTGACATTGCTGATCGTGAGCGCGGTCGGCCCGGCGTTCGTGACGGCGACGCTGTCCCTTGAGCTGCTCCCTACTTGCAGGTTCCCGAACGCGACGGATCTCCGGTTGACGGAGAATGCGGTCCCCGTTCCGCTGACGGCGACCGTGTCCCGGAGGTTCGGTGCGTTGTGCAGGAAGACGATATTCCCGTTCTGGAGGCCGTTCGCCGTCGGCGTGAACGTAATCCTGAATGTGCCCGTTGCTCCCGGCTGTATCGTCCCGCCGGTCGGGCTGACGGCATATCGCGCGTTTGTCGATGTGATGCTGCTTATCACAAGAGGGGCGGTCCCGGTATTCGTGACCTGCACGCTGTCCGGCTTCGCTGTTGCGATGACGACGAGTCCGTAGGGAACGGTCTTTCGGCTGACGGAGAACGCGGGGACAGTCCCGGTCCCCGATGCCGTCACGGTGTCCGGCGACGTAGGTCCGTTGTGCGTGAACCTGATGAACGACGATTGTGCGCCGGCGGTTGTCGGAGAGAATGTTATGCCGAATTTCCTCGAAGCGCCCGCCGTGATGGACGCGCTCACGGGACCGACGGTAAACCGTGCGTTGCTCGAGGTGACGGAGTTTATATTGAGTGTGGAATTCCCGGTATTCGTCACAGTCACGCTGTCGGTTTTTGTGAACCCGATCTGGACGCTGCCTATCGAGTCCTTCTTCGTGTTCACGGAAAATCCGCCCGCTGCCACCCCCTCGGGGGAGCCGGACTGACGGCTTCCCTGGGCGCGGGAGGGGAATGGAGAGAGCGCAATACAGAGCAGAATACCGATTGCCGGCGCGGTCTTCATTGGAGCACCTGCTTCTCTGAGCTAAGAATTCAAGAGACCCGAGAATGTCGCCTGAGAGCGGGCGAAGGTCAGATTATACCAAGCTATCAATGATAAGGGATGGCGGGGGAATGCGCAAGCGGGGGGCTATTCGCCGATAAGCAGGTCTACAGTTGTTCCCGGTGTTGCCATGTCGCCGTACAACGGGCGCTGGCTGTCGATTTTTCCCCTGTTTCCGGGGTTTGGCACAGCCACGACTCGTATGCTCCCGATTTCGAACCCTTCATCCCTCAGGAGTCTTGTCGCCTCTTCCTTTGTCCCCCCGATCAGGTTCGGGACCGGTTTGAGGACCGGTGGGACGGTCATTGCCGCTTGCGCGGGGGGTGTCCTCACATGTGCTCTGAGCGTATTGTGCCAGGTGACGTACCCTGTCAGCATCAGGCAGGCAGTTGCCGCGAGCACAACCGTCCTCAGGAGCGGCCGGTGAACAACTTGTCCCACTAGGCGGGGAGCCGGCGTCCTGACGGAAGGCCGGGAGCTCCGGACTGTGACGGAATTAAGCAGTTCGATCAGCTCTTTCCCGTTCTGCACCCTCTTGCGCGGGTCCTTGACCAGGCACCATTCGACCGCCCGCTCGAGTGCCGGCGGAAGCTTCACCAGTTTCCCCAGGGGGACCGGATCCTCGTAGAGTATCTTCTGCATTATGGTGACCGGGGTATCCCCCGGGAATGGATAGCGCCCGCTCAGCGTGTGGTAGAGGACCACGCCCAGACTGTAGAAATCCGTGCGCGAATCGACGGTTTTGCCGCCGGCCTGTTCCGGGCTCATGAATTCCGGCGTGCCGAGCAGCGGGTCGGATTTGGCATAGACCGAGGTGATTCCTGATTGGGCGATGCCGAAATCCGTCAGGACTGAAGTCCTGGTGGACGTCATGATGATGTTCGAGCTTTTGACGTCCCGGTGTATTATTCCGTAGCTGTGAGCGTAGTCCAGCGCGCGTGCGATGCACTTCGCCATATCCACCGCTTCCTGGATCCCCAGGCTCCCCTTCTCTTTCACGACGTGATGCAGGTCTTTCCCTTCCAGGAATTCCATCGACATGAAGTGGACCCCTTGTTCGCTCCCCTCATCGTAGATTGTGACAATGTTCGGGTGACGGAGCTTCGCAATGGCGCGTGCCTCGAGATGGAACCTTTCCATGTAGCCGGGATCGTCGACAAGGTCGGGGAGAAGGACTTTGAGCGCGACCTTCCTGTCCAGGTTCTTCTGAATCGCCTGGTATACCGTGGCGTTCCCTCCTTGCCCGATCTCAGCGATGATCTCGTATTTATCGGACAGAGCGCTTTTGACCGCGTCAAAAGTGTCGAGCAGGGCGACCCCCGGACTCTCGAGGAGACCGCCCCTGCAATGGCTGCACCCGGCCCCGTTGAGCGGTGTCTCCTTGCCGCAGTATTGACAGCGCTTTATGTACACGTTTCGCTGCTCTCCCGGAATCCGTCGAAATGGAACCGTACCACCGATTCTCACGTGAAATGAATCACATTCTTGTCACTAAAACTATGATGGAAATCACTAAGCGGGCCAGGCACCTGCCGTCCGCTTCTGCTGTGGGTTAACTCGTTGAAATACGTGGAGTTATAGATTTTTCTGACTTAAGTGACTCAGCTGCAATCCCCGCGCCAGCATGATCTATTGAACACAACGGCGGATTTCACGATTATTGATCTATTGACTGTCCGGTTTTGAGCCACTACCCTGGCCCGTTCGGAACCGGGACTCGAGACCGTATTCACGCTCAAATTCTGACCACCTCACGGGGAGACTGCATGTCATCAAGCGGGAACGCCTGGAAAGAGGATTTCTCCATCAGGTCCTACGAGACGGACTGCACCGGGAAATTCCGGATGGCCTCGCTCTTTAATTACTTTCAGGAGATCGCCGGGAACCACGTCGTGGCTCTCGGGATCGGCTACGAGGTGCTGAAAAAACTCGGCTACGTCTGGGTCCTTTCCCGCGCGAGGGTCCGCATCTGGAGGCTCCCCTCCTGGGGGGAGCGGGGGACAGTGGAGACCTGGCACGTGATGACGGACGGGCTCATGTATATCCGGGACTACCGGATGAGTGACGGCTCAGGCGGTGTGCTGCTGGATGCCTCGACCGGATGGCTCCTGGTGGACACCGCAGGTTTCAGGCCGCACGGCCCCGAGGCACTCCCCATCCAACTCCCCGCGAACGATCACGGGCGCGCTCTCCCGGACCCTCTCAGGAAACTCCTCCCCGTCCGCGGCGTGCTCCCCGCCTACGAGCGCACTGTCCTGCTGAGCGACCTGGACGTGAATGACCACGTCAACAACGCCCGTTACGTCGAATGGATATTCGATTGTTACGACGATGAGTTCGTGAAATCCCACACGCTGAGCTCCCTCCAGGTGAACTATGTCACCGAGACCACGCTGGGCGACACCATCGCTCTTTCCCGGGGCGAAGACGCATCAAGCCCGCTCATCCATTACATCGAGGGAGTAAGCCGCAGGAAAGGGGCGCGCGTGGTGCAGGCGCTCGTCGGCTGGGAACTGTCAGCGCCGCAGGATGTACTCCCCGCGAAAAGGAATGCCTGACATGCCCGATCTCCTCCACAGTGCCGCGTTCATGATCGCGGGATGCATCGCGGGGGCGATGAATGCCATCGCCGGGGGGGGAACCCTCGTGACGTTCCCGACGCTCATATTCGCGGGGCTCCCCTCGATCGCCGCGAACGCGACAAGCACGATCGCCCTCCTCCCCGCCACGCTTAGCAGCGCGTTCAGTTACCGCCACGCGGCCCGGTCCGTCTCCCGCTGGCTCAGGGTATTTGCCCCTGTAAGCCTCATCGGGGGACTCGCAGGCGGCATACTCCTCGTCCGCACCCCCTCGCACGTGTTCGACACGCTTGTTCCGTTCCTCATACTGTTTGCGACAGTGCTCTTCATGCTGAACAGTTCATTGAATCGCTTTTTCGGAGCCAGGCTTGCCGCGATGCACGGCGCGGACCCGCCGCGCTCCTGGGTCGTGGGCGCCGCGGTGTTCCAGCTCGCGGTCGCCGTCTACGGGGGATACTTCGGCGCCGGGATCGGCATACTTATGCTCGCCTCTCTGGGACTGCTGGGATTCGAAGACGTCCACGCGATGAACGCGCTGAAAGTGCGGCTCGGGTTCCTGATCAACATCGTGGCCGCACTCTACTTCATCGCGAATGGGCTCGTGGACTGGCCGAGCGCGGCCATCATGGCCCTGGGGACGGTCGTGGGGGGGTACGGGGGAGCGCAGTTTGCGCAGAAGATCCCGCAGGCCCGGGTGCGGCTGCTTATTACGCTCATCGGGCTCGTGATCTCTGCCGTCATGTTCTACAAACAGTTCTCCTGAGACGCTTCAGAAAGGAAGAGGGACAATGGACCACGGAAGCTCAGCGCGGGGCGCGTTGAGGCACCTGGGTCTCTTCCTCCAGGCCGATATCGATGTACTGTCCCCCCTTCGTCTGCCTGCAGTGGAGCGCGAATGTGTTCCGCCCTGCTTTCAGCAGCTGCTGCGCCTCGTGCGGCAGGGGGACGTCCTCGTATTCCGTCGTGTATCCCGGGTATTTCGCTGCAAGTGCGCCGTTGATGTAGAGTTCTGCGTCCTCGTCGTGGTGTATGCGCACCTCGAGGCCGGTCATCTCTCCGTTGGGGATTGATACCTCCCGGCGGATCCAGATATCGGGAGTTTTCCACTCCGTCCGCACCACCGCCCCGGGGGTCCCCTCGGTGCCGAACCCCCCGGGCCCCCTTTTCCACTCCGCGTAGTCAAAGTCCGGCGCGAACCAGCCGGGTGCCGGCTCCTCGAATGTGTAGCGCCACTCCTGCCCGTTGAGCTCGGAGGTCGGAACTATCACGTAGATCGACGGAGGGGGTGGAACCCTGGAGAAATCTCCCCGGTTGACCGCCGCTATCCTTTCAGCTTCCGGTTTTACGACGGACCGGTCGTATGTCAGGAGCCCGTTGCACTCGATTTCAACGTCCGTGAGCTGTGTATAGACTGCCGCCGAAAGACCGGGGTCATCCTTCAGGGAGAAGACAGTCCTCATGAACGACTCGTACTTTGATGTCAGTTCGACCCGGTTCCCCATCCCCTGGTATCCCCAGTGTTCCTTCTTCCATGTGTGGCCGGGAATGGCCAGGCCGAGCCCGCCGAACTCGCCCAGCACGATCGCCCGGTCCGCTTCGGCTTTCGGTGACTTCGGTTTCGGGTACGAGTGTATGTCGTGCAGATCACCCGCCCCCCTGTCATCCCATCCGCTTGCATCGTTCACAAGCCGGGTCGGGTCTGTCTTCTTCACCCATGCGGCGAGCCTCTCCGTTTCAAATTGCCCCCATCCCTCGTTGAACACCACCCACATGATTATCGAGGGGTGGTTTCTCTTTGTCTCGATCAGTCGTCCCAGTTCGGTCTCGAATTGTGTCTTTCCTTCCGCCTCCTTGTTGTTCCCGCTCGGCATGTCCTGCCAGATGAGCAGCCCGAGCCGGTCAGCCCAGTAATACCATCGGTCCGGTTCCACCTTCACATGCTTGCGCGCCATGTTGAATCCGAGCTTCTTCATCGCCGCGATGTCGCTCTTCATGGCCGCGTCCGAAGGGGGGGTGTAGAGGCCGTCCGGCCAGAACCCCTGGTCCAGCGGTCCGACCTGCATGAGGAACGTCCCGTTCAGGAGTATCCGGGTGATCCCCTTCTCGTCCTTGCCGATCCGGACGCTCCGCATGCCGAAATAGCTCCCGGCTTCGTCGAGCGTCTTCCCGTCATGCTCGAGCGCCACATGGAGGTCGTACAGGAACGGGTCGGAGGGGGACCAGAGATGGGCCCCGGGAATTGCGAGCGGGAGGATGTCCCCGGCCTTCCCCGATCCGGAGGTGACGGTCGTTTCTCCGGAGCTCACCGTCACGCGAACGACATCGCCTGAGGTCTCCCCCACGGCGTGAACCGTTACGCCGAGAGAGGAGTTCTCCACGTCGGGCGTGACCAGGAGATCCGTGATGTGTGCAACGGGGAGGGGCTCGAGCCAGACGGTCTGCCATATCCCTGTACTCGAGGTATACCAGATCCCCTCGGGCGAGCGGACCTGCTTCCCGCGGGGCTGGTCTCCTGTGTCCGTGGGGTCATACACCCCCACGATGAGCTCCTGCGGCTTTCCGCTCTTCAGGTAATCCGTGATGTCGAATCCGAACGGGTCGTATCCTCCCCTGTGCGTGCCGATCAACTTCCCGTTCACGTAGACCTGGGCCTCCCAGTCCACGGCGCCGAAATTGAGTATGAGGCGCTTCGCTCCCCATTCTTTCGGGACGTTGAACGTACGGCGGTACCAGAGACGTTCCGCCTTCTTCATGACCCCGCTCAGCGCAGATTCGGGGGGGAACGGGACGAGTATCCTCCCCGTTAGTTCGCGTCCCGAAGGGGGCTTCTCGCCCGGGGCCGCCTCGGCGTACTGCCACATCCCGTTCAGGTTCATCCACAGCTTCCGTGTGAGCTGCGGGCGGGGATATTCCCTGTG
>PMDK01000285.1 GCA_003154425.1 Ignavibacteriota bacterium
CGTGGAACGGGCGCTGGAGTTCGAGATCGGTCGCCAGGTACGCCTCATTGCCGACGGCGGAACGGTCGTCCAGGAAACCCTCCTCTGGGACGCGGAGAGGAACGTTGCCCTCCCGATGAGGAGCAAGGAAGAGGCGCACGACTACAGGTACTTCCCCGACCCGGATCTTGCCGGGGTCATAGTGGACGAGGGCTGGATCGCAGCGTTACGGGGGGATCTCCCGGAGCTGCCGGAAGCCCGACGGGACCGGTTCACCCGGGAGCTGGGATTGCCCGGGTACGATTCGGGCGTCCTCACCGCGGAGAAAAGTGTGGCTGACTATTTCGAGGAGACGCTTGCTTCGCTCGGCGGGGAGGGGACAGTCCGGGCGCAAAACGCCAAGGCGGTGAGCAACTGGGTGATGACCGAAGTCCTCCGCGTTATTTCGGCCGGAAAGGTATCGGCGGCGGAATTCCCGGTCTCTCCCGCACGCCTGGCATCGATGATCGGCCTGATCGGCGACGGCACGATCAGCGGCAAGATAGCGAAGGAGGTTTTTGAGGACATGGTCGCCAGCGGCGAGGATCCCGGGGCCATCGTTGAGCGTAAGGGACTGATACAGGTTTCCGATGCCGGCGCGATCGAACGTGCGGTCGACGGCGTCATCGCTTCGAACATGCCGCAGGTTCAGAAATATCTCGGCGGGAACGACAAAGTGTTTGCGTTCTTCGTCGGACAGACGATGAAGATCATGAAAGGCAAAGGCAATCCGAAGGTCGTCAATGAGGTGCTGCGTCGGAGACTGGACGCCCTCAGGAAGTGACCTTCTCCCGGCTAACCCGACAATCATAGAGGACACCCCATGCGCAACGTGATCATAGCAGGCAACTGGAAGATGTACAAGGACCTGACTGCAACTGCGGAGCTGATCGAAGGATTGAAGTCGCGGCTCCCGTCCCTCGCGCCCCGCGTCGCGGTCGTGGTCTGTCCGCCGTTCACCTCGCTTGCTGTTGCGGGGACCATGCTCAAAGGATCTCCGCTCGCCCTGGGTGCACAGAACATGTCGCAGCATGATGAGGGGGCTTTCACCGGGGAGATCTCCCCGAATATGCTCCGGTCAGCGGGGTGCGACTATGTGATACTGGGACACTCCGAGAGGAGGCAGTATTTCGGTGAAAAAGACGAGTTGATCAATGCAAAGGCAAAGAAAGCGATCGCTTGCTCGCTCAAGCCGATCATCTGCGTCGGCGAAACTCTTGCCGAGCGGGAACAGGGGATAACCGACCGGGTCATCACGGCGCAGGTCAGGGGGGTCCTCTCCGGACTTACGAGGAGCGAGATGACATCTGTCATCATTGCCTACGAGCCGGTGTGGGCGATCGGGACCGGAAAGACCGCGACCCCGGCGCAGGCCCAGGAGGTGCATCAGCTCATCCGGAAACTGGTTTCTCAGATTTACGACTGGCCGCTGGCTGAACAGACGGTCATCCAGTACGGCGGGAGCGTGAAACCTGACAATGCGGCAGAATTACTCTCGCAGAATGACATTGACGGTGCACTGGTGGGAGGCGCCTGTCTCAAGGCGGAATCGTTCGCTGCCATTGTCAATGCTGCAAAATAGGGCATTTTACCGTTTTTTCATTGCTTTCAGGGGAGTTTATGCTTATATTGAGGTGATATCTCTTATCACCTACCTCTCTGGCGGTTACAACATACTTGCCGACCGAACCTCGACAAAACAAATCATCAATCCACGGAAGGTCGGCCCTCCAGTTTGCATTCACCGTCATCGCTCTCCTCACCTCGGCATTTTCCTCCGCGTCCGCGCAGTACACTTTTCTTGAAAACGGTGCTCCTCTCAATCGGGGTCCGGACTCCGGCTTCATGCTGGACACGCCGACACGGCTAAAGATCGACCTGTCGGGTTCCTGGGACTACGCTATAGAAGGAGGTCCTTCCGGGACCGTCAGGGTCCCCTCCGCCTTTGACTTCAGGGGAAAGGTCGTTTTCCAGCGGGGCGTTGAGGTGACGAAAGAAGAGCTCGACCAGTACAGATTTCACATCGTGATGCTGGGGGTCAACCATGCCGCGGAGGTGGCTGTCAACGGCGAATTCGTCACCTCGCACAGCGGCGGGTATACAAGCTTCATGGAGTCGCTCCCGAGGAACGCCCTCCAGATAGGACGCGACAACACTGTCCGTGTCTCGGTGAGCAACGAACTTGATGCGCGGACGACCTTCCCCCTCCGCCCATCGGCCTGGGGGATAAGGAACTACGGAGGGATCACACGAGACGTCTACCTCCTCGGGACTCCCCTGTTGTATATCAGGGACGCTGTCGTCAAATCCGAGCTGTCGGAACACGGTGAATCTGCGAAGATGACTGTCAGCGTCACCGCGGAGGGGTCGGACAGCCTTACCGCCGCTCCCCCGTCCCAGGGTGCCAGAGGCCCGGCTGCGGGGTTCTTCTTCGAAGTCCTTGACAGGATGTCCGGCTCACTGGTTGCGAGGAGCCCGGTCGTCCCCCTGATCAGGAGAGGGAATGAGTGGGATGACGCTGCGACAGGCGTCGTCATGCAGAACCCGCGGCCCTGGACCCCGGAGACGCCGGATCTCTACCTTGTCAAATGCTACCTGGCTCGCGTTCTGGGGAAAGAACAGCAGGTCATCGACGAATATGACGTTGCTGCGGGGATCCGTCGCATCGGCGTCGCGGGCGACCACCTGCAGCTCAACGGCAAGCGGCTCCAGGTCAGAGGCGTCTGCTGGTACGAGGACGCCCCCGGGAGGGGCAGTGCGATGACGTACGAAGAGCGGGAAAAAGACGTCGCGCTGATTAAGACACTCGGTGCGAACCTCATCCGGTTCGTCGATCACCCTCCGCACCCCTATATGCTCAATCTGTGCGACAGGTACGGCCTCCTTGCGATGGAGGAGATCCCCCTGGTGCAGACGCCGGGGGCGGTTCTCGGAAGTGACGCCTATGCGGATCTTGCCGCGACGACGTTGCGGGAGATGGTCCTCAGGGACAGAAACCACCCCTCGGTGATGGCGTGGGGCCTCGGCGACGAGATTCAATCCGCACACCCTTCCGCCCGGACGTTCATGCAAAACCTTGTCCGGCTCGTGCGCATGCTGGACAGCAGGCTCCTGTACTGTGCCGTGCTCCCCGGTGCGGATTCCTGCACCTCGCTGATGGACATCGCCGCGCTGAGCCTGAACACGCAGGAGATAAAGACGTTCCGGTCCGAAGTTGAGGTCTGGCGAGAGGCGCACAGGCACCAGCCGCTCGTCATCGTGAAAACCGGCACCGAGGTGCAGACCGATAACCGGAACGGTTACAGCGATCCGCTGTCGCAGGAAGCCCAGGCCCGGTTTTACCTCCAGAGGTTCGACGTGCTGAAGTCGATCGATTGCGACGGGGGGATCGTCTGGTCATTCGACGACTGGAAAGGAGACAGGCCATCCCTGACGGTCAGGTCGGGGGATCCCTGGATGCACACGCAGGGGCTCGTGAGTGCCGGCCGTGAGAAACGCCTGGCCTTCGAAGCGGTGCGCGCGATATTCCACGGTGAGAAATTCGTAGCGCTCCCTGCTGGGAACCATTCAAACGGGGCGCCGATCATTTACGTGCTGGCGGGATTCGTGTTGCTTGTCGGTCTCGCGTACGTGTATAATACCAGCCGCCGGTTCCGCGAATCTCTGAACCGTTCGGTGTTGAACTCGTACAATTTCTTCGCGGACGTCCGCGATCAGAGGATCGTCGCCATCGGGCACAGCACGCTCCTGGGCGCCGTCGTCTCGCTGGCTGTTGCGATAGCCGCATCGGGTATCCTCTACAGGTTCCGGGACAGTATGCTCCTTGACGCATCCCTCTCGTACCTGCTCGTCGGCGACGCCGCAAAGGCAGCCGCGGTTGCTCTGATCTGGAACCCCCTGCGGTTCATCGGAACAGTCGCGCTTCTTGTCTTCCTTCTGCTGCTCCTTGTCGCGCTCGTCGTCCGGCTCCTCAAAGCGTTCGTCCGTGCGCGGATCTTCGCCTACCACGCGTACACGGTGACGATGTGGTCCACGGCTCCCCTGCTCGTGCTGGTCCCGCTGGGGATGGTCCTGTATCGCGTTCTCGACAGCAGCTTTTATGTGATCCCGGCCTTCGTTCTCATCGGCGTCCTGTGCGCATGGGTGTTCCTCCGCCTTCTCAAGGGGATGTCCATCATCATGGACGTCCTCCCGTTGAAGGTGTACTGTGCCGGACTGCTGTCGGTCGCCGCGGCCTGCGCAGTCGCGTACGCATATTACGATTACACGCAGTCGGTGCCGATGTACCTGTCATTTCTGTATTCCACGATGCTCAGCACGCAGTAGCATGAGGGTTTGCGGGGACGCATGTATCTCTCAAAGCTCGAGGTAATCGGCTTCAAGTCTTTCGCCAACAGGGTGAATCTTGCCTTCGACAGCGGCATCTCCGCCATCGTGGGACCGAACGGGTGCGGGAAGACGAACATCGTGGATGCCATCCGCTGGGTGCTCGGAGAGCAGAGGTACAGCGCGCTGCGCAGTGACAAGATGGAAGACGTGATATTCAACGGGACCAAGACGCGCAAGGCCCTCGGCATGGCCGAGGCGTCTCTCGTCATCGAAAACACGAAGGGGATACTGCCGTCGGANNTCGGCAGGCGCGTGTACCGCTCGGGTGAGAGCGAATACCTGCTGAACAAGGTCCCCTGCCGGCTGAAGGATATTCTCGATCTGTTCATGGATACGGGAATGGGCGCGGACGCCTATTCTGTGATCGAGCTGAAGATGGTTGAGACGATCCTGAGCGACAAGACCGACGAGCGGCGGCGCCTGTTCGAGGAGGCGGCCGGGGTAACGAAGTACAAACACCGCAGGAAGGCGGCCTACCGGAAGCTGGAGAGCGTGCAGGATGACCTCGTCCGTGTCAACGATATTGTGTCCGAAGTGCAGAAGGCGGTCTCCACGCTGGAACGGCAGGCCAGGCGCGCGGAGCAGTTCAACGATGTGAGGACAAGGCTCCGGACGCTGGAGATCGACCTGATGGAGCGGGAGTACGCACAGCTCATCGGCCGCTCCACGCCGGTCGAGGAGAGGCTCCGCTCGCTGAACGACGACCGTTCCCGGATCGATCTCGACCTCTCCGGGGAGGAGTCCAGACTGGAGTCGCTGCGGAACCGGATGCTCGAAACGGAGAAGCGACTGGCGGAGGCGCAGCGCGATGTGAGTCTTCAGCGTGAGGCAATGCACCAGGTCGAGGAGAGGAACGCGGTCGCTGCCGAGAGGATCAAGGCGCTCAGGGCGAACAACGCCCGGCTGGAGAATGAGCAGGCGGATCTCAGGCTCACCCTGGGGAAAATGGAACAGGAGAAGGTCTCCCTCGAGGAGACCATCAGCGGGCTTCACGCACGCGAGGCCGCGGCCGGCGGAGACCTCGGTCGGCGGAAAACCGCTCTGGCGGAATGCCAATTGCGCCTTGACGCGGCCAAGACGGGTCTCCGGGCGCTCAATGACAGGACGATCAGCCTCGTCGAGACCGCCGCGGAACGGCAGACGGAGCAGGACCGGAGGAAGGGGCGCGCCGAAAGCCTGAACGGGAGGTCGTCGCACGCGGAAGAGGAGATTGCGGCATACCGGCAGGACATGGTGCGCCTGGATGGGGTTATTGCCGAGCTCACGGCGGCCGACCGTCAGGTCCGGAGGAAGTTCACAGAGGCGGAGATGACCTACTACCAGGCCGAGTCGCGCAGAAAGGAACTCGCCGAAGAAATTGACCGGCTCCGTGCGCGGGAAGCGGAGCTGCAGAATGACCTGGGGAGAAAATCGGCCCGGGTCGATTTCCTCAAAGGGCTGGTGGAATCGCGCGAGGGAGTGCCGGAGGGGATCCGCTATCTTGCGTCATCGCCCGCATGGAAACCCTCGCGCAATATCACCGTGGCTGACGCGGTCCATGCGGAGGAACGCTTCCGGACGGCTATCGAAGCCGCGCTCGGGGAGTACGCGGGACTTCTTGTTGTCGAAAACAGCGTCGAAGCGGAGCGCGGGATCGCCCTCCTGAAGAAGGAAGAACAGGGAAAAGCGACGTTCGTCTGCCTCGACCGGATGCCGGAGATACGGTCGTCCCTCAGGCTCCCGGCGATCCCCGGCATCGAGGGTCTCGCTTCGGATATCGCACGGTGCGATCCCGCATACGCCCCCCTGTTCAGGCTCATACTTGACAGGGTGGTCATCGTGAAAGACCCGGCCGCCGCGGCCGCGGTGAGCGGCAGGATCCCCGGGGTCCGCTGCGTGACGCTCGACGGGGAGGTCCGGACCGGGGTCGGGATCACGCGGGGAGGGAGCAGGAGGCAGGACGAGGGGGGCTTGATCGGCAAGCGGGAACAGATCGAGGAGCTCCAGCGGGAGATCGCCTCCCTCCGGGAACGGATCCTGGCGTTGGAGGGAGAACGGAGCGGGGTGGCGGCCGCCCATGACGCGATCGATCTGAAGTCGTTGAACGAGACGGTCAAGACCGTCGAGAAGGAGATGAACGGGATCGAGATGCGCATCGCCCAGGTCGCGTTCGAGAAAAAACGCGCCGTTGACATCATCGCACGGAGCCAGGAAGAGATTCAGGGACTGGCGGTGGAGGTGGCGGAGCTGCAGTCGCTGATCGCCGCGGATGCCCCGGCGCTCGCCGCCCTGGGTGAAGAAAAGACGGAGGCTGAACGGGCGATCGGCGCGGCAACCAGAGAGCTCGAGGTCCTTGAACAGGAATGGAACGGACGGGCGAGAGAGATGAACGACGGGGAGATCGCCCTCGTGACGCTCCGCGGTGAGCTGCAGAATGCGATCGACCGGCTTGACAGGACCGGTGAGTCGGCAGCCGAGGCGGGTGCGCTCATCGCCCGCAGGGAGGAGGAGAAGGAGCGCGGATCCGAAGCCGTCGCCGCCGACGAGACTGCCGTCGCCGAAAGCACGCGCACGCTGGAGGGTCTCCGGGAGGTGCTCGGCGTGGTCGGGGCGCGGCGGGAGGCCGTGGAACAGGAGACGGCGGGGATTCGGGACGAGATCCATGCGATCGAGCTTGCGATCAAGGACCGGCGCAGGACCCATGATGATGCGCTCCGCACCGTCCACGAGCATGAGCTGCGCCTGGCCGACCTGCGGGGGAAGGCGGAGCATATCCGCGCCCGCGCCAGGGAGGAGTTCGAGCTGGACCTGCAGCTCAGGACGTATCCGGAAGACGAATTCGTCGATTTCGCCGCGCTGCGGGACGAGATCCAGGGGCTCCGCGACAAGATGAAGTCCCTGGGGAACATCAACTTCGCAGCCTTCGAGGAGTACACCACCGAAAAAGAACGGCTGGAGTTCCTCTCGACGCAGCGGCAGGATCTGCTGGAGGCGGAGAAGACGCTCCTCGCAACGATCGAGGAGATCAACGCCACCGCACAGAAGAAGTTCCTGGAAACGTTCGCCCTCATCCGCAACAATTTCATCGAAACGTTCAAGAGCCTGTTCGACCCCGGCGACGAATGCGACCTCAAACTCGAAGAGGACGTGGATCCGCTGGAGGCCAGGATCGAGATCGTGGCGAAGCCGCGGGGAAAACGGCCGACATCGATCGATCTGCTGTCGGGGGGAGAGAAGACGCTGACGGCGACGGCCCTTCTCTTCGCGATCTATCTCGTCAAGCCCAGCCCGTTCTGCATTCTCGACGAGGTGGATGCCCCGCTCGACGATGCGAACGTTGACCGGTTCACCCGTATCCTGAAGAAATTTTCCGACAATACCCAGTTCATCGTCGTGACGCACAATAAGAGGACCATGGAGGCGGCGAGCGCCCTCTACGGCGTGACGATGGAAGAGGAAGGCGTGTCGAAGCTTGTGACCGTCCGATTCACCACCGGAGCCCGGGTGGAATCCGCTGCGCTCGCGTCGGCGTAGCGATGAGCCTGAGACTTTTCGTTGACTTCGACGGGACGATCACGCGCGGGGACGTGGGGAACATGTTCTTCCGTGCCTTCGGAGGGGCTGCCTGCGACGAGCTTGTGAGACGTTTCCGCGCCGGAGAAATCAGCGCGCGTGCGTGCTTCCTGGGTGAGGCGAGGGCTATGGGAAGGGTGAGCTCGGGGGCTCTGGAGGAGTTCGTCGACGCGCAGGAAATTGATCCCTCGTTCAACGATCTGGTCGAATTCTGCCGTGAGCGGGGGGTGGAACTCCTCATCGTGAGCGACGGCATCGACTACTATATCCGGAGGATCCTCGGGCGGAACGGCTGCGGAGAGGTGCCGTTCCTCTCGAACGTTGCCACGTTCCTTCGTCCCGGTGAGGACGGCCGTGCGGAGATCTCTGTCGCGTTCCCGCATTCCGATGCCGTGTGCGACAGGTGCGCATGCTGCAAGCGGAACATCATGCTCACGGCATCGGCCGAGGAGGACATCATCGCATACGTGGGGGAGGGGATCTCCGACAGGTGCCCCGTCCGGTACGCCGACATTGTTTTCGCAAAGGACCTCCTCCAGACATACTGCCAGAATGAGAACATCTCCTACTATCCGTACGCGGGATTTCACGACGTCGTGTCGCGGCTGCGGGATCTCATGGACCGCAACCGGTTGCGCCCGCGGCCGCGTGCAGAGGCCGAGCGCCGTGCGGCATTCCGTCACGAATCCTGAGGGGCGGCGGGGAGCCTGATCATGGAAGAAAAGGACAATGATATACGGCGGCTGATATTCAAGTACAGGAGCTACACGCCGGTGCCGTTTCTCCTCGTCATGATCTGGTATGCGCAGCCGACGGTGCTGAGCCTGGTGATCGGGTTTGCCGTCGTCTTCATCGGCGAGCTGATTCGCTTCTGGGGAGTCTCGATCGTCGGGGCGGAGACGCGGACGACGGGAACGGTGGGGGGGACATTCCTGATCACCAGCGGGCCGTTCTCCTATGTGCGCAATCCCCTTTACGTGGGGAATATGCTGCTCTACGCGGGCGTGGGGGTAATGTCGATGGCCCTTTTTCCCTGGATGCTCCTCGTTGCCATCGCGTGGTTCTACGTTCAATATTACCTTATCGTCACGCGGGAGGAAGAGTACCTGGCCTCAACGTTCGGCAGGGAGTTCGACGAGTACCGGCGGAGCGTGCGGCGGTTCGTGCCGCGGCTGGCGCCGTACAGGTCCCCCCGCCCGGCGGCGAAGACGGTCGATCCGGCGGAAGGACTCTCGAGTGAGAGGCGGACACTGCAGGCCATCGGGCTCGTTATCGCGCTTGTCATGGCAAAATACATCTACCTCCATACGGTGAAGTGACGCGATGCCTCCCCGGGTACTGATTGTGGCGGGAGAAGCATCCGGTGACCTTCACGGGTCCTCTGTGGTACGGGCGTTGAAGGTTCTCTCGCCTGCTGTCGAGGTGGCCGGGGTCGGAGGCCAGGGGATGCGCCGGGAGGGGATGGAACTGCTCCATGACATAGCGGACCTTGCATTCATGGGGTTTGCCGAGGTCCTCCGCAACCTGGGGACCATCCGGGATCTGAAGCGGATGCTGATCGGCGAGCTGGAACGGCGCCGTCCCGACGTCGTCGTGCTGATCGACTATCCCGGGTTCAACCTCCGCTTCGCGCGGGAGGCAAAATCCCGGGGGATCCCGGTCCTGTACTATATCAGCCCCCAGGTATGGGCGTGGCACCGGGGACGCGTCAAGAAGATGAAAAACCTGGTGGACCGGATGAAGGTGGTCTTCCCTTTTGAAGTGGACATATACCGGAACGAGGGGATCGACGTCGAATTTGTCGGACACCCGCTCGCGGAGCATATCGGGACAAGCTGTACGCGTGCGGAGTTCTTCCGGCGCAACGGTCTCGACCCGTCGAAGAAGCTCCTCGGCCTTTTCCCGGGGAGCAGGCGCCAGGAAATTGAACGGATCCTCCCCGTGATCTCCAGGGCCGCCGAACTGCTCCGCACGGGGAGGGAACTCCAGGTGGCGATCGGCGTGGCCCCCAACCTCGGGGAGGAATTCGTAGGGCGTTTCACGGACGTGGGGGCCGGTGCGGTGATGGTGGAGAACGGGACTTACGACCTGATGGCATATGCGGACGCAGCGATCGTGACCTCCGGGACGGCGACGCTCGAGACCGGATGGTTCGGCACGCCGATGGCGGTGGTCTATCGCACCTCCCCGCTGACGTATTTCATCGGCCGGCTGCTCGTCGACGTCCGCTCGATCGGACTCGTCAATATCGTGGCGGGGAAGACCATCGTTCCTGAATTCATACAGGGTGCAATGACGGCCGTCAATCTCCGGGAGGCCGTGGGGAAGCTCCTCGACGATGAAGCGCTCGTATCCTCAACCCGGCGGGAGCTTTCGGTCATCCGCCAGAAGCTCGGCGGACCCGGCGCCTCCGAGCGTGTCGCGCGCGGCATACTCTCCCTGGCGGAGGTGGCGTGAGAAGGTGCCTGCTCGGGGCGTCGCTTGCGGGAGGAGTGCTTCTCCTTGCTTCATGCGGACCGTCGCGGGAAACGGGGAGAAACACGGCGGAGACAAAGGAATCGATTTACCTGCGCGGCCATCAGCTCTATGTCACGATGCGCATGGAGGAGGCGGAACACGAGCTCATGCGTGCCGCGGCCATGGATTCCTCGTACCGCGACCCGCTGGTCGATCTTGGTTCGCTCTGGTTCGACCTCGGTATGAAGGAAGAAGGTCCGCGACGCACGGAACGGTTCAGGAAGGCGCGGGTCTTTCTCGTCAGGGCCGAGGAACTCGGATACCGCGAGGCGGCGGCATACGACATGCTGTGCGAGGTCTGCACGGGGCTGGATGACGCCCAGGGGTTCCTGAGATACGCAAAGAGAAACGCGGAGCGGTTTCCGTATGACCGGCAGTTCTACAACCTGGGCGTCGCACATTTCGGTGTGGAAGACTGGGCCGGGGTGGTGAAATCGCAACGGGAGGCATCGGACAGGTTCAAAGAGTCCCCCTATGCCGGCGCATACTTCCGGCAGATGGGGCGCGCGTATATGAAAATGGGCCGGGACCAGACAGCGGAGCGGACGTTCACCGCGGGAGTTCAGGCGGTCGATGCCATCATGGCGGGGATGAAGAAGAGCGGCGGGGGGACGGGATCGGAGGGGTACCGGCGGCTGCAGGACGATAAAATCGGGATGCTCCTCCTCCTGAAGCGCCTTCACATAACCTACAGGGAAGCGGAGAAGCTTGCGGATGTGGAGCGACGGCTAAGGGAGGCCGGCTACACAAAATGATGACCGGGGTCGTGCGCATGATGCTGCTCCCGTTGTCGTGGCTCTACGGGCTGGCCGCAGCTGCCAGGAACAGCGCGTTTGACCTGGGTGTCGCTCCGCGCCGCAGGACGGCCGTCCCCGTCATTGCGGTGGGGAACCTGACTGCCGGAGGAACGGGAAAGACGCCTCTCGTCGAGTATATTACCGGCCGGCTCGCGGCGCAGGGGCTGAGTGTCGCGGTCGTGAGCCGCGGGTACGGACGGAGAACGCACGGTGTTGTGGTCGTCTCGCGCAGGGGGGAGATTCGGGCGGATGCGTTCACCGGGGGTGACGAACCGGTGCAGATCGCGCGGAAATTCCGCTCGGCCTCGGTCGTCGTGGGCGAACGGAGGGCCGATGCTGCTGCAAGGGCGGTGGTCGAGTGCGGTGCGGATGTGATTGTGCTGGACGATGCATTCCAGCACCGTTCCATTGAGCGCGATCTTGACATACTTGTCATCGACGCGGGCGCGGATTTTCTCCGGGAGAAGCTCCTCCCGGCGGGGATGAGAAGGGAGTGGTTCTCGGGATTGCGGCGGGCCGGTCTCATCGGTTTTTCGCGCGCCGTGCGGAAGGACGATCCGCCGTGGGCCGGTGAGCTCCGCCGCTGGTCGGATGCGCGCTCGTTCGCGTACCGGACAGTGATCGAGAAATTCGTCACAATGCCCGGCGACGAACCCCTCGGACGTGCGGCACTGCGGGGGAAGCGGGTCCTGGCATTCAGCGGCATCGGCAACCACGGGAACTTCATGGCTTCCCTGCGCGCTGAAGGCGTTAACGTCGTGGAGGAGAGGCGGTTCCGCGACCACCACATCTACAGCGGGAAGGACCTGGACGGGATACTGGAAGGTGCCGCGGCGGCGGACGCATGCATGACGACGGAGAAGGACATGGTGCGGCTCCTTGCTGATCCCGGACTCATGGAGCGGATCGCAGGGGGGGTCCCCTTTCTCTATGCTGTGGCGACGATCGGGATGCTCAGGGGGGAAGACCTGCTTGAACAGGCGGTCGGCGGTGTGGTGAAAGCAAGGAGGGAACGATGATCATCGGCATCACCGATCCCATGCGTGACCCGGCCACGTACGAAATGTACGCGGCGCTCGCCAGGCAATGGATCTCCGGTGCAGAGGTTCAGATCCTGTCGTGCGTCTCCGGCACGTTTTCCGAGATCGATCGGTGTGATGCGCTGTTGCTCACCGGCGGAGGCGATGTTCACCCGAAATTCTACAGCCGGGACGAAGACGCGCACCTTGCCAGGGAGGTGAAGATCGGCCGTGACATGTTTGAATTCGACATCATACGCGAAGCGATGGAACGGGGCATGCCGGTGATGGGGATCTGCCGGGGAGCCCAGGTGTTCAACGTGGCCATGGGGGGATCATTGATCCCCGATCTCGAGGCGGCGGGCTTTTCGAGCCACCGGCGCGGAGATGCGCCCGAGCGGCTGCACGGAGTGAATATCATCGAAGGGTCGGTCCTCAACGGGATCGTCGGGGTGACGAAAGGGACCGTCAACTCATCGCACCACCAGGCGGTGGAGGCGGTCGGCCGGGGACTGCGCGTGGCCGCCAGGTCCGATGACGGGATCATCGAAGCCCTCGAGTGGGAAAATCCCGCGGGGAAGCCGTTCCTGCTGCTGGTTCAGTGGCATCCCGAGCGGATGAGCGACACGGCGGGCCCGTTCTCGAGGAACCTCATTGAGCGGCTCGCCTCCGAAGTCAGGGCCGTACGAACGCTGTAATGCTGCAGATGCAAACGAAACAACGACACATCAATACTTAACAAAGGAAGAACAATGAAGAAATATGTGTATTTCTTTGGAAAAGGGAAGGCCGAGGGAAAGGCAGAAATGAAAGGGTTGCTGGGAGGGAAGGGAGCCAACCTCGCTGAGATGACCAATATCGGTCTGCCGGTTCCCGCCGGATTCTCGATCTCGACAGAGGTCTGCACGCACTTCTACGCCAACCGGAGAACGTATCCGCGCTCGCTAACCGCCGAAGTCGCCGCGGCACTGAAGAAGGTGGAGTCTTCTATGGGGGCGAAGTTCGGCGACCCGAAGAACCCGCT
>PMDK01000169.1 GCA_003154425.1 Ignavibacteriota bacterium
TCATGGCCCTGATCTTCTTCGTCGGTTGGAGCATGGCGTCGTTCATCATGAAATTCTTCATGAGCGCCGGGGAAACGGGGGGGGCATGGAACAGGGATTCCGTATCGCTCCTTGTCCTGACGGCAGGGGAAGCGGTGTTTTACTATTTCTACCTCAGGGGGGAGGAAAGGCCGACCGGATCGCCCGAAGCCCGGGACGGCGGCAACTGAAGAGCCCCCCCGGAAACAGGTGCCGGCCCGCTCCGCATGGATCCTTCATGCAGAGGGGGCCGGCACGGTCATGTGCAGGCGTTGTCAGGCGGTCCGGCGAGGACGGTCACACGCAGGGGAAAAAAGAGAGTCTATCTCCCCCCTGCCTTCGCGACCCATATCTGACCTTCGACCGATTTCGCGAGCTGGTCGGCGGCTTCTTTCGCTTCCCGTGAACTCCCGTACCGGCCGACCCGTACGCGGTACCAGTTCTCCCCCGCGATAACGGCATCTTCAACAAATGCGCTCATCCCCGCGGAGCTCAGGCGCGACGCTTCCTTCTCCGCCATGTTTTTGCTCGTCCACGATGAGACCTGGACGGTGAAGTTTCCGCTCCCCGACGGAGGGGGCGTGAACTTCCGCACCGGTGCGGACTCGCTCTTTTGAGTGGACCGTGAAGGCGCGGGGACCGGGGTTGCGGCGGCGGGCGTCGCCCCGCCAGATGGCTCGAGGCTCGGCTCAGGAGTCGGTGTGACATCGTTCGCGGGTGGCGTCGTACCCTGGTCTGTCGTGTTCGCAGCCTGAGCGGTCGCTTCAGGGGGAGGAAGCTGTTCCGATGACGCTTCGGTGGTGACTTTCGGCGCCCTCTTTCCCCAGAGATGGATGACCTTGAAATAGTTCAGAGCGAAAACGCCTCCGGCCAAGACGACGACAAGGAGGAGGACTGTGAGAATCGTCGAGCTGTTGCCTCCCCCCCCGCTCACGCCAACTTCACGGAGGGTCGGCGGCGGCGCGACGTTCTGGTCGGAATCAAGGGGGTTGGATTCTTCCTCGAACCCGTCATCCCTGAGATTCAGTTTCGGCATTTTGATTTCCTCCCGTTGTTGTGAACACGATCCTGGCGCTTCGCGCCGAGAAAGATCCGTTCGCCGGCGTGTCCCCGCCTCCGCCCCCTGTCAGGCCCGGCGCATCCGGCGTATGGGCGGCGAACACGTTTCTTTTAAAGTAAAACCTCAAGTGCTTCGTCTATTGACTTAATTTAGGTCGAAAACCGGTTGAAGTCAAGTCGATTCTTCAAGAACGCCCGGATTCATTGCGGTTTCCGGCCTGAAGTCGTGTCAACGGCGGGGGGAACCCCGCCCCGGTGTGAACCCGGAAAGGTCAGATTTGTGTGGACCAGGACCATATACGCCGCAAGTCCGAGAATACAGAGTGTCACGAATACAACAACGAGAACCGGAACAATGGAGAAGGGGCGCCGGCGCGGCCTCCTCCTTCGTCCCCCCTGCAACCTCTGCTGCAACGCCGATTCAAAGTACCACGGGGCGCGCCTCCGTTTCAGCCGCCGCAGTTCTTCCTTGAGGCGCTCGTAGTCGTTCAGGTCGTGCGCTTTGTTCATCGCCGTTCAATCCCTTATGAGGTCGCGAAGCTGATCCCGGAGCAATGCACGCGCCCGGTTGATCCGCGATTTCACCGTTCCCATTGCGCTGCCGGTGATCGCCACGATCTCCTCATAGGAAAGTTGCTGAATATCCCGCAGCACGATCACCTCCCGGAATTTCACGGGAAGAGACTTCAACGCCTGCTGGATCCTCTCCTCCCGGAACGTGTCCTCCGCCGCGCCGTCCGGCCCCGCGCTTTCATCCGGGAGATCGAACACCGTCCCTCCCCCTTGAGGCTCCCCCAGCCTCACGAACCGCCGCAGCGACCACCTGCGGAGCCGGGTCTTCGCCAGATTCGATGCGATCGCGTAGACCCACGTCGAGAACCTGGAGGCAGGGGTGTAGGTGTCCCTGCTCCGCCAGACGCGGACGAAGGTCTCCTGCACCACATCCTCGGCTTCATCCCGGTCACCAAGGAACCTCCGGGCGAAGTTTGTGAGCTCGTCTTTGTACCGCTGGACCAGAAGGGCGTACGCCTGCTCGTCCCCTCGCTGAAACAGAGACATCAGGCTTTCATCCGACGGGTCAGTCATCAGGGCGATGTCGTCTTCGACGCACGCTTTATGCTCCGGGAGCCCGGCCGATGTTCCCCTCATCCGCGCCGCACAGGCGCACGATCAGCGATTCCATCACCTGGCGCGCATCGTACGCGCCTGATTTTGACTGTTCGTCCGCTTCCGCCAGCAAAAGGAGTGCCCGTTCGCACGCCGCGGGGGGCTGAAAACCGAGAGCTTCATGGTATTCCCGCAGAAAACGAGGGTGGATGCGGGCCTGCGCGGCCTGGTCATCCTCCGTGAACCCCCGCCGCCGGAGATCGTGCAGCTTCCAGAGCGTCAGGAAGTAGTTCGTCATCGTCGCGATGACGAGCGGCGCTCCTCCCCCCGCATCCAGCAACTCCTCCAGTATGGCCATCGCGCGCGCGGTCTTCCTGAGTCCCACCACCTTCTGAAGTTCGAATGGGCTGTATTCCTTCGACATACCGACAAGCGCGGACACATCACCGGCCGTGATCTCCTTCCGCGTGCCGATGTAAATGCAGAGCTTGTCGAGTTCGCTCCTGATCTCCCGCAGCGAGGTGCCGGTATATGCCGCGAGGAGTTTCGCGGCCTCCGGCTCGATCCTGCGCCCCTCCTTCCGGACAGCCTCGGCAATCCAGGCCGGGATCTGGTTTTCGTACAGGCGCTTGCATTCGAGCGCCCCCCCCGACCTCCGTATTGTCGCAAACGGTTTCTTCCTCATGTCGGGCTTCCCGGCGATGAGGATCAGGCACGTCGACGGAGAAGGTTCGCCTGCATACACGGCCAGGAGTTCGCAATCATGGGCCGAGAGCTTGTCCGCCTCGCGCACAACGACCACGCGGCGCCCCCCAACCATCGGAAACGACGAAGCGCGTGCGACAATGTCCCTGCCGTCCGTCTCGCCTCCCCCCAGGACATCCAGGTTGAATGTCCGGTCGCCCCCCTTCAGTGCAGCCAGGAGAATAGCGTCAAGGGCTTCCCCCGCCAGGTAATCTTCCTCCCCGTAGAGGAGGTAGACCGGCGCCACTTCGCCGCGAGCGAGCGACGCGAACAGCTCCGGAGATGTCATGGCGTCCTTCGCCACCGGAGTTCAGTGCTTCTTGGCGGGAGCCGGAGCCTGCCGGATCCAAACTTTTTTCATCACGACCGGGGTGACCGGTTTCGACGCTTCAGGACCCATCCCCCCCTTCAGGGCGACCCCGCCGATCGCATCGACGACGTCAATCCCTTTTACCACTCTGCCGAATATCGTGTAGTTCCTGGGGAGCGTCGTGTTGTCTGCCAGCATGATGAAGAACTGGCTCGTGTTCGTGTTCGGACCCCGGTTGGCCATAGCGAGCACACCCTTTTTGTACCCCTCCTTGTACGAGGCGGCCGCCGTATTGAGTTCGTCGGCGAATTCCTTCCCCCAGATGCTCTTCCCCCCCGTCCCTGTCCCCGTGGGGTCTCCCCCCTGAATGACGAACCCCGGAACCACCCGGTGGAAAATGACGCCGTCGAAGTACTTCTCCCCGGCAAGGCCGACGAAGTTCTCCACCGTCTTCGGTGCATCCCCGGCGTACAACTCGGCCTCGATCGTTCCCAGCGTCGTCTCGATCACGGCGACCACTTTTTCCTGTGTCATCGGCTTCCTTTTTCCATGTGATGTGGACTGAGAGAACCCGGGGGTCGTCCCCCCGGCGATCGCGGCGACGAGCATGAGCGTGGCGGGGATCCCTGCCAGCGTGATCCGGTTGCACATAGGTGATTCTCCCTGTGTTATGATGATTGCGTTGTTAGAAAAGGTAGCTTGCTCCAAGACGCGCTCCCACGCCGAATGAGTGGAGCGTGATGCCCGAACCGCCGGAGGCCACGCCCGGGCTCACGCCCGAAGCGTCGAGAAGGCTTCCGATGAACTCCCAACGGATATTTCCCCCGAGGAACGCGAAGAGGTGGTCGCCGAATGCGGTGTTTGCCTCCAGTTCGAAGACCATGCCCGCTCCCTTCCCCCTGAACGTATCATCGAGCGAAAGGTACTTTTCCGCCAGGCTTCCGAAATGGTATCCGCCCCCCGCCCCGACCCTGACGTTGTACACGCCCCGGTCGGTCAGCATGTATTGGAGGATCAGCGAAGGCATGTGGGCAGCCACGCTGAACGAGGCCGGGCCGAACGCCCCCTGGGGGGAGTAGGATGCAAGCGTATACGCGTATTCGAACTTCACGAGCCAGAGATCGGAGAGCGGGAGCGTACATGCGCCGAAAAATTCCACCGCCGATTTGAACTGCGGGACACGCTCCGAAGGGAGAGCGGTCACGTTGACCAGACCGGTCACGTCCGGGTACGAGGCATACTCCACCCCCATCCCCGCGGAGAGTGATCCGCGCGGGGCTGAACCCTCATGCGTCTGTGCGCGGAGGAGCGCATTGGCGCAGAGCGCCGCCGCAACCAGGAGCAAGGTGCTTCTCATATTCTTCGCACCGGGGGCGCGTATGTGAAGCGGTCGCGGATGAAGTAGTACAATCCCACGAGCGTCACGCCGATGAACCCGACGGCGTGCGTGACCGTCGCGAATCCGAGCGCCAACGACGGGTCCACCGCAAACAGACGAATGAGCGCCTGCGAGGTGAACGCATGGTAGCTCCCGGTGCTCCCCGGGGTGGGTATCGCGACGCCGATGCTGGAGATGGTCAGGAGGACCACCGCCGCGCGCGGCCCGAGCGTCCCGAGGCCGAACGCAAAAAGCGCGACATACGTCATCAGGAAGTACAGAAACCAGACTAGGGCGCCCGCCAGTGCGATGACGGCGAAGCTTGCGGGCTCCTTCAGGAAGAGGAACCCGTCGAGAAACGCGTTCACCAGCTCCTCTGTGCGCAGGCGGACTCCCGCCGGCAGCACCCATCCCAGGGGACGAAGGAGGAACCGTTCCGTCCAGTCCCGCCGCACCATCATGGCGACGAGGAACAGGAGGCCGGCAGCCGTCACCACCGTGATGATACGGCCCGCGCTCTGGAGCCACGGGAAAGAATCAAGAAGGGGGCCGTCGTAGACAAGGGGGAGAAGCGCAACAAGAAGGAGGAAGGAAAATGTGTCGATGATGCGCTCAACGACGATCGTCCCGAACGCGGAACTCACCGGGAGCGACTCCATCCTGCTTATCGCATAGGGACGCGCGATCTCTCCTGCACGGGGGAGGACATTATTGAACATGTATCCGATCATGACGCCGGCGAAGAGATTCCTGAAACCGATCCCGCGCTTGATCGGGGAGAGCAGGTATCCCCACCGCCAGGATCGCACTGCATGGCTCGCCATCAGGCACGCAAACATCGCCAGCATCCACCAGTAGTTCGCCCCCCGCATCAGTGTGACGAGCTTTCCCGGATCCGTCCCCCGGAAGGCGATCCAGAGGAACAGGACGGTCAGTGCCGCGCTTATCGCAAACCGGATGATCCGGCGGCCGGGCGGTGCGGCGGACGGGGGGAGCGGGGACTCCTGGAGCAATAGTCCTCCTATCGCATGTCGACGACCTCGGCCCCTTCCGGAATCTGCAGAGTGAACCGGGAGTCGCTCAGGCCGGGATTCAGTTTGATGTCGCTGACAGTATAGGTCGTCACTTTTCCGTTGACGTCGGTGAATTCCGCCATCCGGACGAGCCACTCCGACGGATCGACCCAGAGGCGGAGTGAGGTCATCAGGGAGCCTTCACCCCGGGGGATCAGCCACAGGACGATGCATTCGGCGTTCCCCGACCTTTCGCGCCCCCTGACGGTCGCCGTATAGTCGCCGGTCGCTCCCCCCAGGATGCGCTCGGGGGAAAAGGAGCGGTCCGAGAGCTTGAAGCGGTCGATCAGCACCTGATGGTTCGCCGCGGAATAGGACCAGACGGTTTCCCCGTCCGTGACCACAGTCTGGTCTTCCGTTTCAATCCTGTATTTGTGCTCTTTTTTCAGGTAGAGCGTCCCTTTCGCGCGCTGTTCGAGCGTCGACCCGGGAAAGCGCGTACGCTGAGTGAACTTGAGTTCCGCGTCCCGGANNGAACCTGAGCTCGGCGTCCCGGATCGAGTCGTATTTCTTTCTGACGCTTTCGAGGATTTCCTGCGGGTCGTCCGATGCGGCAGTCCCCCGGAGGACAAGGAACAGGAGGGCGGCCAGGACTGCCCCCCGTGTCATGAATCGGTTCACTGCCGCCTCACGAATTGTTC
>PMDK01000343.1:0-10948 GCA_003154425.1 Ignavibacteriota bacterium
TCCTCATGGCAGCGTCATTGATCACGCTGGGACGCAATTACCAGCTTGGGGGGAGTGCTCCTCGGTCTGAAGATACCATGATCATGGATGGACCATACAGGCTGGTCAGGCATCCCATGTATACAGCGGCGTTGAGTATTTCCGCTGGGCTGACCTGCCTGGTCCAGTCATGGGCTTTCTGTTGCGTGTTTCTCATCTATCTCGTATTGATTTTGCTTCTGATTCCAGTGGAGGAAGTTGAGTTACGGAAAGCCTATGGCCAGCAATATGTCGTCTATCAGCAGAAAGAGAGAAAACTCGTTCCGTTCGTCTACTGATCCATGGAATCAACTTTGCCACCAGGAGGACTGTCTCATGAAAATCCTGACAGTGTACGCCCATCCGAATCCCANNTTTCGCATGCAGGACTTTGCCAGCTATGTGCATGAAGGGATGCCGTCAGATATACTCGAACAAATGAACCTGAAGCAGCGCGCGGCGCAGAACAACTACTGCAACAGGTGAGGAACGTTGTCGTGGCCATCCTTGGGGAATATCGTGGGCCTCGACAACCAATCACGTTCAACCACAGAATGGGAGACGGTATGGACACAAGAGTCGTGTGGTCAAGTGTGGCAATGATGATAGTGTTTACTGCTATCGGATTAACGTTGTTCACAGAAAACGTCAGAAACGTGCAAATACTTGGATTATTCGCAACCGGCGTGGTATTTGGCGTTTCATTAGCCAGGATTGTCACAGCCTTTAGAGCAAGACGGAAAGAGTGAGTTCGGCTGAATTGAAGAACGCCGGATTTCTTGCGAACGTAGCTCTCTATAGTCTTCGCTTTCAACTGTCACGGCAATCGCTCGAGCCACCGGACGCAGCGTTACGTTCGACAATGAGCACGATAAATTGAGCTTCGAGCATATCGGAACTCTACTCAAGACCAGCCTAAAGAGGATTTCCGAGGCCGAACCCTTCGTGGGCTGAAGCACAGCGACGTTCGCATTACGTCAGACTTCGGATCTGAGGGTTGGGCGTTCAAATCCCTCCAGGCGCACGCCACGGTGTAGATTGTTAAAGGAAAACGGCAAGCGGACCCCAATTCGGCTTCAATGTTCCTGCGATGGCATGGTGAGAACATTCTTGTCGAGGGAGCCGTTATGCCGTGCCGCCCGGTGGCGTGGGGTCGGTTTGCTCCTCTCCTCCGGCGAATCCAGCGAGAAACCTCTTCCAATCTCCAAGCAGTAAGGCACCGATGGCGGTGCACACCCATGCGATGATGCGCGATATCTTCGCAGCCGCAGTGGCGTCTTCCTGGTCCGTCTGCGCCGCCTGCTCAAGGCCCTTCCAAGCTTGGCGCAGGTCTATGTCGGCTTTGTCAAAATCGTTCTGTAACTGGATTGCCGGGCTTGGGTTCTCAGTCACCTCCGCTTTAGGATCAAAGGCTTTGAGTTTCTTGGCAACAGCGTCCGCCCGTGTGGCAATGTCCACCATCTCCTTCTTTTCGCCATCTCCCACTGAGACGCGTGGAAGAAGTTTGTCGAATGCCGACACGTCGTCTTCCAGAAGCTTGCCATCCTCTTTGGCGTCTTCGCTCCACAACCTGGCCTCTTCCGCGTTGATTTCCTCCGCGCTGGTCTCTGATTTTGTCCTCAGGGCCAGATCAACACGGGCAAGCAAACTCATCACTTCCCGATTGTTGCTATTCTGCAGCTGGCGCTGTTCGTGGCCGCCTTTTTCGGTCAGTACCTGCTGAGCCTCACGTGCCTGTTCATCCAGAGAAGTCGCAAACTGGTCCCGGAAAAACCAGGGTATCGCGACCAACGCCATGGTTAGCAATTGCCGGCCAATGCCACCTTTTTTTTGAACATGTGTTTCTTCCTCCTGGTTGTGATGAATGGCGTTTACGCGGCTGTCGTCACCCTTGCCCACGCTCTGCAATACGGCTCTGAAGGTCCCTGCCGTGTCACCCGCGTACCGGCCGGGGTGAGCAGGAACTGCTTGGTTTCGGAAGAAATGATGTTGACGGGATGCTGAGAGGAATGAGCGGCGAGCACAGTGGGAAGCCGATCCTGGCCGCTCACCGGGGAGGAACGATCGATCGAGCGTGACATCCCGCAACGCATGACGCCTCCTGAAAGCTGAGACTCTCCCAAATTGGTGGGAGGGGGTTACTCGACGATCGTCAAATCAAAGAACAGGTCTGATAGAACTCGATTAAACTACACACAAGTGAAGCTATTGTCAACTCCCGCAAAAACCTTACATTCGAATGATGAAAATCGTATCTTTGGGTCGCGGGAGCAGCCGGCGATTTGCTTTTCCTAATCGATTTCGCAGCTTTTTCCGGCGAAATCTGCCGCTATCCACAAACATGATGGCCTTTGATTATGCAGGGGTGTTGATATGTCGATGAATCGGGAACAAAGTCTGATCATCTCATATTTGACGATGAGGAGACTCATCGGAATTCTCGGGATATCACTCCCTTTTGTTGTCATCCTCGGAGGGTTGACGCAAGGTGAACCAGGTCTGCAGGGGTCAATAAGCGGGTACTATTACACGAACATGCGTGATTTGTTTGTCGGCATATTGAGCGGGGTTGCGCTGTTTCTCTTATCGTACAGAGGTTATGCGCAAGTTGACGACATCGTAGCAAACATGAGCGGGCTCTTTGCACTGGGAATGATTCTCTTCCCTACCGCTATGTACTCCGGCAAAGTCGTCAGAGTCGGAATGTTTTTGATCCCTGACAATGTTTCGGAAACAATCCATCTGGCATTCGGGGCACTTTTCTTCCTTGCATTGTCGTTTAATTCACTCTTCCTCTTTACCAGACGTCACCCGGGCGTTATGGGCAAAGAAAAAAAACGACGGAATGTGGTCTATCGGTCTTGCGGGATTGTAATGATCCTTGCTATAGCATGCATCACTCTCTACACAGGGTTCTTGCGGGGGACTTCCATTGCAGCGATAAACCCGGTGCTGATACTTGAATCCGTCGCGCTGCTAGCGTTCGGTATCTCATGGTTGGTGAAAGGACATACATTGTTCAAAGATAAAAAAAGGTGAGGTCGGGGCGTTGGGATCCCACCTATTCAGGTTTGTGCGGCCGCCGGAGTTCCCGCGAGAGTCTCCCAACGCACCAGCAGCCGGGAAGCTGTCAGAACCCCCTCTTTCGGAACCTCTTGTAGATTACATACTTGTCTCCGACCTGGAAAGGTCCCGCGCATTCACCCCTGCCCAGTTTCCTCAATTTCTCCCTGACGGTTGGCGGGTACTTCATGATGTCGAATGTGCCGGTGGTTTGCCTGAAGAGCGGGTCCAGATCGGTTCCTTTCACGAGCAATGAATACAGTGAATCCGCCTCCAGACTGCTGGCAGTCACAAGCTCACCGATGGTCATCACGATTGGCTCCTGGATCTGGACGACAACCAGCTCACGGAACCACATATCGGTCGGCACGCCATCGCGACGAGGCGGAGCATATCGCCACTGTTTCATGGTTTGCAGTGCAAGGGAATCCCATTCACCATCTCCACTGGATCCCAGCATTCTCACGCTCTCGACAGTCCCATCCTGCAGGACGTGGATCAGGAGATTCAGCTTCATGCCCATTGCATACGAAATCGATGTGACCGGGGGGAGCGGCGTCATGCTGATGAGCTCCAGCCGCTCGGTGGGAACTGCTATCTGCTGACTGCCACCGCACCCCGCGAGCATCAGAAGAACGACAGATACAGATGTGATTGTGCGTTTCATGTGTCTCCTCCTTCCATCGGAATTTGCGGACCATGCGCGTGACCGGCAACATCTCCAGGTGACGGATCCGGATCGGCGTCATTATGGCCTCGGCAGTGAGGCACTCTTGCCGGAACCATTGATGCCGCAAAACAGGTATGATGGTGCGCGGCGAAGCAGTGAGAAACCGTCTGACCGACGAGGCTCGTCATGACAATTCCTCTTCAGGGATGAAAACAGAGAAGGGCATCCGAGTCCTCGTACAGAGGTCAACGGGATGCCCTTTCAAAGAACCGATCTGCAGAAGGGAGGGGAGAAACGCTCGAAAATCAAACTTCGCCACTCAGAAAAGAGACCTCGCCTCATCCTTCCGTCAGAACGCCGAAATCAGTCGGCAACCGAAGAAACGACTCAGCTTTTCTTGACGCCGCTTATCTTCCCGCCCTGGAAATAGACCCTGAATTTCTTGTAGCAGTTATCGCACAGGAGGCGGGTTGATTCGAGTGTATCCATGGGCCCGGTCGTCAGGCAAAGCGAATGGACACCTGTGCTCAGGCAATGCGGGCAAACTATGGTAAAATCACTCATGAGCGAATCCTCCAGTGGTCATCCGGCTGAGTAGTTGAGCCGGCTCCGCAGATGACGACGGGAGTGTCTCTCCGATCCCGGGCGAACCTGCTGACCTGTACCAAGCTGCCGAATAACCCCCGACAAAGAAATCACCCAAAGGAACGAACGAGTGGTTAATCCCTGCCGAGGGGAGAACGAAGCCGGCAATTGGCAGGAGGCCGCAGGCAGTGTTGCAGATTATGCCCCCGGTGCCCGATATCGGACTGATTTCTTACACGCCTCGTCCACCTCTTCCGGCGTCATGAGAGGAGTGGTCGTCACCTGCGCGCCCCCTGCTGCATTGACCGTTAGGCTGACCGCAGCCGCACTTTTTGCGTCGGGAATATCGGCAACGATGAAGACGTCGGTATCACCAAATGCAAAGTAGAACGATTCCAGCTTTCCGCCCATGCCCGTCAACATCTGCTCAACCGCCGCCCGCCTGGCTGAGCCTCCCTTTTTAATGAGGCCTTTGGTCCCATTAAGGGAATAATTCGCTCTGATGAGATACTTTGCCATCTCTGCTTCCTTTATGGTTGTGAATGATATGCCCAAAAATGCACGAGCCGACTTCAGACGTCACTGGGGGTTGCATGCCCCCCCTTATTTCTGCGCGATTCTCGAGGCATGTGTGGCCACACGGACCCAGCTTCCGGGCCTCTTCACCCAGGTGTCCGTGTACGCATGCGTTCCACTGACATCTTTGAGTGCCTGCGTGAGTGCCGCCAACAAGTCTCCGGCAGGCCGGAATCCCGGGAATTTCATGATTGCCTCGTATGTCAGGTTTGGGGATAGTGTGGGAAGAGCAGGGCGAGGACTCCCGGGAACCAGCTGATTACCAAAGACTCGACACAGAACGCGTGCCCGGGCATCGTTTTGGACTTTTCGGTGGAGAAGAACTGAGGAACGGTTTCAAGCACGTATATACAGAAAACCATCTCAATTGTCAATATGCGGCTTTCCCGAAATAGCACATTCAATCGCTGAAAATCGTACCTTGAAGCCGGCCGGATATGCCCTGTCAATGGTGCAGGAGAACCTCAACATGGATTTCTTCCATGCGGTGCGACAATTCCACGACAATGTCTTATGCGTGCCTTCGCGGCCCGATCACTGAATCGCGAGGGCGTGAAAGCGCATGACCTGAAGGTTCTCCTCGCGGGACTCCTGCTTCTTTCCTCGCTCCGGTGTGATGATGCCGGCCGCGGGTTTGTCCCTTCGACAGACACCGTGGCGCGGGACAGCGTCGCCACCCCTCCTATCGAGGCCTTTTTCCCTGTGCCGAGCAGACCCCAGCTCGACTGGCAGAATGACATGCTTGGCATGTTCGTCTGTCTTGGCATCAACACATTCACGAACTCGGAGATCGGATCCGGGAGGGAAAGTCCGCTGCTGTTCAATCCCACCAGCCTGGACGCCACGCAGTGGGTCCGCATCGCACAGGAGACGGGATTCAAGAACATCGTCCTGACTGTCAAGCACGTAGACGGCTTCTGCCTCTGGCCGAGCAACTACACGGAGTACTGCATCCGGTCGAGTCTCTACAAGGGCGGGAAGGGGGACATCGTGAGGGAGTTTGCCGACGCATGTCACCAGGCCGGCATGAAGTTCGGATTTTACATTGCCCCGTGGGACAGGCACGAACCGTCGTTCGGGACCGCGGCATACAACACCTTCTACCAGAATCAGCTGATAGAACTCCTCACGAACTACGGAGATATCGATGAAGTATGGCTGGATGGTGCGAACGGGACGGGCGCCGGCGGCAGGACGCAGGAATACGACTGGGGCTTGTTCTATTCCACCATCCGGTACTACCAGCCGGGCGCACTCATCGCGTGCAGCGGGCCGGATATCCGGACGATAGGAAACGAGACAGGCATCGGGAACACTACGGAGTGGTCCCCGCAACAAACAAGCTTCCCCAACGTGCCGGCCGGGGCCGTGTGGTATCCATCTGAATGCGACGTCTCGATCAGGCCGGGATGGTTCTACCACGAGGCAGAAAACGGGCAGATCAAAACCGTCCGGCAGCTTGTCGACATCTACCTCGGGTCCGTCGGGAGGAACAGCAATCTTCTCCTCAACGTCCCTCCTGCCGCGGACGGACTGATATCGCCGCTCGATGAGGCCAGGCTCCACGACTGGAAGACAGAACTGGACAGGATGTTCGGACACGACTTCCTCCCCGGTGCCCAGGCGCAGAGCTCAAACACGCGCCGCAGCCTCCCCTCGTATTCCCCCGGCAATTGCTTCGATGACAACCCCGATACGTTCTGGACCACCGACAGGGACACGCTGAGCGCCACCATCACGGTCAACCTCTCTCACGCCGCGACGGTGAACCTGATCAGGCTGGAGGAAGCGATCGTCTACGGCCAGCGCATCAAGGCCTTCTCCTGTGCCGCCAGCGTCAACGGAACATGGGTACCCGTCACGTCCGGAACCACAATCGGACGGACGAGGATCCTCTACTTCCCGGCCGTTACGACCCCGGCGCTCCGTCTCTCAATCCTGGGCTCCTTCCAGTCACCGACTCTCAGGACGTTCAGCGCATACTTCACGGACGACTAGCCCCGCGGGATTCCGCTCGTGCCCGCCGGAACACCAGATCACCCTGCAGCACAGCGCCGCTTTTCGGATCCAGGATCTGTTCGAGGCTTCCCGCGTAGCTGAACCCGCGGACATGCAGGTACTCGTACAGATCGTGGAACAACGGCTGTCCTTCGTAGAGCTCGACAAAACTGGTCTCCAGGATCAGAACTTCCACCAGGGAGAGGGTGTTCGGTGCCCCGTCAAGCATGTTGAGCTCGTAGCCCTGGATATCCGCTTTCATCAGGATCGGGGGTTTCAGCGTCAGATCCGCCGCGAGCGAGTCGAGCGATCTGACCGGGACCCTGATATCGGTCGTGTGCTGCGCGAAGGGAAACGCCTCGCGATGTCCCCGTGCAAGCGGAAGGAACGACGAGCTCGCCGAAAAGTCGTTCCGGTGCATCGTCACGACTCCGTCTTCCCTTCCCAGGGCATACTGCAGGCATTTCATCGGCTTCAGGGAGGGAGCCCTGGCATTCAGATCCCGGAAGCACTCTTCGAGGGGCTCGAACGAGTAGATCATCGCCCCCGGGACAATAGCGCGGATCATCCCGGCGAACTGGCCCACGTTGGCCCCGATATCGAGTATCGTCGCAATATTGAGGTCCTGCAGCCAGCGGTATTTTCCCGCAGCGATGTCTCTGGCAAGCGACGGGCGCTTCGAGATCCAGTACCCGGTCAGGCCCACGACCCCGTTCACAAGCGATTTGAAACCCATGCGACTCCCCAGTCATAGAACTGAACAGTGCCAATGTACCGCCGGAAGAGGGGAATAGCAACTTGATTCCCTGCGGGACTTGTCCGATATTGGATGCATGACTGACGACGAGCGCTGGATGGAATCTGCTCTGCGTGAAGCAGAGAAGGCGAAGGCCCGGCAAGAGGTCCCGGTGGGGGCCGTTGTCGTCCACAAGGGGAGGATCATCGGGAAAGGGTACAATCAGATAGAATCCCTGCAGGACCCGACCGCACACGCAGAGATGATCGCCATCACCGCCGCCGCCGCCGGACTCGGGAGCAGGCGGTTCGAGGGCTGCACGCTCTACGTGACGCTCGAGCCGTGCGCCATGTGCGCCGGTGCGATCGTGCTCGCAAGGGTCCCGCGCCTTGTCTTCGGCGCACATGATCCCAAGGCGGGAGCCTGCGGCACGCTCTTCAACATTGTGCAGGACGGCAGGTTGAACCACCGGGTGGAACTCGTCGGGGGGGTCTTCAGTGAGCGCTGCGGGGAGCTGCTCTCAGAGTTCTTTGCGGCAAAGAGGGGAAACGGAGAAACGGGGAAGAAGATGCAGCGCCCGTAACGGGAGGCCGCATCACGCCTTCAGCTTCTCCGCCCTGTCGGCGATCTTCAGGGCCTCAAGCAGCTCATCCAGCTTTCCCTCAATGATCTCCGCGAGATTATAGAGCGTCAGGCCGATGCGGTGGTCGGTGACCCGGTTCTGGGGGAAATTATACGTCCTGATCTTGTCGCTCCTGTCGCCGCTCTTGACCATCATTTTCCGCTGCGCAGCCACATCACCCACCTGCTGTTCCACCATCCTCTCATAGAGCTTGGCGCGCAACATTTTCATCGCCCGCTCACGGTTCTGAAACTGCGACCGTTCCTGGCGGCAGACAACGATGATGCCGCTCGGGCGGTGCGTGATGCGGACGGCGGTCTCGACCTTGTTCACGTNNCCTCCCGAACGGAACGTGTCCATTTCCAGGTCAGCCGGGTTGATCTCCACGTCAACCGGCTCCACTTCCGGGAGGACCGCGACAGTCGCCGCAGAGGTGTGCACGCGCCCCTGTGTCTCCGTCTCCGGGACCCTCTGGACGCGGTGAACGCCGCTCTCGAACTTCATGGTGCCGAAGACATCCTCGCCGCTGAGCGCAAACGAGATCTCCTTGATCCCCCCTTTACCCATGTCGTTGAGGTCAAGGACCTCCACCTTCCATCCCTGCTTCTCCGCAAACCTGGAGTACATCCGGTAGAGGTCGGCGCCGAACAGCGCGGCTTCCTCGCCCCCCGTCCCGGCGCGGATCTCCAGGATCACGTCCCTGCTGTCATTGGGATCTTTGGGAATCAGGAGGGACTTCAGCTCGTCCTCGAGGCGGGCAACCTTCCCCCTGGCCTCCTCGAGCTCTCCGTATGCGAGCTGTTTCATGTCAGGGTCGGACGAGGTTTCGGTGATCTCCTTCAACCCCGCGAGGTTCTGCTTCTCCTTCCGGTAGAGATTGTACACGCGGATGAGCGGCGCCAGGTCTGAGTGTTCCTTGCTCAGCCGGCGGGTCCTCTCCTGGTTTGACAGGACGGCAGGATCGCCGAGCAGGCTTGTCAGCTCATCGTAGCGCTCACGCACTTTTTCGAGTCGCTCGAGCATGGCGTCACCGGGCCATGGCCTGTCGGGCGTACGGCGCCGGAGCTGCAGCCTCTTCGCCGAGAGCCGATCGGAGAGCTTCCAGTGCCACCTCCAGCTCGCTCTCGTCGGGCTCCCTCGTGGTGATCTTCTGGAGCCAGAGCCCCGGGGCGACGATCAGACGTCCGATGAGGGTCCCGGATTTCCGTGCCGAGATTCTTATGAACTCGTACGAGACTCCCCCCAGGACGGGGATCAGGGGAAGATGCGCCGCGATGCGGATCGGGAGCGACAACGCCCCAAGCCAGTATATCAGAACTGTATCAAGGAGCCCGAAGAGGAGTATCGCCACGAGCATCACAACAAGCAGGAAGCTGGTCCCGCACCTCGGATGGAACCGGGTCTGCCCCGCGGCGGAATCAACCGACAGGCTTTCTCCCCGCTCGAATGTGAAGACCACCTTGTGTTCCGCCCCGTGATACTCGAAGAGACGGCGGATATCTTTCATCGTCGAGATCGCGAGGAGGTACGCAATGAACAATGTGAGACGGATGGCACCGGCAATCAGGTTAAAGGCCAGGGGCTTTTGGTCCACATGGAACCAGGCAGTTGTGATGAGAAGGGGGGTCAGGAAGAATACAGCCACACCGGCCAGAAGCGCACCGGCAAGCGTCAGGCCGAGGCGAAGGTTCTCGAGGGCGCTGCTCGTTCCGGGGGATTCTCCGTCTCCGGATGCGTCATCCGGGTCTGACCCGAGGGCTGCTTCGGCGGAATAATTGAGCGCACGGAGCCCGACGAGGAGCATCTCAATCAGTCCGACCGCTCCCCGGAGGACGGGAATCCTGAAAAATCTCCGTTTCTCTGCAAGAGAGTGATACTCTTCCTTCCGGACCGCAATGGATCCGTCCGGTCGCCGGACCGCGGTGGCAACCATCCCGGGGGCGCGCATCATCACCCCTTCGATGACCGCCTGACCGCCCACCACCATCGGGTTCTGAGCGTCGAACCTGTATTTCGGCAATTGAGATCCCATCGCACCCCGCAATATACTAAAATATACAGATTTTCCGGGCGAGATGCCACGCGGCAGACCGCCACGGAGAAGGCACTGCAACGTGCCCCCCCGGCAACTGTCATTGAGGGTCGGGTCGGGATCCTGGATGGAGCAGCAGCCGGAGACTGCGGAGCTCCTCAGGCACGAAGAACCGGATGAAGTACAGCGTGAGACAGAAGAACAGGAGGAGGAAGCACTTCCATGGGATGTGATATGCACCGGCGTCCACGAGACGGAAAAGCAGGTACGTCACACCGCCGGCCGCGGCAAGGCGTGCGATCCGACCCCATTCATAGGGAACCGGATAGAATCTCCGAACATCGAGGTACAGGACAAGCGCCATGACGGCATAGGCAAGCAGCGTCGCGACAGCCCCACCCATCATCCCCATGATCGGGATCAGGAGGAAATTGGCCCCGATATTGACAAGGGCACCCGACAGCGTGATCGCCGGGAGGCGCTGCGTCTTCTTTTCGATATAGATCCCCGCCACGAGATTGTTGTACACGCCGAGAAACATGTACGCCAGGAGCACAACGGGGACGATCGAAAGTCCACCCCAGTAGTCGGGATGGATGATGTACCTGCCGAATATCCGCAGCCTGATGACATCGCCGATGAACATCG
>PMDK01000343.1:11010-11200 GCA_003154425.1 Ignavibacteriota bacterium
TGAGGAGGAGCATGATGGGGCGGTCGATCACCTGAATCACGATTGCCGCAAGTCCCGCGGGCACGTACGGGAGCCCGAACGCCATGAGCGCCCTGTAGAGGGGAAGAGAGAATTCCCGTGTGAGCTGACGCATGATGGTGGGGACGAGAGCCAGGAGCGTCACTCCGGAGGCGATGAGTCCGCTCAGGAA
>PMDK01000226.1 GCA_003154425.1 Ignavibacteriota bacterium
CAGCTCTCGATGGCTGCTTCCACGCCGACTTCTTTCATTGGTTCGAGGGGTATAACGACCTTTTCCAGAAGGAGAGCTGGCGCATCCTCAACGGCTACTCCGAAGGACACAGCTTTTTTGACGAGGGGGGGGAAGGGGACATTACGTTCTTTCTCACCAGGTACATGGAGCAGTACCGGTCCACGAACGGGAAAGGATACATCTCGGTCCCGCTCGGCAACCATGACAACGCCAGGCTCGGAAACCGGAGGAGTGCAGACGACCTCGAGATCATATTCGCCTTCGGATTGACGATGCCCGGCGTACCGTTCCTGTACTACGGGAATGAGATCGGCATGCGGCAAATGCCGGAACGCTGGCCCCAGGTGGAAGGAGCGTACCGTCCGCGCAACGGCGCACGGACCCCGATGCAATGGCGCAAAGGGATTAACCTGGGATTCTCGACGGCCCCCGCAGAGAGACTCTACCTGCCTGTGGATCCTGCCGACGATGCTCCGGTCGTGGAGTCGCAGGAACATAATCCCGATTCATTACTCAACAGGACCCGCCGGCTCATACAGCTGAGGCACGGCGAGCCCGCCCTCGCAGCCTACGCCGAATTTGTTCCGCTCTATGCGCGGGAGGGGAAGTATCCGCTCATTTATGCCCGCGCCAAGGACAATAATGTTATCCTTGTTGTTCTGAATCCGGCCGGCAGGAGCGCAGAGGCCACGTTCGATTTGAACCTCCGCTTCACGAGACTTTCGCTTCTGGCAGGAAAAGAGCTTGACGTGACGAACAGGAACGGCACTGTTTCTCTCAGCGTTCCGGGGAGAACATATGCATTGTACCGACTCTCATAGTTACACGACACCGGAAGACGTGTCCGAATCGCCTCCAAAGCCGCAAAGGCCCCGCCTCAGGGAGATGTCCCTGGGGTCGGGGCCTTTGAATTACAGACTAACAAACAGACGAGTGTACGTTCTCACATGAGGTCAGGAAATAGATCCGGGCCCCGATGGTTTACTTCTTTGCCTTCTCGGCGGCCATTTGCGCAGCCGTCCAGGGGGGGACAACACCGACCATGCGCGCGTAGGCAATGGACTGTCCGAGATGCTCGTGCATGTGCGACAGGAGGGTTAAGAGAAGACTCCGCACTGTCATCTTTTGGCCGAAGAAGTCCACCATGTTCTCCAGGCCGGCGTCAGACATGGCGCCGATCGAGCTTTTCACGAAGTCAAACGACTTCACCAGCTGTTCGCTGATTACCTTCTTGTCCGTCGATGCCTTTTCCCACTTCGTCGCATCCTCCGNNTGTTCGGACGCCACGTCATCTTCCCGGCAGGGATGGCGTTCTCGAGATCCAGGATCTCCTTCTGAACGTATTGAACCTGACCGCTCAAATCCGCCCGAAAACCCGTCGCATCCTGCGCCCGAGCTGCAGTGGCGGCCGCCACCAGCAACACACAGATAGCAGAAACATGAAGAAGATGCTTCATAGAGTACTCCATTGGTTGTGAGTAAGTGAATGGTTTGTTATGAGGTTGAATAGGGAAATGCGAAGGTGGGGTCGGCGCCGATGGTAACAGGGAACACGCAACAGTTCATGTTGTTCAACCGAAAGGCCGCCGTCGTTGAGAAGGATGTCGAAGAACAGTACGAGCACTTCTGTCACATCAATTAATATAAGCACCCCGCGGGCATAAGTCAATATCCGGAAGACCGAAAATGCACGCCCGGCAGCGGTCGTGCATTCCGGCCCGGAAATCGACGATTGCCGAACGAGAGGACAAATTCCCCCGAGCCCGTTTCGGCTGTAATGATATTACGGCACTATCATGACGGGATGTGAACCTCCGGTTGCGAAATCTCTCGTCTCGTGCACATAGATGGCATATTGATAGTTCGTGGGGCCGCTGGGATCGACCTGAACCATCGCGACCGTTGGCTGCTGGTGTGAAGGTGTTCTACCGTGACCGTGGGGGATATGCCGCACCTTCAAAACACCATGGTCCGGGATCAGGATATCGAGCTTGAAACCCGTCTGGTTGTCCCAGGCGATTTGATCACCGGGGCTCACGTGAACCTTGTCTGCCTTGACTGCCTTGGTAACCGGATCTTGAACCACGTTGATTACTTTTAGTGAAGGTGATTGAGCCATTGCTTCCTCCCTTGATTGTTGAATGGTGCGTTTCGCTTCGGTCAATGCCTCAGCGTTTGATCAACTCCTGGTATCGCCTGTCAGCGCGCAACTCCTTCAATTCCGGATCATTCTCAAACTCTTCCTTCAGCATCCCTTTCTTCAGAGCTTCCCCCGTCCAGAAAATGGCATCCCCGCGCTGCCCGACCATTTCATAGACATCCACCGCACTCGCAATCACTTCGAGATCTTCAGGAGCCAGCGACAGGGATGCCTTGATGAGCGTGAGAGCCTCGGCCTTCTTCCCTACCATTGAGTAGTAGTCTGCGAGTTGACTGAGAACCGTGGCGTCTTTGGGATTGAGAGACCGTTGAGCTTCGGCAAGCTCTATTGTTCTTTCGAACCTCCTCCTGGCGGAGTCGCGCTGGCCGGTCCAATAGTACGCGGATGCGAGGTTTGCCCAGACCCTGTAGTCACGATCGTTCAAGGCGAGCGCCCTCTCGTACACCGGAATCGCACTGCCGAATTGTTTCCGTGCGATGTACAGAGTTGCGAGATTGCTGTACAGCCTGTACGTGGGTTGAATGGCAATTGACTTCTTGAATGCATCCTCCGCCTCGGCGTAGCGCCCCAGCTGGTAATATGCGGCCCCCAACCCGCTAAACCCCCCGGCGTTGTCCGGGGTCAGATCGACCACGCGCTTGTACTCCTCAACCGCTTCAGCGTAACGCTTGCGGAGAAAGTAAAAACTTCCAAGATCGAGATGTCCTGCCCAGTAACTCGGCTTCAGATCGATCGCTCGTTTGTATGCTTTTTCAGCTTCGTCATATCTTTCCCAGCTCTTGTAGGTGCTCGCCAATCCCCGTTGGGCTTCAATGTTCGATGCATCCTTCTCGAGGATGGCCTGATATGCCGATACCGCCTCCTCATATTTCCCGGTTCCCGCGTAAATCAACGCCAGGGTCATACGAACCTGGAGGAGCTGAGAGTTGAGTTCAACCGCACGCACGCAACAGCCCGTCGCTTTGCCGGTCCACTGAAGATCCCTTGTGAGTTCGTATTTGCGCCAGTACGCCTCCCCGAGTCCCGCATAGGCCAACGCAAACGACGAATCCTCCTTAACCGCTTTCTCGAACTGTTGTATCGCGAAATCAATATTCCCTTTCCTGTGGAGTTCGGCGAGATACCCCCGTCCCAGAATATAGAAATCATTTGCCTCGGAAACGTCGGTGGCACCAAGCGACGCCACGGTCAGAGACCTCGGATCCACGGACACATCGAGCATTGCCAGGAGCATCCCGACCGTCGTGTCCTGAAGCCTGAGGCGCGTCAATCGGCGGGCATCGATCGACCTGGAACTCAGTTGCCGCAGGTGTTGCGCGTCAATGAGGTGAATGACGATATGCATCTGGTCCGTGTCGCGCTCCACAATCCCGGTTACGACAAGCGTCGCACCGAATCGCTGCCGCGCCATGTCGGCGGTCCTTATGGTGTCGCCGCGGATTTCAGTGGACGGAACAACGGACAACGGTGTTTCACCTCGCGAGCGGACCTGCATCAGTCCCAAGGTCACTATCTCGGTCAACCCGTCGCAGTACACCTGGTCTTTCGGATCGCCCCCGATGCTCGTGAACGGGAGAACAGCAATGAGCTTTTCCGCGTGGGCGCCCGGGATTCCTGTGAGGTTTTCCAGGGACGTCCGGACAGGAGGAATTCCGAGAAGAACCGCCAGCAGGACAAGACCTGCCAGGGCGTATGCAAGAGGACGACGCCGTGACGCAGCGGCCGTTGCCAGGGTCTGCGGCCTGGATTCCCCCGTTCCGAGCAGATGCTCTAAATCATGGCCCACCTGGGCGGCCGATTGATACCGACTTGCAAGATCCTTCTGCAGACATTTCGTTACGATCGCCTGCAGGTCCGCGGGCACCCCCGCCCGGAGATCTGTTGCCGCAGGCGGATCCTGGTTGAGAATAGAATAGAGGACAACCTGATCATAGTCACCTTTGAACGGCCGTTGGCCGACGAGCATCTCGTAGAGCACGACTCCGACAGACCAAATGTCTGTCCTCTGGTCAACCGGATCACCTCTCGCCTGCTCGGGGGACATGTAGGCAACAGTACCGAGTGTCGTACCTTCTTTCGTCAGGACAGGTTGCCCGTGGAGTTTTGACAGGCCGAAATCGAGGATCTTCGCAACCCCCTCGGTTGTCACTATGATGTTCGCCGGCTTTACATCGCGGTGGATAATCCCCTTTTGATGAGTTTTCGATAGTCCCCGCACGATCTGAAGAGCAATTCGTGTTGCTTCTTCAATCGTCATGGGAGCACGCTCAATTCTGCTCTTCAGCGTCTCCCCTTCGTAACAGGGCATCGCAATAAACGACTGGCCGTCTTCGGCCTCCCCAATCTCGTAGACCGTACAGATGTTGGGATGATCAAAAGAAGAAGCTGTCCGGGCCTCGTTGATGAATCGCTCTTTTGCCTGGGAATCGCGGGTAAGATCAGGCGGCAGGAATTTCAGGGCTACGAGGCGGTCGAGATTGAGATCCCGGGCTTTGTAGACCACGCCCATGCCGCCCGCGCCCAGCTGCTCCAGGATCTTGTAGTGAGACACCGTCAGACCGGTGAGTGAAACCAACGCAGTTCCTTCCTGATAAGCGGTCTTGGTTGATATAAGGTGTGGGTGTAGTTACTGTACTCCAGCGTGCCTGTATCTGCAAACATGTGCATCACGGTTTCCGGATACCGGTCCGGAAACCTGCGTCAGAGCCGCCGCCGGGAAAGCAGAACCCGGAATTCCCGGCCGCCCATCGCGCCCGTCTCCTTCAGTCCAACAGCTGGATCGGATCACCTTGTGTCAATATGCCTTCCACAAGCACGGCGCAATACACGCCGGCAAACCCATCATGTGCCCGGGCGATTTTGCGCAAGATATCCGGGTTGTGTTCGCCGGTGACGGGGTCGAGGGAAATCATCTTGCAGCGCGGATCGCGTTCAAGGATCGCAATCTCCGCCCGGGCACCGATACGGAGGGTGCGACCGATGAATTCGTCCTCTTCGAAGCCGCGATTCGATGTGAGGCTAACGTACACGTTCCCCCGAAAGCGTCGTTTGTCGAGAGGGACGGCCAGTTCCGTTTCAACCTGCCGGATCGTTTGCAGGCTGATCAGCGAAACCGGACGGCAGTCAGTCAGAGCGCGGTCTGAGCGCACGAGCGTGAGGTGATTCGTTTTGCTGATTCCTTCGCCGAGCAATTCCACGAGGGCCGGGTCATCAATAGCGAGGACCCTTCCCGACGGTGTGAGGACATCCATGGCCAGGTCGTTCTCATCGCCGTTTGCCGGCGTTATGCCGGGCGCAATGCTCATGGCTTCGGCCAGATTCGGCGGTGCTGCGGCACGTTCGGGGTGACGAAAGTGCGGACGATAGCGCACCATGTGGTTCTGCACACTTCCTGTCAGATACGGGGCCCCTCTGGGTGCGGCTGAACTTTTGAAGGCGACGCAACGATCGCCGTAGATACCGGAAAACCCCATAAACGCTTTTCCCATCTGTTCGCCGCTCATGCTTTTAACGGGGTAGCGCCAGAGACTCTCAACAACGCCGACAGTTTTCATTCTAACGACTCCCCGGCCATGATCATCATAATTGTGCTTGACTTTTCCCGGCAAATGCTGTATTCTGATCCACCATTTTCGCCTGTTCTTTATCATCGCCTCTTGACAGATTCTCCTCTCGCGCAGGCACGGGGAATCTCAGAGGCAATAGGAGGTCAGTGTCCCCGGATCCCCCTGTTCTGACCGCTCGACATTCACCTTGTTCTCCCCCCCAACGGACTTTCTGCTGTCAGACCCTCCCGTCACCCCCATACGACTTTCCCTTCGCGACCGTCAATTCCCTTCCTGAGGTTTCAGGCTTCATTTACTGGAATTCGAAATCTTCACTCAACTCAACCAACACACTCACCAATAGGAGCGTTCCATGAAGCGTTTTCTTGGTCTACTTGCCCTGGCCGGGCTGCTTTCCTGCATGGTGGTCAATGCGCAGGACAAATCG
>PMDK01000202.1:0-2744 GCA_003154425.1 Ignavibacteriota bacterium
ACGAAGGAGAACTGCGACTACCTCCACACTCTCCCGTTTACGGCGGAACCGAACGGCCTCACGCTCGCCCATTCATCCCCGATCAGGCCGGACGCATGGAGCTATATTTTAACCATGAGGGCGGCACAGGAGAATTTCACGGCGTTCAAGACCACGCTCTGCTTTATTGGGCACACGCACGTCCCGATCGTCATCGGTGAAGACGGATCCATCAACAAGTTCAAGGTGGGTGCCCGTCATATAATCAACGTGGGGAGCGTCGGCCAACCGCGCGATGGGAATCCCGATGCAGCGTTCGGCCTTTTTGACTCCAGCACGGGAGACTACAGCCTGATACGCGTCCATTACGAAATCCAGGCAACTGCTCGCGCAATCCGTGATGTGGGCCTTCCTGAGTTCCTCGCACAGCGGTTATTTCAAGGATCGTAACATTTTACGCCGCTTGGTTAATTTTCAAAATGCGAAAATCACCGTAAAGAATCAACCTGAAACGTCCGCACTTCCTTGTTTCAGGGCCGTTTATTTAGTATGTTTGGCATATCTGTTCGTCTGCAACCCGCAATCCGGATCTGGAGGGGTGGGTGAGTGGCCGAAACCAACGGTTTGCTAAACCGTCGTAGGGTGTAAAACTCTACCGAGAGTTCGAATCTCTCCCCCTCCGCAACAAATTCAGGGCACCTTCAGGGGTGCCCTTTGTCTTTTTGACGGGATTCTTAGAAATCCACGCGGACGGTCGACCACACGATGTTGTCGCGCAGATTCCTCGAAGGCGACGGGTAGCTGAACGAGCGGAAGAAGTACGTGAGTTCGATGAAATACTGCCTGACCGGCTGCCATGTCATTCCGATCGTGGCCAGGAAACGGTTGATCCGCACTCCCTCCAGAAAAACGTTCGGGTGGTCAAAATCACCCTCGCCGTGCAGGAGATCCGATCCCGCGTTGAAGAGAATGTTCCCTGACGCGTCAACGATATTCTCCCCCGTCCTCTGGAACTGAAATTTCCCACTCAGGCTGATGCGCGGGGTCAGGTCATATTCGGTGAGGAGCATCCATTCATCGGAATTCGGCTGCAACGCCTGACCCAGGGGCAGACCCCAGTTCGTGTACGTGCTCACGATCTCCCTGTGTGCGCCCACAAAGGGGCCGATGCGCGTATATTCGAGCGACAGGAGGAGGTTGTTGACGGAAAGAGCGTCCTGCCAGAGTACGCCCCCCTGCCAGCCGAATTTGTTGTCGTTCCCGCTGACGTCACTATTTCCAATCGTGCCGAGGTTGAGATCGTCGATCATGAGAGTTCCATTCACCCGGAATTTCCGGGCGGGGAAAAGTTCGAAATCGACCCAGATGTGCTTTTTGTGCGCATTGTCAACCGGGAGTTGGATCGACTGGTCGGTCGACGTAAGAAACGCCAGGGGGTTCATCAGTGCCAGCGAGGGAGGCTGCCTGCTGTAAACGATCGCCTCGCCCAGGCCGAGCCTGAAGCGCGAACCGATGTTGAATTCCAGCCTGTGAGACGCGATGTACTTCGAGGAAAGCGTGTGCCCGTTCGTATCGGCGCCGACGAGGCTCCCGTGGACGAAGGAGTAACGGAGGTTCCCGCTCCTGATGTCCAGTCTCACGAAATCAAAGGGGACGGTGTTTTCGGAGAATACGAGACGGTCGCCGTAGCCCATGCCCCAGCTGATCTGCTCCCGCCCCACCATCAGTGAGAGCCAATCGGCATCATAGCGCATATAGCCGTTGGTAATATCGAAAAAACCCCGATCGTCGGAATTAAATTTGTTGTTTGCGACCAGCCTGGGATCCAATGATTCGAACTGGGCGAACCGGCGCGATCCGCTGAGGAGATTGCCGTTCGACGTCTGGAGATAGAACCCCAGTCGATCGAACAGTGTCCCGCGGACCCGGAACCCGATCTCTCCCAGCGAGGCGAAGTTCGATCCTGCAGAATCGCCTTTCCCCGCCCGGTAACTGTATGAGCCAAATCCGTCTATGAACACGGAGGCGGTTGAATCGGCGTACGCGTAAAGATATTTCTGCTTATCGTCGTCCAGGAGCGATGTAAGGCCGCCTCCCGGAAGGATCGAGGTCGAGTTTGAGAGGGAATTGGTCCGATCAAATGAAAGCTTGATTTGAAGATCCCGCAGGATACCCCTGTCTGTTGCCGAGAGCTCACCCGAACTCTCCATTGAATCCAGAAAGCCCGCAATTTCCCTGCGCGAGAGCGGGAGCATCCCCCAGTGGAAGCCGTTCAGTGTCCCGTTGGTTTCCTGGCGCAGAAGGAATTTGTACACGGGGTCCGAGGGAGGGATCAGATCACGCTGCGCGAAGAGTTCAATGCTCGCAAGGCAGGTGACGCACAACAGAAGGATGCAGATTCTGGCACGAAGCATGAATGGTTCATCTCAGGATGAGAGGGAAACAGCAGTGACCCGAAGCCCCTGCTGCCGGTGGAAAGCTACTACTACCCTGACTCACAATCAACAGATCGATCAGAGGGGCCGACTGAGGAATGCCCGGGCAGGAATGAAGGTGTCACTTGCATTCGATTTCGCGTGGGGGTACATTGCGGCCAAATTGATTGATTCCCGTCCGATGGAAGAGACAGAAAAAAGGCTCATCCGCGAGCTTATCGCGTATATGAGGGAAGAGGGAGTGGACATCAAGGCGGCCCGGGGGATTGAGGGACTCGGCGCCCCCCCTCCCATCGCGAACGACGGCTACGGTTCAGCGCGCCCGCACCG
>PMDK01000202.1:2889-3039 GCA_003154425.1 Ignavibacteriota bacterium
GTCACCCACTACCTGCACAGGGAATACTGGCACCGGGTGGTGGGGGTGGGGTCTACTGGCGGGAGTCGGCAGAGCTCACGTGTATGATCAGCTCCTGTCCGGCGACAATCCTGTTGCGGGTGATGTCATTCCAGCTCTTGAGATCGCGCG
>PMDK01000058.1 GCA_003154425.1 Ignavibacteriota bacterium
GTTTGGTGAGCCACACATGCCTGTAGATGCCCGCCCCATCATAGAACCAGCCTTCATCCATTGTGGCGTAAACCCGCACGGCGACGACATTGGTGCCGCCGTAATTGAGGTAGTCGGAGATATCATAGCTGAAACCCGCGTAGCCGCTGTGTTCGTTGCCGAGATAGAACCCGTTGACCCAGACGATGGAATTGCGGAATACACCGTCGAACTCGACGAGGATACGTCTGCCCAGATCAGATCCCGGAATGAAGAAGCTCCTGCGGTACCACCCCACGCTGTTTTCCGGGAAACGCCGGCCCAGCGCTTTGTATCCATGACTGTAACTCCCGCGTTTGTCGAATGGAAGTTCGACGCACCAGTCGTGGGGCAGGTCAAGTTTCCGCCAGCCGCGGTCATCAAACCCTGCTGAGGCGGCTCCGTCACCGTACCCCGTCTTCGCAAAGTACGAGAAATACCCGCTGCCGTTGTCGAAATCGTCCCTGGTGTCGAAGGCGTGGCCGAGAGCGAAGCGCCAGCCGGCGTCCATGAGCAGCTTTTCTCTCGGTGAAGGCTGCTGCTGAATCTGTCCCCGGCTCGGGGAGGCCAGAGCGAGGAGTAATGCAAACAGTGCAAACGTCGTCTTCGGTTTCATTGTTCTGACCCTCGCATGAGCTGCCTCCGCCGGATTGTTGACTTTTGAGGGGGGGGTGACTACTTTGTCGGCGAAGTGTTTTGTCGGGATAACAGAAAAGGGAGGCTCACCATGAACCTCGTTCGTCAGACGATGATGCATTCACGTTCCATTCTTCTTGCCGCGGGTGCTCTGCTGTGCACGACGTGGGCGGGTGCTCAGGGACCGAAAGTTGTCCATCCCGGGTCCGCCTTTGAAGGCCCCCTCGGTCTCCAGCTGTACAGTCTGAGGGATCTGCTGGCAAAGGATGTCCCCGGGTCCCTCGGCAGGGTCCACGACTTTGGCATTGCGTACGTCGAGCTGGCCGGGACGTACGGCATGCCGGCGGAGAAGTTCAGGGACCAGCTCGAAGCCGCGGGACTGACTCCCGTCAGCGGACATTTCTCCTACGAGCAGTTTCGTGACCACCTGGGCGACGTTATCCGGGAAGCCAGGGTGTTCGGACTCCGCTATGTCGGTTGCGCCTGGATTCCCCATACGGAGCCGTTCGACGAAAAAACCTGTCGCGAAGCGGCCTCGGTATTCAATCGCGCCGGCGCGGCGCTCGCAGCGGCGGGGATGAAGTTCTTTTACCACACACACGGATATGAGTTTCGCCCCGTGGAAGGCCGCACGCTGTTCGACCTGTTGATATCCGAGACGAAACCCGACACCGTCAGTTTTGAAATGGACATATTCTGGGCGGTCCACGCCGGACAGGACCCCGTCTGGCTCTTCGGGAGATACGGCAGCCGTTTCCAGCTTATGCATCTCAAAGACATGAAGAAAGGAACCCCCACCGGACTGTTCACCGGCAGCTCGGACGTGGCCAATGATGTTTCTCTGGGCGCGGGGACGATCAACCTCCCGGCTGCGCTGAAAGCCGCCCGGAAGGCCGGCGTGAAGTGGTATTTCATCGAGGATGAATCGCCCGCCTCTGCCGACCAGATCCCGAAGAGCTTCCGGTATCTCGAGAATGTGAGGTTCTGAGAACCGCCGGTCAGAAGACTTCCGAGTTGCTCTTGATGTACGAGAGGAGCTCGTCAACCTGCGCGAATGCGATCGCCGTATACGTATCCGCGGCACCGTAATAGATGGCGATCCTCCCGCTCGGCGCGTCAAACAGCGTGGCGCAGGGGAAAGCAACGTTCGGCACGAACCCCGTCGTTTCGTACGACTTCTCCGGCGTGAGGAGATAGTCCCTCGTCCTGAAGAGCACCCTGGCCGGATCGTTGAGATCCAGGATCGCGGCGCCAAAACTGTAGACAAAGCCGTTGCAGGTGAACGATACGCCGTGATACAGGAGGAGCCAGCCTTCCGCCGTTTCGATCGGAATCGGCCCCGCGCCCACCTTGGTTCCCTGCCACCAGCCCTGGCCGCCGTTTCCCATCACGAACCTGTGATGTCCCCAGTGCACGAGATCGGGACTCTCACTGATGTAAATGTTGCCGAAGGGAGTGTGGCCGCTGTCGCTCGGACGGCTGAGCAGGAGGTACTTGCCGCCGACCTTCCTGGGGAAGAGGACACCGTTCCTGTTGTACGGCATCAGGGGATTCGGCATGCGGGTGAACGTCTTGAAGTCCTTCGTGCGGCCCAGGCCGATTGACGCACCGTGCATGTCATCGCACCATATGATATAGTACGTGTCATCGATCTTCACGAACCGCGGGTCATAGGCATAACTCGTCGGATGCGGTGCGCCGGATTCGTTGACCCAGGCGATCGGGTCCGGCCCGATCTCCCACTGCAGGGCATCCCGGCTCTTCCCGAAGAAGAGTGTCGCCCGGCCGTTCTTCTGGTCGGCCCGGAACGNNTGTTGAAGATGCGGGCGGCTTTCGGGATGGGATTCCAGCCAATGACCGGGTTCCTGCTGTATCTCCAGAGGACGTCGGGACAGCCCTTCGGCTTTTCTTCCCAGGGAATGTTCGGCAGCGCATCCCCGCGGATCGTGGTGCTCATATATCGTTCCCTTTCCTGCTATCGTGGCTGTCACACGGATGAAATCATCCGCGGGATGGGTTATGATGCGGAAGCTTTTCTTGCCTCGAGTTCGCTCCCTATCTGCTTCTCCAGTTTGTCAGTCAGTTCGTAGAACAGCGTGATGACAACGACCAGAAGTGCGAGCGCCGCCGGAATTGTACTCATCATATGCCTGATTCCTGAGAGCGTCGCTTCATTCTGCGCGACATTTGCCACGAACCCGATGATGGTGAGGAGGAACCCCGCGAGCGCGCCGCCCACCGCCCAGCCCATTTTCTGGGAAAATGTCGCGGCGGAGAAGACCAGCCCCGTCGCCCNNGCGTTGACGATCGTAAGGACGATGAACGTGAGTTTCTTGTCCCCGATGAACCGTACGATGTACGGAGTTGACAGGGCGCCGACAATCGAAAACACGGTGCCGGCAACCATGAACGGGGCGGCCGCCGCCTGGTCGCCGACATAATACTTGAAATAGTAGAGCATGGCACCGTTCTTTATCGATACATAGATCAGCGTCATAAGTCCCATCGAGCACAGAACGATCCACGGACGGTTTTTCAGCAGGTCTTTGATGTCTCTCCGTATGGAACTCTGTTCTTTGGGAGGTTTCACCCGCTCTTTTGTGGAGGCAAAGGTAAAGAAGAACAGCGCTCCCGCTGCCACAGCGAACACAGTCATGGCCAGGGGATATCCAAGCCTGTCGTTCCCTTTTCCGAAAAAACTGACGAGAGAGAGCAGCGTCCCCTGCACGATGATGTTNNAGGTGACATACGCATAGATGATCTTCCCTGTCTCGCTGATATCGGGCGTGATGAAAAGGACAACGCCGGCAATTGTAAAGGGAAGAATGCCCCACAAAATCCAGGGCCTGAATTTACCCCAGCGAGAGTTGGTGCGGTCGGCAACGACGCCCATCATCGGGTCAAAAAAGGCATCCCATACCCTTGCTACCAACAGAAGCCACCCGGCGGC
>PMDK01000293.1:0-134 GCA_003154425.1 Ignavibacteriota bacterium
GGTTCCTGGCGAGCTACCCGAAGCTTGACGGGGGGGGAGGGACACCTGCGGACAGGCTCAATCACAGTTTCGTCGGATTCGCGGGACGCATGATCGAGCCGATCATCCGGCCCCTCGGTTTCGACTGGAAGATC
>PMDK01000293.1:162-17715 GCA_003154425.1 Ignavibacteriota bacterium
ATTATGTGCTTGCCATGCAATGTTTCTCGACGGTGGCAGTCATGCGCAGGGAGACAAACGGCTGGAGGTGGCCCCTGTTTCAGGTCGCATACATGACCGCGCTCGCCTACGGAGTGACGTTCATCGTCTTCCGGGCGGGAACGGCGATGGGAATAGGAGCAGGATGATGGACTGGCAGCAGCCGGTGTCACTCGCGGTCGTCGCCCTCGCCGGCTTCCTTTTCGTCCGGCACGAAATCCGCTCGAGGAAGCGGTCGCGCTCGAGAGCCTGCGGCTCGGATTGCGGCTGCGGAAGAGAAGAAGGATTGAAGATGGAGGATGGAAAATCGAGGATCGAGGATGAAGGGAAAGAAGCATATTGAATCTGGAGCGCGAATGCCGTACCTTTGATCGAACAATCACCACGGAAGGAGAGGCAGCATGGAAGATCAGAAGGCAGGAACAGTGACCGAAGGGGAGGTGTTCGAGGCACTGAAAGACTGCTACGATCCGGAGATCCCCGTCAACCTGGTCGACCTCGGCCTGATCTATGATGTAAAGATCATCGACGACTGGGTGGGGGTGAAGATGACGCTGACGACCCCCGGTTGCGGCATGAGCGGAATGATCTCACAGAATGTGCGGAACCGGGTGCTCAAGGTCCCGGGTGTGAAGGAAGCCGACGTCCGCATCGTCTGGGACCCGGCCTGGTCGCCGGCGCGCATGTCACCTGCGGCGAAGAAGAAACTCGGGATGAATGTCTGAAAAATGTCCGATAGGCTTTCAACACGAAAGGCTGCCGTGAGGCAGCCTTTCGTGTTTTTCCCCTGACAACCCCCGCGGTGCAACAGATCAGCGGGCGCCCCAGAGTGTCTCGAGCTGGCTGAACGCCCCTTCCGGAATCACCGGATAGACTTTCGACCCTTTGCTGAGAGGCACGGTGAGAGCCGGGAGAGCCGACACATCCACAAGGGGTATCGACCACCCAAAAGACGAGTTCATAGCCGAGATGAACTGGTTCGCCACCACCCCGGATCCCTGATCCGACGGGTGCACTCCGTCGAAGCTGAAGAGTCCGCCGCTGATGTAGTCTGCGGTGAACACCATCCCGGATGTCCGGTAGCCGTTTGCCTTGACGGCGTTGAAGAATCCGTTGATGTCCACGACAACGGCTTTGTTCGTGGCCGCAACCCCGGCGATCACCGTATTGAAAGCCTGGACCGACGTACCGGCCGTCGTCTGTTCGGTGGCGTCGAGCACGAGCGCATCAGGCCACGGATTCTGCGGATGGAGACCGAACGGTTTCGTGGTATCGATTCCCGGAGGGAGAGCCGGGTAGCTATGGTCTCTGTACCACTTCCCGGTGGGGTGCCCGATCAGAGAGGCATACGGGGAGCCCGTGAGCGTGATAAGAGGAGGATTCGGTTCGCTAAGCCGCGTCGAGTCGAATGCAAGGCTCGTGTTCCCATGCATCTGGTACCGCAGATAGTACCCCGCAGGAAGGGATGCCGCGATCTTCGGGCCTACCGTATTAAAGAACGGGATTGAACGGACATCCGGGATGTTTGCAACGACGATTTTCGCGTTCGGGAGGGCGGCACGGAGTGTCCCGATTGCCTGCGTATAAAGAGCCGTGAATATGGGGGTCGATGTCGGAGCGCTCGGTGACACGCCGCCGCTCGTGGCATACCCGAGGACATCGTTGTTCCCCAGCCAGAATGTCACAAGGTCGGGTCTCAGTGCGACAGCCTGCTGGAAAATGCTCTTCCCCAGCGCAGGATCCCTCAGGACGAGAAGGAAGAGCGGATTGCTCCGGGGCGCAATTGCCTTTGAGGCGAAGCTCGCGCTGTCGAGAAAATCGAATATCACAGCACCGGGTACTCCGAGATTGTCATAAGGACGCGGGAGCGCCGTGTTTACCGGTGAGCCGGGCGTGAGTCCCCTGGGACCGATCACGGGGCCGACCCAGCTGATCAGCTCATACCGGGAGGCCTTCCCCGTTGCAGCATCGGGTGTCCCGGGGTCGCTGTAGAGAGGCTGCTGGAACGTGCCGACATTCCCTCCGGCCTGTGTAAGCTGTCCCGCGATGAGGTTCGGGAAGCTGTATGCCTGAGCGGAGGCGAAGAGCCCATTGGATTGGTAGCCTGCCGTAAGGCTGTTCCCGACGGCAACGTATTTGGCCACGGTCGCGCCGCCCAGACCGGCGACAGGCCCGTTCGGCGCAGTGTTCTTGCAACCACCGTACAGAAGCGTGATCGCCAGTGAGAGCGCCACGATGACAGGTTTCGTCAATTTCATACTATGGCTCCTTGGTTGGTTGTGTCACAGGGAGTAGCCGAGGTCGAGCGAGAAGAGGTTCGCGTAGCTCTTGTACGTTCCGTCAAAACTGGTCGCCGGGATCGTGTTCGTCAGTGACCGGTCAAAGAAGTGTATGAAGAGATACCCCGCATCGATTTTCAGATGATCCGTCAGGTTCAGACCGATACCCGCGCTGAGGCCGTACCGGTTCGCGTCAGGCAGAAGCGGGTCGACGTAAGGGTCGGAGACCGGAGTGTGGTCGTAGTAAGCTCCTCCCCGGAGTTTCAGCCATCCGATCGAATATTCCCCCCCCACGCGTAGTATGTACGTATCGCTGTAGTTTTTCGGCGCAGAGGTCGACGAACCGTCTTTGGTGAACGTGAATGTCAGGTTGTCATAGGACGACCAGCCGATATATTGGTAGTCCGCTTCGAGTGTCAGGGCGTCGCAGAACTTGTAGGCGACACCGGCGTAACCGGTGGCAGGGAGGGTTATGGTGGCATTCACCCCGCCGGTAGGAAGTACCGGGATGTCCGGGACAAATCCGGCACTCCCGCTCGCATCCACTTTCACCTTGCTCCTGTATGTCAGCCCAACCGTGAGCCGGGGAGTAGCCTTGTAGTCGATGCCGCCGTCAAATCCCCATCCATGAGCGGTCATGTCCAGCGTTACGCGAGAATCGAACGGCGCGGCTTTCTTCAGGAGGAGCGTGCCGCTCACATAACTCACACCGACGCCGATCGAGAGGTTGTCCATCAGTCGATAGGCGAGGGTCGGCGTGAACCAGTAGGTTTTCAGGTCCACCTTCGTCACGAGGTTTTTCCCTGACCAGTCATCCGGCCACTCAGTCCCCAGCCCGTATGCATTGTATGCTCCCACACCCACCTGAAGCCGATCCATGACAGGGTATGTAATGTAGGCGTTGATCGGCGTGAAAAACTGGGAATTCATCTTTGTTTCGGCGTTCGTGTTGTTCTGCGCGGGACCGTAAAACGAGATGGTCGGGGCTATGCCGGTGGCGCCGAGGTAGATGGAGCCGGTCGTCTGAAATCCGAGCCCTGCAGGGTTGAAGTAGATCGCGGAGGCGTCAGAGGCCCGGGCCGCGAATGCCCCTCCCTGGGACATCGCACTGGCTCCGTGTTCATTGAGCTGGAAACCTCCGGCCAGCGCAACGGATGCCACAATCAGCGTCAGGAGAAGTGTCTCTCCAAGTTGTCGTACGCGCGTCATGATGACTCCTCGTGTGTGGGTGAAATGGTAGCGGTTGGCAACTGTGGTGCAACTATCGAGAGAAAGAACGGTCCAGCAGTCCGGTAACAGCAGGAGACAGAGGAATCCAGGCTTGAAGAAGCAGGTCTGAAAATATACACTACCGAGGCATCAAACTCAACCCCGGGAAGGAGAAATATGGGGGGAGACCATCCAGCTCAGACGTTGAACCGGAAATGCGCGATATCCCCTTCCCGCATGAGATAATCCTTCCCCTCGATGGCCAGGAGTCCCGCGTCCCTGGCCGCGGCTTCGGAACGGAGCCTGAGGAGATCGTCGGAATTGATGATTTCGGCCCGAATGAAGCCTTTTTGGAAATCCGAGTGAATCACGCCGGCTGCCACAGGTGCTGAGGTTCCGCGGGGGACTGTCCATGCATGCACCTCTTTCGGTCCGGCCGTATAGAAGGTCAGCAGGTTCAAAAGAGCGTACCCTTCGTGGACAACCCTGGTGAGTCCGGATTCCTTCAGCCCCAATCCTTCGAGGAATGCCTCCCTCTCCCCCTCCCCCAGTTCTGCGACCTCCGCCTCAACGGCGGCACTGATGCTCACAACCCTGGCCCCCTCCTTCGCCGCGATCTCCCGGACAACCCGGACATAGGCGTTTCCGGATGCCGCATCGCGTTCGTGAACGTTACAGACGTACATCACCGGCTTGTTNNGTGAGGAGGTGGCAATCCCGCAGCCAGAGCACCTCGTCAGGGGAGCCGACTGAAAAATAGCGAACCAGCCGGCCTCCCGTCAGATGGTCACGCAGGCGCGCGAAGAACTCCGCCTCCAGCCTGGATTTTTTGTCCCCTGATTTCGCGCGGCTCCGGGCTTCGGAGAGTTTTCTCTCAACAGTGTCGAGATCCTTGAATATCAATTCCGCCTCGACAACCTCGATATCGCGGCGCGGATCTATGCTGCCGTCGACATGAACGATGTTCGGATCGTCGAAGCAACGGACAACGTGCGCAAGTGCGTCCACATCCCTGATGTGGGAAAGAAACTGATTTCCCAGACCTTCCCCCCCGCTCGCGCCCCTGACCAGTCCGGCGATGTCCACGAATTCGATCACCGAAGGGACCCGCTTCGCCGGCCTGTAGATCTCGGCGAGCCTGTCGAGGCGGGAATCAGGGATCGGTACGATACCGATATTGGGGTTTATTGTGCAGAAGGGATAATTGGAGGCATCGGCTCTCCCGGAGGTTATCGCGTTGAAGATGGTCGATTTCCCCACGTTCGGGAGGCCGACGATGCCGCAGTTGAATCCCATCAGAGAGGATGACCGTCATGCGGCCTCCTCCCCAGGAGGCGGAAAAGCTCGTTCCGGTCTTCGAAATCGGAGTCCGCGCCCGCCCAGAGCGATTGGAGCCGGAGGCCGATCTCGCCGGTCATGCGTGTGTCTCCGTTCCGGTGGTAGATCCTCACGAGCGTCAGAAGCACGACGGGGGAGTTGGGGTTGACTTCGAGGGCACGCCCGCAGTCATCAAGGGCATCTTCAAGCGCACCTGCGGCGAGGTGGGTCTGCGCCCGCTGGCGTTCGACCGCAGCGCGCGTGAGAGGGAACGAGTACCCAGCGGCACTGTCACATTCCCCGAGCGCGCCCGCGTAGTCGCCCCCGTCCGTGAGCAGACCCGCGTGCGTGAGATGATACGAGAGCATGGCAGTGGAATTTGTCAGATGGCGCTGCGCGAGCACCAGGGAGATCCGGCGGAGTACTTCGCCTGCGCCGTCGAAGTCACCGAGCTTCCCGAGCGTGCGGACGAGTCCTTCGGCCGCTGCGTAGTTGACGCTGTCTATGCCGAGCGCACGCCTGTAACCGGCGGAGGCTTCCCTGTACTTTCCCCTCTTGACGTCCAGTGACGCGTCGGCAACCATATGAGCGGCCTCAATTTCCGGCCCCGGCGGAAGGAGCGCCAGACTACTGTGAAACTGTACGTCCGCCTCCTTCAGGCGTCCCAGAATGCTGTACACCGTCCCGATCTCGCGCACGGCATACCAGTAGTCCGGCTTGAGCTCGAGGGCCTTCCGGTACTGCTCGAGCGCCTCGTCGTACCTCCCCGCCCTGACGAGGAGATCGGCGTAGCTCGCCCTCGGATCGGCCGCGTCCGGGGCCAGCCGGATGTACCGCTGCATCCACTCCACGGCCTTTTGCTGGTTGCCGAGCGTGGAGTAGGCATATCCGAGAGACATCACCGCCTGAGCGTAAAGGGAGTCTGCACCGACCGCCTTCCCATAGCAGCCGAGCGCGGCGTCGTAGTTCTTGTCCAGCTCTTCATACAGTGCGCCGCGGAAGAGGTAGGCCTCTTTCTCGTCCGGGTAGAGCCGTATCAGCGAATCGGCCGCCGATGCAGCGCGGTCGTTGTCGAACTCCAGACGGTAGTGCCACATGGCGATGAAGAGCCGTTCGCGCTGCGTGGTCCCCGCTGAGAGCCGCACAGCCTCTTTCATCGCCCCCGAGGCGTTCCCTGCGCCGCCGCTCGCCGCATCGACCATCGCCAGGCGGCACCATGCCAGCGCGAACGTGGAATCGTACCTGAGGGCGGCTTCGAACGAGCGTTTCGCCTCCGGGTAGTAGAACTTCTCCCATTGCGCGACCCCTTCCCGGTACGCACGGACGGCATCGGCGGATGCGGAGGTGAGCTTCTTTTCCCTGCCGCACCCGGTGAGAGACAGGGCGGCGAGAATGATGAGGCCGGTGCGGCGTGCGAGGTTCATGGCGATTGGCCCTCAGTGCAGGCGGGCGCTTTCGATGTTCCCTATCTCCCTCAGGAGGTCTCTCTTTGTGAACGCCGACTTGCTCATCAGGGCCGAGACGGAGGAACCGAGCTGTTCGAGCGTCTCATCGTTGATCTCCATCGACGTGAGTATGATGATCGGGATCTCACGCGTCGCGGGAATCTGCTTCAGCTGGCAGGCGACAGTGAATCCGGACATCTCCGGCATGATGAGGTCGAGTATGATCAGGTCGGGCCTTTCGCGGGCTGCCAGCTCCACCCCCTCGCTCCCCAGGAACGCCGCGAACACCCGGTACCCTTCACTCTCCAATATCACCTGGATCAGATCGGTGGCCGCCCTGTCGTCATCGATGATGAGGACGGAAGGTTTTTGCTTTGCGCTCCGCGGGAGAATGTGGACGCGATCGAGCGCCCCGATCAGGTCGTCGCGGTTGACCGGCTTGACAAAATAGTCGACCGCCCCGAGGCTGAACCCCAGGCTCTTCTCATCGATGATCGAAACGATGATGACAGGTATGTGTTTGCAGAGGGGATGGCGCTTCAGCTCCTTCAGGACCTGCCAGCCGTCCTTTACGGGGAGAAGCAGATCCAGCGTGATGACATTCGGGCGGAGGCGTTTTGCCATCTCCACGGCGTCTGACCCGTTGCGGGCGATCTCCACCCGGTACCCTGCCGACTCGATATACATCCTGAGCAGCTCGCCCGCCTGAGGGGCGTCTTCGATGACAAGCGCCAGCGGCTTCTCCGCNNTCGTAATCGCGAGTCCGAGCCCTATTCCTTCCCTGTTCATGTCCCTCCCGCCCGGCGCCTGCCTGAACGGCTTGAACAGGCCCGCCACATCCTCCGGCCGGATGCCGATGCCGGAGTCCACGACCGAGAACTGCAGGTCGTTGTCCACGCGCTGGAAGCCTACCGAGACCGTCCCTTCCGGGTGACTGAACTTCACGGCATTGGAGACGAGGTTGATGAGAATCTGCTTGAAGCGGGTCTGATCCACGACAAGCTCCTCGATGTCCGGAGGAAACCGGAACTCCAATGTGATTTTCTTCTCCGCCAGGGCGGCTGCCAGCACCCTCATGACGCTTTCTTCGAAATACGACACGGGGTAACTGGCCACATGCAGATCCATCTTCCCCGCCTCGATCTTCGAAAGGTCCAGTATGTCGTTGATGATCTGCTGCAGATGCCTTCCGCTCGTACTGATGTTCTTCATGAAATCACGGACCGTCCCCGGGGGAAGGTCTTCAAGCTGTGTCGTCAGGAGGTCCGAGAACCCTATGATGGAATTCAGAGGGGAACGGAGCTCGTGGCTGAACGTCGCAAGAAACTTCTTCAGCGTGTCGCTCGCTTCGAGGGTCTTCTGTGTCTGGCCCTCGAGCTCGAGGTTCTTCATCCGGAGCTCGTCCATCAGCCTCTTCCGGCTCATCCCTCCCGCAAGATCGTTCGCGACCACCTGAAGAGTGTCCATTTCTTCGGTGATGAACGACGGCTGTTTGATCGAGAAGACTTCAAGGACTCCCTGCACCTCCCCCTGGACGGTGAGAGGGAACACGATGAGAGTCTTGAGTTTTCTCTCTGCGATCAGGCCGGGGAAATGGGGTCCGAGCGTCCCGATCGTCAGGTCGTCCGTCACCACCACCTGACGCGAGTTCGCGACGCGCGCCGAGGGGTGGGCGCCGTCAGAGCGCACCTGCTGGTGCACAACATCCGGGGGAAAATCGATCTCCATCAGCGCCGGGGCAACGAGACGGATCTCGTTCCCCCGGGGGTCATACAGATAGACGCAGACGAGGTGCGAAGGGATTTCAAAGAGAAGGGCGATTTTTTCGGCCGCATGGACACAGAGCTCGTCAAGGTGCTGCGACGTATTGATCACCCGCGAGATGTCGACGAGAATCTCCTTGCGGCGGATATCGTTCATTTTGCCGGTGATGTCCTGGAAGAGGACCGACAGGCCGTCCTCGGCGGGGTAGATCCTGACGTCGTACCAGGCTTCGAAACGGTCGTCCTTGTAAGAGGTCTCAATGCTCTGAAATGTCTTTGTCGACATCGCGAGGCGGTACTTCTCACCCAGTTCAGCCCCCTCCGCGTTGGGGAACACTTCAAAGACCTGCTTCCCCAGGACTTCTTCTTTCGTCATCCCCGTCCCCGCCTCGGCAGCCCGGTTCCAGTAAGTTATGCGAAAGGCGCTGTCGAGTGCGAAAAAGCCTCCGCTGATGCTCTCCAGCACGCTTTCGTAACGGAATTGCTGTGTCATCGAAGCTCCGGAATCTCTCGGGAAGCGGGACAGATTGACGTAATTACTTAAATCACAAGCAAAATGCAAGCGTAAATTTCCGAAGGGCTTACAGAGCTCACCTCAATTACTGTGTGAGCCCGACGCACATATCCTGATTCACGCAGGGACACATCGATGGGGGTACGCCGGACAACCATTGCAGGGAGGATGCGATGGAGGGAAGTCGCCGGCCTTTATCCGGGCGATGATCCGGGCTACATTTTCCTCCCGGAGCATGAGATCACGGGGATCGAGAACCTTCTGGAGCAGGACATCCGGATGGTGCGCGAAGAGCAACCGGATCCGGACGGACGAAGCATCGCAGAGCCTGCGCACCATGAGGGCATAGAAATCCAGCTGGGCCCAGTATCCCCCGGCTCGTTGCACCAGACCCCCGGCACCGATGCTGTCGGTCTTGTAATCGAGGACGGTCCAGAGCCCCTCCGGCGTCCTGTACAGCCGGTCGATCGTCCCGGTGATGAAGTCCCCGGCCATCGAGGCGGAAACCGAGAATTCGGTCCGTACGTCCGTCCCCGCGGAGATTTCCTTCCACGAGGGGGAGTCCAGGACCCCGTGCACCAGCGATGCGACATCCCCGACGAGTGACGGATACCCGGCGGCCGTAAACGGCGCTTCCCGCGCGAGGGCTGCACGAACCGCAGTCTCGACGGATGCTCCCCCGCGCACGAGCTCATCGGCGTTCTCCATCACCGAATGGAACACGCGACCGCGAAGTTCGGCCGGATAGTCGCCGTCGCTGAATTCTTCCCCCGTCCCGGGTACGAACGGCCCCCCACCGGAAGGGACGCCGAGGACGTAACGGAAGAAATACTTCGCAGGGCACTCGTCGTACGTGCGGATCCTGCTCGCGGAGAATATCTCTCCCTTCGACCGGGAGGGGACGGGAGCGATGTCGATGCGGACGTCGGGACGCTCCTTTGCGGGCTGCGCCGCACCTCCCGGACGCTTCGGGAGCGACTGAGTAACCGGGATGATCAGCGTGTGAGCCTCGTCGGTCGTCCCGGTCCCGTCATAGCGGGACGTGACGACGTCGAACCTGAGGGGGTCGGGCCCGAGCGGCTGACCGCGGTCCTCACAACATCGCGCGAGCCATCCCAGCCATGTATCAGGGCGCGCCGCCGCACGCGTGTCCGCTGACAACAGCAGGCGGTCGCGCGCCCGCGTGCATGCAACATAGAGAATCCTCTGCTCTTCCTCCACCGCTTTGCGCCTGGCCTGCGCTTTCAGGTACTCCGAAAGGGGTGCGGAGACGGATTCACTCCCTGCGAGCAACCCGATGCCGAGGGCGGCATCGAGAAAGGGTTCGTCGTCGAACTGGAACTGCCTCTGCAGATCGGGGACAATGACAACGGGGAATTCCAGCCCCTTCGCCGCGTGGATCGTCATGATGCGGACGGCGTCCGTCTGGGACTCGATAGCTGCCTGTCCCTCTTTTTCCTCCTGCTCTATCAGCTGCTCGAGCCTTGCGACGAAGTCATACAGCGACGTGAACCCCTGTGATTCGTACGAGCGGGCCATCTGCAGGAGCTTCCCGAGATTCGCCTCGGCCTGTCCCCCCCTCACCGTCCCGGCCAGGGCCGCCGTGAACCCGGTCCTCCGTATGATACGCGCGATGAGCTCCGCCGCCGGGAGCCGGGTGCCGAGCACCAGGTCTCCCGCGAGTACCTCCGCCGCGCGGGCGAGGGACGGGACCTCCCGCGCAGCCCCACCTGCAAGCGCTTCCCAGAGGGTTCTTCCGCCGCGCGAACGTGCCAGATCGAAAAGCGCGGCGTCCGAGACAGTGAAGAAGGGGGCACGCAGGATGCCGGCCAGCGCAACGTCATCCGAGGTATTAAGGAGGAAGCGGAGATAGTTGTACATGTCGTACACATCCTGGGTCTGGAAATACCCCACCCCCCCGCTGACGACGTACGGGACCCCGTTGCGGATGAACGCCTGCTCGAACTCCTCCAGCCCGTTCCTGCTCCTGAGCAGGAGCGCGATGTCCCGGAATGAGAGCGGACGCGGACGTTCGTCATGCGTGTATACGACCGGGCCCCCGCCGGCGAGATCCAGTATGCGCCTCGCCACGAGATCTTCCTGCGAGGATCCTCCCTCCCCGGATTTGAGGGGCAAGAGGAACTCGACCCCCCCGGGGTCGTCATTCATGCGGGCACGCACGAGCGGATCGTAGGGTATCCCCTCCACGTCGTGCATGAGGCCGCCGAAGAGGAGATTGACGAAGGCGACGATATCGCGCAGGGGACGAAAGCTCTCTCCCAGGGAAATGAGAGAGGCGTCTCCGGCCGCCGTCGCAATCGCGCCGCGCGATCGTTCGAATACTCCCACGTCTGCGTCCCTGAAGCGGTAAATCGACTGCTTCGGATCCCCGACGATGATCAGATTGCCGGAAGAGAGATCCTCGAGCAGCGGAAGGAGTATCCCGAGCTGGAGCAGGTTGGTGTCCTGGTATTCGTCCACCATCACGAAGCGGAATCGTCCGGAGAGCTCCGCGCGGACCGCCCCGTTCCCCAGCAGGAGGCGCATTTTCAGCTGGAGGTCCTCGAAATCGAGGCGCGCCTCCTCCTCCTTGCGGCGGGAGTAACTCCCGACCACCGCCAGAGCGAGCCGAAGGAGGACTCGCGTATCCGCGAGCAGAGCAGTGTGAAGCGGTGTCAGTGAGCCGGACAGGACCGACTCGATGAGCGGATCAAGGAGTCGTCGGCTCTGTGCGATCCGCTCCGCAATCCTGACGAGTCGTCCGGCCTCTTCCGAATCCCCGAGGAACCTTTTTTGAATCCCCCCGGACCCGGTGAACATCATCGAAACGAGGGAGACGAACGCACGGGCGCGCAGCGGGAAATCGCTCCCCGGGCGCAGGCGCGAGAGGGCTTCAAGCGCTTCCCCGCGGCGTTTCGACTTCGAGGCACCGGCGATTTCTTCCAGGTCCGAGAGCAGACGGGGGGAATTGAGGTCCGCTTCGATCGACTCCCGGACGGCTCTTTCCCACGATGCAAGTATCGTCTCGTCGGACTGCGCGTAGATCCCCCCCCCTCCGGCGAGGGTTTCCAGAAGATCGGGCTTCTCCACGAGCCTCCCGAGGATGCGGAGCACACGGCCCCTTCCGCGCGAACGGAGGAGATCCATGAACCGGCCGGCGGGGACAAGAGCATTCCCCCCCCGCATGACGTCACTCAGGACCCCGGCCATGCACTCGCGCAGCATCAGCTCGCCGTCGAGCCTCTCGAGCATCGTGAACGCCGCGTCGACTCCGGCTTCCACCGGGTATTCGCGGAGCACACGCGCGCAGAACGCGTGGATCGTGCCGATGAACGCCGAAGGGAGCGCGTCGCGGATCGACCCGAGGCGCGCGGCTTCCGCCCCGTCGGCCGCCGCCAGAAGTGCCGCGGATACCCGGTCGGCGATTTTCCGCCGCAGCGCGCTCGCAGCCTTGTCCGTGTACGTGAGTGCCACAACCTCTCCGACCGGGACCCCCTGCATCAGAACACGCACGTATCTCTCCACGAGGACCTGCGTCTTGCCCGACCCGGCGTTCGCGGTCACGGCGAGGTGCCTGTCAAGATCGAGGGCACGTTCCTGATGGGGAGTAAATCTCATGAGGGGGGGGCGGCTGTTCACATCCCGGACTGATCGGCGGATCGGCTCCGCGTTCTCAAACCGCGGGGAACGCTCTTCGGCTATTCCACCGTTTTCCCTGCAAGGCGCAGGAGGGCATCTTCGTACTTTTGCGCGGTCGTGCGAATGACCTCATCGGGGAGGCGCGGTCCCGGCGGCTTTTTGTCCCACCGGATCGAGAGCAGAAAATCGCGGACGTATTGTTTGTCGAAGCTCGGCTGCGCGCCTCCCGGGCTGTAGAGGTCCATGGGCCAGAAGCGGGACGAATCCGGGGTCAGCGCCTCATCAATCCAGATGAGGGCCCCCCGTTCGTCGACACCGAATTCGAACTTCGTGTCGGCAATGATAATCCCCCTGGAGGCTGCGAAATCCGCACCGCTCGTGTAGAGCAAGAGCGTGAGCTCCCTGAGCCGGCGGGCGGTTTCCTCTCCCAGGAGCCCGACGACCTCTCCAAATGTCATGTTCTCGTCGTGCGTTCCGATCTCAGCCTTTGTCGTGGGGGTGAAGACCGGCGCAGGAAGCCTGTCGGATTCTCTCAAGCCGGCGGGAAGCTTGATTCCGCAGATCTCGCCGGAGCGCTTGTATTCGGTCCATCCGCTCCCGGAGAGATACCCGCGGGCGATGCATTCCACGGGAAGCGTCCGCGCCTTGCGGACGACCATGCTCCTCCCTGCAAACACTCCGGGATGGGATCGGAACGGTTCCGGGAAGTCGCTGATGTCCGTGCTTAACAGGTGATTGTCAACGAGGCCCGCGAGTTTCCTGAACCAGAATGCGGAGATCTGCGTCAGCACCTTCCCCTTGTTCGGTATGCCGTCCGGGAGGATGACATCAAACGCCGAAAGACGGTCTGTCGCGACGATGAGAAGATTCTCCCCCAGGTCATAGACGTCGCGGACCTTCCCCTGTTTTGCCGGGGACAGACCGGAGAGTGCGGTGCTGGAAACAACGGTCGGTATCATTCTTCAAGAAACGAAATTCCCGGCGGGAAAACAAGAGACCTCTCATGCCAAAGAGCGGCGTGACGAGCATAGAAGTGGACCCGGGCCGTTACCTGTCCAAGGCGACCCCGAGAATGTCTTCGATCGACCCCCGGACGAGGACCTTCTGCGGAGGCACTGCCGAGCCGAGCCGTCCGATCCCCCCGAGCCTCAGACCCTTCCATTCCGATGCGATCTTCGATTTGACAAAATCCTGGACAACTTTTTGAACATCCTTCACCTGCGCTCTCCCCTTCTTTGCGGAGTCCACGAACACATCGAGCTCGATTCTCGCACCTGTGACCCGCTTCGGCACTATCATGTAGCTCATAGACTGAGCCCTCCGCCAACGATACGAGGAGTAGGTTGCGCTGAATGTCGATGGGACGCTTCGGAAGCTCCGGTCATCCGACGTCGGAAAGAGCGTGACTGTGACACGACCGAATTTCTGGCCCCCGCGTGAGGATAGCATGACCATTGTTCTCCTTGAGGTTACGGCGGCGTACGATTGGCCGATTGGGCGCCGCCCGTGGTGGGAAAAGACCGGACCATTATGTAAAGGACGAAGTCAAACTAATTAAGCATAAACCACATTCCGAATTGTGTCCCATCTCACCGCCGCCGTCACAAAGCGTCTCATCCCCCCACGGTAACACATTGACTTTCAATGAGTTAGTTTCATTCCGCGAAACGAACCGCAACGGACACTGCCCGAGAGAGGATAAGGAGGTACCGATCGCGGGGGATCTCAACGGCGCCAAACTGCCGTATATGCTCGTTCATGATCTGCGTATCGAGCAAGCGGTAGCCCCTGGCATTAAGCCTGTCGACGAGTGAGACGAGTGCAAATTTGGAGCCGTTCGGGACCCGGCTGAACATCGATTCTCCGAAAAAAGCGCCGCCGAGCGCCACGCCGTACAGCCCTCCCACCAGTCTCCCCTCCAGCCAGGTTTCCACGGAATGCGCAACTCCCATCAGGTGGAGTTCCGTGTACACGCGTATGATGTCATCCGAAATCCAGGTCCCGGTGGGAAACCTCCTTTCTGCGCACTCCGCGATGACCTGATCGAACGCCCGGTCCACCGTCGTCGTGTGCGCCGAGCGTTTCATCGCGCGGCGGAGACTCCTCGGGATATTGAAGTGCTCAAGCGGAATGACCGCCCTGGGGTCGGGAGAGTACCAGGAGATCGGACCCGTACGGGACTCGGCCATCGGGAAGAAGCCGCGTTGATAGGCCGAGATGACGGCGGACGGATCAAAGCGCTCATCTGAATTCGTCCGGAGCATGGAACACCGAGAGAATGAATTCAGGTGCCGAATATCGGAGGCATCATCGAAAACGCAGCGGCAGCTCTCATGTACCTTCCTCCATCGGTCCGATGTACTGTTCGCGCAGCCGGATGAGCTTTTTCTGCGACAGGGTGTCCAGGTCTTCGTCGTCGGTGTCGCGCTTCACGAACATCTCGAATTCCTCCTGGTCGTACCTCTTCATCTTTCTCGCATAATCCTTCAATTCGACGATCAACGCATGTTGTTCCGCGTGAGTCATCCTTCCTCCGGCGATTCAGGTGTGACGTGTTTCAGCGACTGGATACGGCATACAGTGCGAAAGCCGCAATGCCCGCACAGTTTCGGGACGAGTTCCGGACGGGTGAGCGGGAATCGACCTCCGGTGATCCCCTCCAGTATGCCCCCGATACAGCGCGCAGTCTCCCCGATGATTTCGCGGATCTCCGTTTCATCCCGGACGACCTGCCGGGAGCGCGATCGGGCAGGGAATGCCCTGCCGCGGAAACTGTCCGCCACCAGGCCCGGTTTCAGCTCCACCTCATCCCGCAGCCGGTAGTAGAGTCCTCCCGCCGGTGCGAGATCGCGCCTCCCAATCCCACTGAGAAGCTCTCCTGCTGCAGCAATGTACGCCGGGAGCTGAAGGCTCAACCCTTCCCGGATTTCACTCAGACCGGGGACGTCCCGTCCGGTTTTGTAGTCTATGACGGCGAAGAACCCGTCCCCTGTGTCGACCCGGTCGATCCTCCCCCGCAGGCGGGCCCCCCCGAGAGCAACCGGCTCCTGCCGGGAGAGAATGCGGTCGCTCGTCCCGGGAGTTCCCGGCGTCCCGCCGAAACTGACTTCGAAATATGCCGGCCCCATCGCGTCATCCCGTCCCCTCTCGTTTTCCAGGAAACGACGGATGAGCCCTTCTCCCGAATCGTCCCTTCCCAGCAGAAGTTCCCTCTCAATATCCCAGAACAGATCGGGGATGTCAAGAGATTCCATTTTCACGGCCGCTATTGCCGCCAGTTCTTTCACCGCCTGCTCGAAATCCTCCTCGGAAGCCCCTTTCAGGAGAGGGGCGTTTCGTTCCCGCCGTCCCGAGAAGAATTCGTAGAGAGAATCATGAAGCAGCGCCCCCTTTTCTATCGGCGTCATCCCTTCCTCGAATTCCTCCCGTTCACGCAGCCGGAGCAGGAAACGCGCGAAGAACCGGAACGGGCAGCCGGCATATGTCTCGAGCTGGCTGACCGAGAAGACACGGTCTCGGAACTCCTCAAGATGCCGGCGTGCTTCTTCCCCCGCTGAACCGGCAATGACCCCCCCGTATTCTTCGCTCCCCTGGCCGATCCGCCTGTTCCGCTCCACATCCCTCGAAGTCCTGACCCGGGCCCACGCCTCCTCCATGCCGGGAAGGAGAGGCTGCCCGGACAGTGCATCCCCATCCCCGGAACTGAGCAGTCGCAGGTACTCCTGGCGGGAGCCTATATCCCCCGCAAAGGGGATCTCTTCCGGATCCTCCCAAAGGGTCGCATCGGACGATTCGAGGAATGCGTCGACAAACGACGACCGGACCAGCTCGTTTTCCCCGTCCCGCAGCGGGTATGTCAGGTAGAGGTGTTCTGTCCAGTTTGTCGCTGCCTGGTAAAACAGGTACCTGTTCTCCCAGACATGGCGGCGCTCGCGCTCCTGGCGCCGCCGTGCACTCAGGAAGATCTCGGGCTGATAGACGGAAGGGAATTCGCCGTCAACGAGTCCCGCGACGATCATCACCTCGACCGGGAGCTCTCGCGTCTCCTCGATCGACGTTACGAGAACGCCCCGTCCGAACCGCTCACGGACGTTGTACCGCTCCTGGCCCAGCGCTGTCTTGAGTCTGTCGAAATGCACGCGAAGACCCTGGCGAACGTCCGGGCCATCCTGCATCGCCGCCAGCATCGCGACAGCATGGAGCGTGTCGCAGAAAGCATTGAATGCGCGAACATCTTTCTCCATAAGCTCCGGGACCCCGCGCAATCCCGGGTCAATCAGGTTGGAAAGGACGGACATCCGCCCGATGAGGGAAAGCAGCTCACCCTCGAACTCCCCCGCGGTCATCTCAGTGTCGAAAGGGGTGAGAGCGCGGCCAAGCGACTCCAGGTCGGTTTTCGCCTTCCGGAGGGTTTGAACGTTCCCGGAGGCGCGGCGTCTATCCCCTTCGTCCCCGGCCGCCGCGAGAAGGCGATCCGCCTCTTCCAGCGCCCGTTCGATTCTCCCGAGCCAGGCGCTCAGGCCCGCAGTCGCCCGAACCTGCAGCGCGACGGCGGAGAGGTTTCCCGCGTCGAAGGGGGTGCCGCCGCCCGGCACCGTGATATACGGGGATCCCGCGATCCGCAAAACGTCCTGCCGCCGGAAGCCGTGCAGCGGAAGACGGAGGAGCCCGAGAAGTGCCACCGTCAGGGGGGAACGTGCAAGCTCGTACCTGTCCGTGATGTTCACCGGAATCTCGTACTCTGCAAACTGCTCCCGCATGATGTCTGTGTATTTGCCCGGGTTGTGGAGCGCGATGCATATCGCGCTCAGGTCCCTCGAGGGGCGCTCCGCCACAAGTCTTTTGACAAGCTTGCAGACGCATTCCACCTCGTGCTCGCGGCTCCTGGCCGCCATGACCGTCACGCTGGCGCGCAGGTCTGTTCTCGACCGGGGACCCCCGGGCGAGAAAAGCTCCCGCGCGATATGCCCTGCCGCCCGCCGGGCAGCGGGCGGCCGCGTCGCAAACCCGAAAAAGAACGCCGCGGACGACGCTTCCTTCTCGCCGCGGGCCTCGCGGAATCCGAGCTCGGTAAAGAGCCTGTAATTCTCCTCGAGATGGCCGAACAGCCCGGGGTTTCCCTTGAGGTAGTCAAACATCATCGTGACCGAGAGTCCCGGCATTGCGCAGATCCTGCGGATGATCCTGACCTCGGGGACGGAGAACTCGTCGAATCCGGCAAGCGAAAGTGTCTCGACCCCCGGGAAGAGCCGGCGGAAGGCATGCACGAATTCCTGCTGGCCCATGACAAGGGAGAGGACCCTGTAGATCCCCTCCAGGTCCTCCGCATCCAGCGCGACAAGCTCCCGCTCATACGCCGCATAGATCGA
>PMDK01000167.1 GCA_003154425.1 Ignavibacteriota bacterium
AGAAGCCCCGGTTCGCCGTGCTCGATGCGGACGTGCAGGTTCTCGGGAGATGGACCGACAACGGGCGTCCGGCGTTTGTCCGGAAAGGCCGGAAGGGATGGACTTCGATCTACGTCGGTGCGGGACCGCTCACTGTAGATGTCCTCCGCGGTATCGCCCGTGATGCGGGTGTGGCGCTCTGGAGCGATCGACCCGACATTGTCTATGCGACGCGCGACGCCGTAACCGTTATCGCCACCGCCGCCGGCCAGCGGACTCTCACGTTCCCGCATGCGATGCGACCCGCGGAAGGCGGGGCTCCGTCGCTGGTCCACCGGGTCACGATGGAGTTCGGNNGGTGAACGCACACTGACGTTTCCACGTGCGATGCGTCCCGTGGAAGGAGGGGCGCCCTCGTCGATCCACCGGGTCACGATGGAGTTCGGCGATGTGCGGATATTCATCGCGCCGGAAGTGTAAACTCTCTTTGTATCCGGTTCCCTGCGCAAGAGTCCGGGCACTGACTGGCGAAAAACAGGAGAGATTGATGGTATTGTCGTCGATTCCGTCAGGAATGTGACGGCTGTCCTTGATAGTTGAGGTCAAAGGCGATAGGTTACATCATTATAGGGTCGGCGCTGGTTTTGTATGGCGGCCGACTTTTTTTGGGGTTCTGCCTTCGGATTGAGGGATACGTTATTGCTGGATGTTTTGTCGGAACAAAAAAGGAGTCCGTAATGAATCGAATGTGGAATGTACTTACTGTGATGTGTGCCATTGTGCTTGCGAGCTCAGGAACCCAGGCCCAGGTTGTCTGGCAGAAATCCGGCGCGAATCCCGTCCTCCCCGAATGGAGCGGGCTAATCGACGATCCGAGCAGCTACAAATACGCCTTCGAGGGATCCGTGTTGTACGACACCACCGCGCAGGTGTATCGCATGTGGTTCACTTCACTCGCCGAGGGGTTTGGGACGAGCTTCGTGATTTCACGAGCGATCTCCCCTGATGGACAGGATTGGTATGCCAGCATGAAGAATCCGGCGTACAGAGTCGCCACGAATGGATTTGACAATTCAGTGCGCGCTCCGAGAGTGATTCGTGACAGCCAGGGGTACAAGATGTATTACACCGGACAAAACCTGAATTCGTACGCCATCGGGCTCGCAACTTCGTCTGACGGCAAGTCGTGGCAACGATACTCGAACACTCCGATCCTGCATCCTGACTCTGCAGCCAAATGGGATTCCCTTTCCCAGGCCTTTTGCTCAGTTTATTATGACGATACCACGTATTCCATGTGGTTCGCCGGGGGAGACGGCGCGCATGGCGGCATCGGGCTCGCGAAATCGAGTGATGGAATTCACTGGACCGAGGTGTCCAGAAATCCAGTCTTTGCTGCGTCGACAACGGGGTGGGATTCAGGTTACGTGTCCGGCCCCTGCGTAGTGAAAGCGGGGAATACGTTCTACATGTTCTACGGGGGCGCTCCGGTTCTCGGAGCTGTAAATTTCAGCATCGGACTGGCGACTTCTCAGGATGGCATCCACTGGCTGAGATACGGGGCCGCTCCGGTCCTGACAACTGGAACCGGCTGGGAAGGCGTCACACTCGGCAATGTGTCTGTGCTTTACCGCAATGGTACATTCCATATGTGGTATTCGGCCCTTTCAAGCCTGACAGGGCACTGGCAACTGGGATACGCCACGTCCCCGATCGTCACGCTTGGTCTCGGGAATGTGAAAACGGTTCCTGAGTCATTCGCGCTTGATCAGAATTTCCCCAATCCCTTCAACCCCTCCACCACCATCCGCTACGGTCTGCCAGGCAGGTCACTCGTCACACTTTCTGTCTTTAATACGCTCGGTCAGAAAGTTGCCACACTGGTCAATGAGAGCCAGGAGGCAGGCTATCATGACAAGCGCTTCGATGCAAGCGGTCTCGCGAGCGGGGTCTACTTCTATCGCATCAGGGCCGGGGAATATGTGGGGACGAAGAAACTCGTAGTCTTGCGATAAGGAAATGAATGCTCAAGCGTCGATCTGTTATCACGGCGTGTTGCGCTCTGTTTCTCTTGGGAATCATCTCATCGGCGCGGGAGAACCCAGGGGCAAAGGCCAGAATTCTCCGCCACTGCGTGATCGCGGAAATACCCGGGCAGTATTGTGCGTGGCCTTCCGTCGTTCGGACAGCGAACGGGGACCTGCTGGTGATGTTCACAAGAACCGAAGAACACCTGGGTCCGGATGGAGCGATTCTCTGTGCGCGATCGACCGACGATGGTGAGTCGTGGGAACCCCCTTGCGTGATCTACGATACGCCGATTGACGATCGTGAATCGGGGATGACCATTCTCAAGGGGGGCGTGATCGTCGCTCATCTCTGGTCCACGTTCCACACCCGCGCAGGCTACGGTGCCCTGGCTGACCTCTCGTATGAGCAATCGACACTTGAACGCTGGTCCGCTTTTGTCGACGCTCCCGGGTACAGGGCGCAGGCCAAGTGCGAGGGGGCGTGGTCAATTGTTTCGGACGACAATGGACGGACCTGGTCAAAACCGGTCAGGGGGTGCGATGCCGTTCACGGCGGCGTTCAACTGCTCAACGGGAAGGTGCTTGTCGCGTCATACCGCCGGGACTCCCCGCGCATAGGCGTGTATAGCGCCGTGACGCCGGAGATGAATTTCTCCCGCATCGCATTCGTCGAATCGCCTGGGGCCGATAGCGTTGTTCTCGGCGAGCCCCATATCCTGCAGATGGCATCGGGACGGGTTATCATGATGATGCGGGCAACCGCCCTGCACTATGACGACACGAGCCCCCGGTGCGTGCTGTGGGAAACCTACTCTGACGACAACGGCGAAACGTGGCTGAAGCCATTCCGTACGCCTCTATGGGGATTCCCTCCGCATCTGCTCCAGCTCTCCGACGGCCGCATCCTGTGCTCATACGGATACCGGAGACCCCCCTTCGGCCAGAGGGCATGCATCAGCGATGATGGAATCACGTGGGAACTGAGAAGCGAGATTGTGTTGCGGGACGATGCCCCCAACGGTGACCTCGGGTACCCCGCTTCCGTCGAACTTGATACCGGCAGAGTCCTCACCGTGTACTATCAGCCGAATGTCCCGCCGGGTACTGTGCAGAAAATGCATCCCCCTGATTCAACAAGAACGAAGCCGGGAATTCTGGGAACCGTCTGGGCGATCCCGCCTCGATTTCCGAGGTAAATTGCATTTCGCGCGGCGCGGAGGATGCGGGGAAAGGAACCGTGGTTTACAAAAGGGAGGAAACCGGGAAGGATGAAATGGCGGCCGAGTTCTGCCAGATCGACGTCCGCTCAGTGGACCCTGGTCAGTACAACCTCATTGTCCGTGTGACCGACCGGAAGCGGGTCGAGACACTGACAGCCGTGCGGGAACTTGATATCGTGAAACCCTGACCGTCGCCGCTGCATAGTTTGTGCTTTTGCACACAATTGTCTATTGTACGATCGGGTCTACGATCAAGTCTACGATGAGGTCTGCGCCAGTCCGGTCCCTGCCACAACCCCACCAGGTGAGACTCCCTCAGAAAAGTGAGGGAAGGTTGCCGGAACCCTCACGGATGATCTCGGGTTGTTCACCGGTGAGATCGATCACCGTCGATGGGCTCGAGTGAAACGGACCGGCGTCGATGATCATTTCCACCCTGTTGTTGAAATGCCCGACGATCTCGTCGGGATCGTTGAGAAGCGTTCCATCCTCCAGCGTCACGCTGGTGCTCAAGACCGGGTGACCGAGCTCCCTGACAAGGGCGAGCGCTATCGGGCTGTCCGGCACACGAATGCCCACCGTCCGCCGCTTTGACACAAGTATCTTCGGGAACTGCTTCATTTTTGCCGCCGGGAGAATAAATGTGTACGGCCCCGGGATAAGGTGCTTCATCATCCGGAACGCCATATTGCTTACGAGGGCGTATTCACTGACATGCGTCAGCCCCGAGCAGACGAAACTGAACGGCTTCTGTTCTTTCTGATGTTTGATGAGGTGAATCTTCTCGATCGCGTTCTTGCTCTCGATGCTGCACCCGATGCCGTACACCGTGTCGGTGGGGTAGATGACGATGCCGCCCGCCCGAAGAACCTCCACGGCCCGTTCGATGAGCCTGGGTTCCGGGTTGACGGGATGGATGGCAAGTCGCATGCGATACCTGAGTCCTTTGTGCACCATAGGTACAAAGAAATCCAGAAAATGGCAACGCGATGAACGGCACGATCAGGCTCGGGGGTCATGAGATCCAGTACACGGTTCGCCGGAGCGGGCGGGCGCAGCGCGTTTCCCTCCGGATCCGGGAAGCCGGGCTCGTGGAGGTTGTCGTCCCGATGCACCACGTGATGCCTGCGCCGGAGACCGTTCTGGAACGGCACGGCGCGTGGATCTTCCGGACATTTGACCGCCTCAGGCGTTTCGGCCCCGGGCCGGGAGAGCGGCCGGTGGCAGCGGGCTCACGCATACTCTTCCTGGGAGCGGAACGGACGATCCGCATCGTCCGTGAAGACAGACGAAGGCCGTCAGTGACGCTTACAGAATCCGAGATCATCGTGTGTCTGACCCCCGGGAGCCCGGAAGATATCCGCCCTCTCCTTGAACGCTGGATCAGGAAGCAGGCCGAATCGATCATCCCCGTTCGAGTGAACGAGCTGAATGAACGGTGGAAATTCCGTCACAGCAGCATCACGGTGAGAAACCAGCGGACCCGCTGGGGGAGTTGCTCGCGGAGGGGGGCGCTCAGCTTCAACTGGCGGCTTGTCATACTCCCGACGGAGGTCGCCGATTACCTGATCTGCCATGAACTGGCGCATTTGAAGTATCTGGATCATTCGGTCCGCTTCTGGAGTCTCGTCGGGAAAATCTGTCCCACGTTCCGGCAATCCGAGCGGTGGCTGCGCCGGCACGGACGATCAGTCCCGCTGTGATCCACATGCTGGGCCGGATCCGGTCCTTGTGTTTTCCCGCCGAATTGACTATGATGGGTCAGCTATGACGCACCCACTTGACATATTGCTCGTGGAAGACGATCACGAGCATCTCAAGCTGACCAAGTACATCCTCAAACGGAACCATGTCCCCGGGGAGATACACGTTGTGCGTGACGGTCAGGAAGCGATCGACTATCTTTACAGGAAGAACAAGTTCTCCGACGAGTCGCTCAGTCCCAGACCGTCGCTCGTCCTCCTTGATTTCAACATCCCCCGGGTGGACGGCAAGCAGATCCTGAAGATGATGAAGGAAGACGAGGGCTTGAAGGACATCCCCGTCGTCGTCGTCAGCTCCTCCAACCGCCAGGAGGACATGGCATTCGCGGCTGCGGCGGGGGCGAGCGCATATATCTCGAAATCTTCCGGCTTCGACGAACTGAACGAAGCGCTCGCGAACGTCCACACATTCGCGTTGCCTCCCAGGCCCTGATTCGCCGGGCTTTCCTCCCCCTTGTTTCCCTCCTTCTCGACCGCACTCACGGTCTTCTTCCCCTTGCTACTCGCAGCCGATTGTCGTATTTTTTTACGTTGCTGGTTCTTCATCTCCCATTGTCAACCTTCATGTCCACCTGGCTTGTCGCGATCGTTGGTCGTCCCAATGTGGGCAAATCCACGCTGTTCAACCGGATCGTGGGGCACCGTGACGCCATCGTGGACGATGCGCCCGGCGTGACCCGCGACCGGCATTACGCAGAAACGGACTGGGGAGGGAAACGCTTCACACTCATCGACACCGGGGGGTTCGTCCCCGCCTCTGACGACATCATCGAAACGGCCATACGAGAGCAGGCACAGATGGCGATCGAGGAGGCCGATGTGGTGCTGTTCGTGGTGGACGGAAGGGAAGGGAAACTCCCTGCGGATGTCGAAATCGCGGGCGTGCTCCGCCGCGCGCAGAAGAAAGTCGTCCTCGTCGTCAACAAACTTGACGGTGACTCCGTCGCAGCGGGGGCCGCGGAGTTCTATTCTCTCGGGCTGGGGGAGCCGGTCCCCGTNNGATATCGTCACGCACGACATCCCCGGGGAGGGGAGCGCGCAGGTCGATCCCCGGCTGAAGATTGCTGTGATCGGGAAACCGAACGTCGGGAAATCGTCGTTCGTGAACGCGCTGCTTCAGGAGGACCGGCACATCGTCACGGAGATCCCCGGCACCACCCGCGATCCGATTGACGCCATACTCCGCTTCCACGGCGAGGAGCTTCTCCTGGTGGATACGGCGGGGCTTCGCAGGAAGAGCAAAATCAAGGAAAGCGTCGAGTTCTTCAGCACGGTCCGGACGCTCAGGAGCATTGACCGCTGCGACGTGGCTGTCGTTCTCCTCGATGCGACACAGGGACTGGAGCACCAGGACCTGAGGATCATCGAGACGGCGGTGGAGCGCAGACGCGCGGTGGTTATCGCGGTGAACAAATGGGATCTCATTGAGAAGGACGACAGCACCGCACGGTCATACGAACGCGCCCTTGAGGAAAAACTGAGGATCTACGATTTCATTCCGGTGATCTTCATCTCCTCGCTCACGCGCCAGCGGATCTACAAAGTGATCGACCTCGTCAGGACGGTTGACGCCGAGCAGAACAAGCGTATTGCGACAAACGAAGTGAACGAGCTCCTGGGTGCGGACATCAAGACGTTCCCGCCGCGGAGCAGGTCGGGGAAGGAGATCAAGATCAAGTTCATCACGCAGGTCAGGGCAAAGCCCCCGGTCTTCGCGTTTTTCTGCAACGAGCCGAAGCTCATCGACGATACCTACAGGCGCTTCCTGGAAAACAAAATCAGAGGGCACTTCACATTCAGCGGCGTTCCCGTCATCCTCACGTTCAAGCAGAAATGAACCCATGGGACGGCGGATTCTCGTGATCGGGGGACTGGCGGCCGGGCCGAGCGCCGCGAGCAAGGCGGCCCGGACGAATCCGGATGCGGAGGTGGTGCTCTACGAGCAGGGTGACGCGGTGTCGTACGGCGTGTGCGAGATCCCGTACCATATTTCGGGGGAGGTGAAGGCGGAAGATCTTGCGGCGTTCACTCCCGAGAAGCTCCGGACCACCCGCCGGGTCGATGCCCGCATCCTGCACCGCGTCGAGGAAATTCAGCCCGGCAGGCGGGTGCTCCGCGTCCGGAACCTGACGGACGGGACGAGCTCGGAGGAGAGGTTCGACCGGCTCATTATCGCCACCGGGTCGCGCCCCAGACGACTGGGCCTCGAAGGGGAGGAGTCGCGCAACGTGTTCCGCGTGAAGGCGCTGGATGAGGCCTATGCGCTCAGGAAATTCGTCGGTGAGGAGCATCCCCGGACGGCGGTGATCGTCGGCGGGGGATACATCGGCATGGAGATGGCCGAGGCACTTAAGTCTCTCGGCATTGACGTCACCGTGCTCCACAACTCGGGCCTTCCGATGAAGGCACTTGAGCGCGAAACCCGCGAGCGCGTCCGCGAGGAGCTGGAAAGGAACGGCGTGCGGTTCGTGGGGATGGCCCAGACCGCCGGCTTCGTCCGCGGCAAGGGCGGAACGGTCACGCATGTGGTGACCGGGGACGGGTCATTCGAAGCCGGCATCGTCGTCGTGGCGATCGGCGTCGAGCCGAACTCGGACCTCGCACGGGGGGCGGGCATACGCACGGGTGTCTCCGGAGGGATCCTTACCGACCAGAGGCAGCAGACGTCGGCCGACAATATCTACGCGGCCGGCGATTGCTGCGAGGTAAAGAACCTGGTCACCGGCAGGCAGGCCTACATCCCCCTGGCGACGGTTGCGAGCAAAGCGGGATGGACGGCGGGGGAGAACGCCGCCGGGGGAAACGCAGTCTTCCGGGGCGCCATCCGCGCCATCGCAGTCCGCGTTTTCGGGCTTGAGGTCGCGCAGGTGGGTGCCAGCGGGGAGGACGCGCGGGAGGCGGGGTTTGATGCCGTGTGCGAGACCATCACCGGCTGGTCGCGTGTCGCGGCGATGCCCGGGAGCGAGCGGATCACCGTGCGCCTCATCGCCGACAGGAAGTCGCAGCGCCTCCTGGGAGCAAACATTTCGGGACGGGAGGGGGCGGTCCTCCGCGCCAACACGCTTGCCGTGGCGATCCAGCAGAAAGTGACGATCGGCGAGATGCAGCAATGGGACCTTGCCTACAGTCCCCCTTTCGCGCCCCTCTGGGACCCGCTGCTGGTGGCGGCGAACGCAATGCAAAAAAAGCTCAGAACGCCATGAAAAACCTTACCATCATCGACCATCCGCTCATCAAGCGCGACCTGACGGTCCTGCGCGACCGCCGGACGAACAACCACCTCTTCCGGACGACTCTGCGCCGGATCGCTTCCGTCATGGCGTTCCAGGTGACGCATGACCTGAAGCTGAGGACGTGCTCGGTCCGGACGCCGCTCGAGACCACGCGCGGGTACATTCTGGCGGACGACATCGTGATCGTCCCCGTTCTTAGGGCGGGACTCGGACTCGTGGAGGGTTTTCTCGATTCTCTTCCCGAGGCCCGCGTCGGACACGTCGGCCTGTACCGGAACGAGCAGACACTCCGGCCCGTCGAATATTACTCGAAATTCCCCCGTTCGCTTGGCGGGAGCCTTGTTCTGCTTCTTGATCCCATGCTTGCCACCGGCGGGAGCGGGAGCGCTGCGATCACGTTTCTGAAAAAGAAGGGAGCGCGCCGCATCCGTTTCGTCACGCTCCTTGCCGCGC
>PMDK01000288.1:0-130 GCA_003154425.1 Ignavibacteriota bacterium
GCGGGTACGACTACGTCAAGAAGCTGACGGCCGACGCTCCGCAGGGGTCGGTGACATCCATCTACGGCTCCGGGGTCCTCGGGATAGGCGTCCCAAAGGGCTTCCTGCTGGAGCAGAATTATCCGAACCC
>PMDK01000288.1:180-3371 GCA_003154425.1 Ignavibacteriota bacterium
CGAGACGAAGAAAGCGCTCCTGATCAAATAGCCGGAAGTGCCCTCACGCCTCCACCCCCTCCGGGGTGGAGGCAGGTTTATACAATACGAGGAGACTATGAAGCCACGAACAACGATGCTCGCCTTTATCGCCGCCGGATGCGCCGCGGCAGCAATCATACTCTGGCGCACCAGCGACAGGCCGACACCCATACCGCAGCTCTCCCCCAGGTCCGACCGCACCGGTACCCAGGGGGAGTTCCTCAACGCCCAGAGGGCAGCGGGATATTATACCGATGAAATCCGGAAACACCCCTCATCGCCGGCAAATTACGTGCAGCTCGCACAGCTCTTTCAGCAGGAAGCCCGCGTCACGGGAAGACACCACGAATACATCCCGAAAGCCTTCTGGCTCCTGGACCAGGCGCTGAAAGCCGCACCGGGGGATTTCAATGCCACGCTCACGAAGGCATCGCTCCTCATGACGCTTCACCGTTTCGACGAAGCCCGGCTCCTTGCCGAACGTTCGCTCGAGGGGAAGGGCCGGAGCGCGTCAGCATGCGGGGTGCTGTGCGACGCGTTTGTTGAGTCCGGCCTTTACGACCGGGCAGTGCAGGAGTGCGACACGATGCTCGCGATCCGTCCCGACATCCGCTCGTACGCCNNCGGGCGTCGTACCTCCGGGAGCTACACGGAGAGCTGGAGGGGGCCCTCCAGGCGATGGAGGCTGCCGCGGACGCGGGAGTCTTCGGGCAGGAGAACCGCGCATGGGCGCTTTACACGCTCGGCGTCCTGTACCTCCAGTCGGGAAAACCGGATACGGCGGAGTACATATTCAAGGGTATACTCGAAGAACGTCCCGACTACCCGTTTGCGCTGAGCGGGCTGGCGCGCACAGCGTACTTCAGAGGAAACCCGGACGAAGCGCTCCGTCTTCTTACCCGGGCCGCGGAGATCACCCCGGACCATATCTACCTTGAACAGATCGCCGACATCGAGAGGAGCATCGGAAAAGTGAGCGATGCGGAAGGGGTCGCAAAGATCGTCCTCGCGTCGTTCGAACAGCATGAAAACGACGGATGGAATATCGACAGAGAATATGCGCTCTTTTGCACAAATCACGGGATCAATCCCGGCGAATCGCTCATGCGGGCGCGCCGTGAGTACGACCGCAGGCCGGAGAACGTCGACGCTCTTGACGCGTATGCGTGGGTCCTCTGCAAGAACGGGAATGCCGCCGCCGCGCTCCCGCTCATCGAGCACGCGCTGAGACTGGGCACGCGGAACCCTGACGTACACTTCCACGCTGCGCTGATATATCGCGCCAACGGAAACAATGCTCTCAGTGAGTTTCACATGAGGGCGGCACTACCGGCCCGGCCTTCCTGCAACCCGCTCTACTCGGGAGAGATCGAGAGTGCCGTATCACACGCCCTGGCATTCGACGGGAAGTGAATCCCTACACAAGGAGAGCCCCATGTTCAAAAGACTGATGCTCCTCGCGATCGCGATCTGTTCGATGTCCGGCGCCTATGCTCACCCGCTCGGCATATTCAGCGTCAACAGGTACACACGCATCGAGTNNCTACGTGATGGATGTGGCGGAGATCCCCGCAACACAGGAGATCAACGCCATCGACCGGAACCACGACGGAGTCCCGGACACGGCGGAATGCCGGGAGTATTCCCGTGAGAAGATCTCCGGGCTGATGCGGGAAATGAGCCTCACGATCGACGGAGTTCCGGTGCCCCTCCGCCCTGAAGCATACGACATCTCTTTTCCGCCGGGGCAGGGGGGGCTCAGGACCATCCGGCTCTCGTTCAGACTTGACGGCGCAGCGCCGGCGGACAGCGTGGATCACCTGTTGATGTTCCAGGACGCCAATTTCGCCGACGGACGGGGCTGGAAAGAGATCGTCGCGACGGCGTGTCGGGGCTCGAGGATTCTCCGCTCGACTGTCCCGGAAAGAGACCTGACGAACGAACTGAGGATCTACCCGGCCGAGAGGCTGGGTGACCCGCTTTCGGTGAGCGGAGCCGAGGTCCGGTTCGGGCCTGGAGCAAGGGAAGCCGGGCACGAGGAGGAGTCCAATTCCGCAGGGGTGGATATCATCACGCGCGCAAAGGACAGCTTCGCCCAGCTCGTGTCTGCGAAGGAGCTGAGCTATCCTGTCATGATGCTCTCGCTCCTCGTCGCGATGTTCCTCGGCGCCGGACACGCACTCACACCCGGTCACGGAAAGACCGTGGTGGCGGCATACCTTGTCGGATCACGCGGGACCGCAAAGCATGCGGTCTTCCTTGGTCTGACCGTGACCGCGACGCACACGGCGGGCGTTTTCGCACTCGGATTCATCGCGATGTTTGCATCGAAATACATACTCCCCGGAGACCTGTATCCCTGGCTCAGTCTCGTATCAGGACTCATCGTCGTCTTCATCGGCGTGTCGCTCCTTACGACAAGGATACGGGGCGCATGGGGGAACCATCGGCACGATGGTTACGGACACAGTCACGTGCATACTGACGGTGAGGGTGATCACGTCCACGGCCCCGGAACACATTCGCACCTCCCCCCCGGGGCTGACGGGAGTCCGGTCACCTGGAAAAAGCTGACCGCGCTCGGCATATCCGGAGGATTGCTCCCCTGCCCTTCCGCTCTCGTCGTGCTTCTGAGCGCGATCGCGCTCGGACGGATCGCTTTCGGACTCCTCCTCATCGTGGCATTCAGCGCCGGACTGGCGGGCGTCCTGACAGGGATCGGGCTCCTGATGGTCCATGCCAAGCGGCTGTTCGAACGGTTCAGCACGACGGGGCCGCTCGTGCGTTGGCTCCCGGTATTCAGCGCCGCGGTCGTCTCCGTCATCGGGATCGTCATGTCGGTCCAGGCGGTTGCTCTCACAGGAATCGCCGTTTGGATTTCCGGGAGTCCGGTCTTCGGCACCGCGTCATTTTCGATACTCGCACTTGGGTTCACACTGGGGCTCAAACATGCACTCGACGCGGACCATCTTGTCGCGGTCTCGACGATCGTGAGCGGGCGCAGAGGGATACTCGGATCGTCCGTCGTCGGCGGGTTATGGGGGCTCGGGCACACGCTCTCGCTCGTCGTCGTCGGTCTCCTCGTCATCGGCGTCAGCCGTTGACTCTTCGCCCAGATCCTCCTCGGCCAGCGGCTCGGCCTGCTGCTCGGCGCGCGCGGCGGCCACCTC
>PMDK01000244.1 GCA_003154425.1 Ignavibacteriota bacterium
CAGAACTACCCCAATCCCTTCAACCCGACGACGACGATCCGTTACGGTCTGCCCAATCGTTCACTGGTCGCCCTTGCCGTATTCAATATTCTCGGCCAGCAGGTTGCGAGCCTGGTTAACGGACCACAGGAAGCAGGGTCTTACGAAGTGAAATTCGATGGCTCGAATCTTGCAAGTGGGGTGTATTTCTACCGACTTACAGCGGGAGATTTTGTCCAGTCGAGGAAACTTTTACTTTTGAAATAGTATCCTTCAGCCGAGATGCGACAACGTGCCCCGGCATCACCTGTCGGGGCTTTCTTTTCCAATGTCATCTCACCAAGCACCCGCATCCATTGTCCCAGAGGGGCCGGGAGGGTGTGAGAACGCAAAATTCATTGCGGGCGAATAATGGGCTAAGGGAACCCTGTTACTCTTCAGGATCCGGCTGAATATTCACCGTACTTGCGCACAGACAATACCACAACGACACCCATATTCTTATCTCTCCACCTCATTGTCGAAATTCTCGATCATCCAGAGATCCGCATGCGAATCCACCGCGGTCCAAATCACCTTCTTTGCGGTCGGATCGAGGTCTTTGATATGCGAGTCCGTATTCTTGAGGGTAAGGAAGATCTCTGTCTTTCCTGTTGCGATTGAGACTGAGTACACGATGTTCGAACCGTATGAACCAGAGCTGTTAGGGGACTCTCTGCAGATGAAAATGTTCTTTCCATCCCGCGACCAACACAGTGGATTGGCCCACATGCCCGCGCCGTTGCCAATCAGGGATCGCTTTACGGTATCCTCCGTGGAAACGAGCCAGATCCCGGTCCGTCCCGAGCGATTCCAGCTGATCGCCACCTTGTCCCCACGCGGAGCAGAGCATGGGCAAAACATCCATCCCACCTTGTCATTGTCTACAAGCAGTCTCTCCGCCCCTGTTTGAGGGTCGAGGATCTGGAAGTTCCGATTTCCAGGCAATTGGTAAAGGATGAAGCGGCCGGGAGCCCAGGCTATTTGCGCATCAGGGCTTGTCGCATTCCCACCCACAAGTCTGGCGTTGCTACCGTCCGTTTGCGTCACATACACTCGTGGGACCCCGCTTCGGTTGGAAACATAAGCAATCTCCCTCCCATCGGGAGACCATGCAAGCCGCCTTTCGTCGAAATCTGCACTTACTTTACCGTCGAATGTCAGTTGTGTTGAAACACCTCCGGCAAAGGGTACAACGTAGAGGTCAGCTCCCGATTGTCCGATCCGGGCATACGCAACATGACTTCCGTCGGGCGAAATTCTCGCATCAGTGATGATTGATGTCCCTTCAGTGATCTGCGTTCCCTCCGTGATTGTGCCCGGAACCGGCCCTGATCTGATTGCTGTCCTGATGTTTGAGCTTGTTTGCCTCCACAAACCCACAAGGCGCTTATTGTCCTTTGAACACGAAAACCCACTAAATGGCAAACCCGTCAGGACAGTGCGAGGAGATCCTTGGGGCACACCGTCCGATGGATCGACATTGATTTTCATCAGATCCTGATTGGGAATGGTTCCACGGACATAATAGACTGCAACGCCCCGCGAACTCCAAACCGGCCTGGGTGTGTATATGCCATTACCTAAACTATCATTGACAATCTCGAATTGCTGTTTAGTGTCTGTTTGTACGATGAGAATTTTCCTTCGTATGTTCAGACTATCGAAACACTGTAATACGATAGAGCGGCCCGAAGGGGACCAGTCGAAGCCCACGTTCCATTTCAGTCTGTCTTGTATGTGTATCCTGCGCGCCTTTTCATTGGTGACGGTCGTGATGATCCAAGGGTCACCTTCTTCGCCTGCAATGGCAATACCGGCCTCATCGGGTAACCACGAGAGCATTGCCCCCCAGGTAGAGGCCAATCTCCGGGAAGGACCACCAAATCGAGGGACGATGTTGATCTGTCCAGAGGGCAAGTCAAGCACCGCAAGCTGAGTCCCGTTGGGGGCCCAACGCAGGTCTCGGGGGTTCTCTCCCCTGAACACTTCGATCGGTTTTCCGCCAGAGATGTCTTGCACGTAGACCCCGTTATCTTCGTCGGCATATGCAATTGACTTGCCGTCTGGAGAAATGTCAGAGAGACGGACTTTGCCGGAAAATGTGATTTGCGTGCGTGTGAGTACGAGCCCCTTGAGCGGTGCCTTTGAAAGGAAGAGGTATACAACAAGCGAAACAGCGAGAAGTACCACCACCCCTGCGCTCAAGAGGACTGTTCTCTGATTCGCCTTCATGAATGTTGGCAGGGTCAGGGCGTGCTCCTGCGGCCCCAATCCCGCGCCTCCCGGAGACGGGGGGCGTCCCGGCTGAGCTCCTGTCACAATCCTGCTTGTCACTTTCTTGAGCCGGCGTAAGTCGATAAGCATATCCTGCACCGACTGATATCGTTCTTCGGGTTCCTTCTCCAGCGAACGGTTGAGTATGTGATGCAATTCTGAAGGAGCCTCGAGGACATGCCTTTCGAGTGGCTCAGGCTCCTGGTTGAGTATCGCGTACATGACGCCCGCTTCGTGTTCACCCTTGAATGGTAGCTGGCCGGTGAGCATCTCATACAGGACAACCCCGAACGAGAATATGTCCGATCGGGCATCCACCTGCACACCCTGTATCTGCTCCGGCGCCATATAGGCCAGCGTCCCCACCGTGCTGCGCGATTTCGTGAGCCTCAGTGACCCCCGGAGCTTCGCCAACCCAAAGTCCATGACCTTGATCTGGTTCTTCGAGTTGACCATGATGTTGTCGGTCTTGATGTCCCGGTGCACGATCCCTTTACAGTGCGCCTCCTGCAGTGCCTCCCCTATCTGTACTGCGTAGTCGACGGCTGTCTGCATCTTCTGTATGGGGACCATCTGACGGAGTGTCTTCCCGTCCACGTACTCCATCACGATAAACTGCTCCCCTTCATACTCCTGTATGTCGTAGACCGTGCAGATATTGGGATGGTTGAGAAGGGCTGCAGCCTGGGCTTCCTGCAGGAATCGGGCCAGCTCGGGCTCGTGGGACTCCTGTCCGTGGGGGAGGAACTTCAACGCAACAGTCCGGTGGAGGCGGGTGTCCTCGGCTTTGTAAACGACACCCATCCCGCCTTCGCCGAGCTTCGAGAGTATTTTGTAGTGAGAAACCGTCTGACCGANNGGAGTTGTGGGCGCCTTTTCAAAGAGCTGATGGCGCCAAAGTAGGCGAGAAACGGACCAAAGTCAACTCAGAGGATGTGGACATTCGGCGTCACTACCGGAATTCCTTGAGATCGGAATTCCTTGCGATCCCGTGTGTAGTTGACTTTGGCTAGGGGAAGAGGTTAATTCCCGCCGAAGAGAAGGGAAGGATCCTTGATGTCCTAAGGGCACTTGTTTGAACCGGACGGAGAGAACACGCCGATGAAAAAAGCAGACACTTGGAAAGCCAAGGTTGCCGAGCTGAAGAACTTCTCGGAAGAGTCACTAAAGCAAATGGAGGAAGACAAGGTATACCTACTCAGACTTCTGAAGGATCTCGAGGACACACTGGAGATGCTCCAGAGGATCCCCTCGAATCCGAACATAAAGATAGCGCTAACGAAATACTCTTCTTCTGAACCTAAAGCGTTCCGGACCACTGGTCGCAATTCTAGAGCACCACATGGAGTCAGAGTAATAAGAGAGGAGATCGATCTATATAAGATACTGGCCGATCAAAAGGAAAGGATTCCGACCTATCGATCGGTCATCAGCCACTTCGAACAGATCGGGACTCTACTCACGACTTGCCTGAAGAGGATTTCCGAGGCTGAAACCTTCGTGGACTGAGGATTCCTCAACATAACAATGGCCTGCTTTTGGACGCGCTGCAGTTACTCATCGGCGAGGGGAAACCATGATAAATGTCACTGTGCTGGTTGCTATCCTTTTCTTAGTGCTTGGGGGCAAACAGGAAGGACTGCAGGATTTCAATGTCTCCGGGATTCAATGCCGGTACATCGCGGAAAACGTCACGCCACAGATGGTCGAGAAGGACGTCAACAAATACGTCGATACATGCGTTCAATGGGTCGGGCGTGTGGCCAGAATCGCTGAAGCGGATCCCAATTTCTCAGAGGGGAAAGCTTGGGTAGTTCTGATCGAAGGAAGATTTGCCTACTTCGGCTCGACGATTTTGCAGATCGATCTGATGCCATCGGGAAAGGTTGAAGAGTATTCTTACTCCCGCTCATTGCGCCAATGCGATTATCTTTACAGCCATGGGGACTTGGATATCCAGAGCGGAGATTTTGTCTCTATTACCGGCCGAATACTAGGCATCTCAAAGAAACCGGATCCCGCACATAAAAGTTTTTTAATCGAACGGGCTTTAATCGGTATAACCGAGATTCACAAACTACCAGAAGAGACGCGCAAGACACCGTGGATTCCAGGCTGACACCGGCGCAGGTGAATGCGTCCAGTGGATCGTCCGGGTCGTGAAGGCGGTCTTGGCCTGACGAAATAGGAAGAAGCCCGGCGATCCACTGGGGCACTCTATTATGCGCCAGTCTGGATCCTACCCCGGCGGATCGCACTTGCCGATTCCTAACATAAGCCTCTCACACTCTCTACCATTCAGAAAAAACCTTACCAATTCCTTACATACGATTGCGGAAAATCGTATTTTGGAGGCGTGCCCGGGACTTACGATCTGCCATTCCGAATTGTTTCCGCCAATTTGTCTCGGCCCATTTTTCCTGGTTCTGATTCACTGAAAGGAGATACACCGGTGCAATACAGAGTTCTCGGCAGGACAGGCCTGCGCGTATCAGAAATCGGTTACGGCGCGTGGGGAATCGGAGGCGAGCAGTGGATGGGTGCCGTCGACGGAGAATCGATGAGGGCGTTGCATGAAGCTGCGGACCTCGGGCTTACGTTCATCGACACCGCGCTGGCGTACGGGGAAGGGCACAGTGAATCGCTCGTCGGGCGCTTCCTGAAGGAGCGGAAGGATACGATCACCGTTGCCACGAAGATCCCTCCCAGAAACCGGATCTGGCCGGCAAAGCCGGGGACCCCGCTCTCCGACGCATTCACCTACGAGTACATCATCGACTCGACAGAGACGAGCCTCAAGAATCTCAATGTCGATGCCATTGACTTACAGCAGCTTCATGTCTGGAACGACGACTGGGCAGGCCAGGACGAGTGGAAGCGTGCCTTCTCCACGTTGAAAGAGCAGGGGAAGGTGCGCCATTTCGGGATCTCGATCAACGATCATCAGGCCTCCAACGGCCTTCTCGCGGCCGCGACGGGCCTTATCGATACGTTTCAGGTGATATACAACATTTTCGACCAGACGCCCGAGGGGGTGCTGTTCCCGTTCTGCCGTGAGAAGAACATCGGGATCATCGCACGCGTCCCGTTTGATGAAGGAGCGTTGACGGGAGCAATCACCCCCGGGACGACCTTTTCTCGGGGGGATTTCCGGAACAACTACTTCCGGGGGGAGAGGAAAGAGGAGGTATTCCGCCGCGTGAACGAGATCAAGCGACTGCTGGGACATGAGGCCGGGTCGCTTCCGGAACTCGCGCTCAGATTCTGCCTGCACGACCCCGCCGTGTCGACTGTCATTCCCGGAATGAGGAATATCAAAAATGTCAGGGCCAATTGCGGCGTGTCGGATGGACGGAAACTGAGCGACAGTCTGCTGGCGCAGCTCCGGCGGCACGCATGGGAAAAGAACTTCTACGACTGATCAGAACGGAAAATCTGCACCGGGCTTTGCCTGAGGCTCTGCCTTTTTCGACTCCGGCTTCTTTGCCGCAAGATGCACCGGGTTCGACTCGACGTAAATGGCCTTGTTCGGCGTGGACGGGCAGGGGTGCTCGCACGAGCCGCACCCGATGCAGAGGTCATCATTCACTTCAGGAAGAAACAGTCCTTCGCTTTTAACCATGTGCACGGCCTTGGTCGGACAATGCTCCGAACAGGCGCCGCACTCCGTTTTCTTCGTGATGACGATGCAATCGTCTTTCACAAACCTCGCCTTGCCGATCTGCACCAGTTTCTTCGCTTCCAGGGGGAGAGGGAGTATCGCTCCCGAAGGGCAGACCTGACCGCACACAGTGCAATCATAATTGCAGGTGCTTGCCGAGTAGTCCATCCGCGGCTGGAGGATACCGCCGGGACCGTAGTCAAGGAAGGCAGGGGTCAGGACCTGCGTGGGGCAGGCGCTGACGCAAAGGTGGCACGCCGTGCAGCGGGAAGTGAAGCGCCCGGTGCCGCCGGACCCCGGAGGAGATATCGGAAGTTTGCTTCTCGACTTCCCGGTCGGTACGGGCAGAACCGCCCGGAGAGTGTCGCTCCCGGGGAGGACCATCAGGGCTGCACTCACGGTCCCCTGCAGCATGGCGCGCCTCCTGCGGTTGACCCGGCGGGGAGAGCGATCCTGCTCCCCGGCGCGGGATGCCCTGTACCTGAGACCGACGGTCGGGCAGGCGTCGAAGCAATTGAAACAGCTCACACAGGCGCTGAAGTCGACGCGCATATTCTCACTGTCGATACACCCCGTCTTGCACACCTTCTCACAAAGCCCGCAGTCTTTGCACGCCGCCTTGTCGATCACAATTCTGAAGAGCGACACCCGGCTCATGAGGCTGAGGAGAGCTCCCGCCGGGCAGAGCGTGTTGCAGAAGAGCCTCCCGCGCAGGTATGACATCGTGAACAGTGCGACGGCGAACACGCCCGTCAGGGCGAATGCCCCGGGGGAGGGAACATGGAGCGGGACGGTGAAGAACATGTACACGTGAACCGCGCCGAGGAGGGAAGCGGTCCCGTTGTTCAGGAGGAGAGCGATCGGACGAATGAGCGTCACAACCGTGCGGCCGAAACTGCTGAAGGGCTCAAGGAGATTGAGAAGGAACAGGCTTCCCCCGAGCGCAAGCGCCGAGATGAGCCCGAGGAGGCCGTAGTGGAGCAGGTAGTTCTGTCGCCGGAAGAGGAACCTCCTGCGGCTGTTTCTCTTCCGGTTCAGACGGCTGAATATGTCCTGCAGTGTGCCGAGCGGGCAGATTGTCGAGCAGTAGACCCTGCCAAAGGTCACTGTCATGATCAGCACCAGGAACAGGCCGATCGCACCGACCCCGACCCCGGAGAAAATCCTGACGACGGCCGGAAAGAGTTCAGCGGATGCGAGAGCGTTCACCACCCACAGGGGAAGAATCCCCGTCAGGTCGATGAACATGAAAAGGGCGGGGAGAAACAGGAGAAGAGACGTGACGACCCGAACAGTCCTGAGGTTCCGGAGAGCCATCGCTTCTACAGAGCGATTCTTTTGATGTTCAGGTTCTCCAGGTCCTTCCTGCCGACCTTCTGCGCAGCAGCAATCCTGATGTAGCCGATGTCATCAGGGTCGACCCCAAAGAGTTTTGCCGCGGCCGCATCCGCGGCCACGACATCTGTGGTCACGAGCTGCGTCTTCAGGGGGACCACGTCGTCGAGGGAGACTCCCCGCGGGCCGTTTTGTTTCAACATCAGGTAGGCATCGATCACCGTCAGGTTGGGCTTCCTGTACCCGGCGAAATCAGCGATGCACTGGTGCAGGTCGTTCCGGTGCCAGTATCCCCTGTCCCAGACGATCCCCATCTGGTTCTTCATCCCCGCGGTAAGCTGGGATGAGGAGTGATGCTTCAGGACAGGCACGTTGATAAGCACATCCGATTCCAGGATGAGCTCGTGCACGAGAGCTTCCTTGAGAACCTTCCCGCCGGTGACCGGCACCCGGTGGTAGTAGCCCTCGGTATGGCCGGGTGCCACTGTGGCTCCCGCTTCCTTCGCCGCACCCTCGATGCCGCTGTTCCTGTACGCCCGCCGCCAATCATCACACGTGTGGTCAAACACAAACACCTCTTTTGCGCCGGCATCCAGACAACGTCGGATGATCCTTGAGACGAGCTTCGGATTGGTATTGCCGGCACGGTCGGGCGTGACGTCCCACCCGATATTCGGCTTGATGACCACTTTCTGGCCTTTCCGAACGAAGGAGGACATCCCCCCCAGCGCCCCGATCGCCACGTCGAACATGGCGTCGGGCTCACCCCCCTTGACTGCGACGAGGTCGTAAGGGAGCGGAGGCACGGCAGCGAAGAGGCGGGAAAACCGGCCGGAAGCCGCCGCCGTGCCCGCAAGGACCGTCGCCCCGACGGTCTGCTTCACGAAAGTCCTTCGATCCATGTCGCTCTCCTCCGTTTTACTCCTGTGGCTGCCTGATGTCAGCCCGTCAGAAGAATTTCACATACACGAACAGCGCCAACGCCGCGCACAGGACGATGACGATGACAGCGATAACGATTTTCTTGATCACCCTGAGAAGGAGCCATGCGCCGATAATCGCGACAGCGACGAGAGCAAACGCCTGGAGCCTGAGCACCGGTCAATCTCCGTCTCTTTCTTCCAGAATTCATGACAAAGCCCACGGGCAATTGCGTTCCAGCGCCCGTGGGCTTTCAAATAGCGGTTACACTGTATAATGACGCGATTTCCCGGAAGAAAATCAACAGGAGCGGCTCTTTGTGTGCCGCCGGCTGTCATTCCGAATTCAATCCGGGGCCAGAAACTCCTTGACGACCCCGTTGTAAAAGGCGGGATTGGCGGCATGCATGGCATGGCCGGCCCCCGGGATCAGGACCCGGTACGTATCCGGAAGAAGACGTTCCAGCTCGTCGGTGATCAAAGAAAACATCCGGGGGCTCTTCTGGCCGTTCAGAAGGAGCACAGGCACCAGCGTCGAATGGATCTGATCATCGGGGATCGCGGGCATGTAGTCATCAGTCCCGGCACGGAGTTCGAGCCGGAGCGCCCCGGCCGATTCCAGGAGTTTCTCACGAGATGGGGCGGGAAGCAGATCGAATGTCCCCCGGCGCCCCGAGACGCCGTCGAAGAATTTTCTCACACCGAGCGTGTCGTCTCCCGCAGCCAGGGCCGCGCGCGCGGGTGCAAGTGCGTTCGCCTCGAACTCCTCCAGCGCAATCTCTCCTTCATGTGTCTTCTTCAGGAGGGGGAGCATCGGTGGTTCGCCGAGCACAAGCCGCTGAATGAACCCGGGATGCCGGATCGCGCAGCAGAGAGCCACAAACCCCCCGTAGGACGACCCGATCACGGTCGCGGGCGCGATGCCCAGCGCCTCTATCATTTCGGCGAGATCCGCGGCGTGGACGGAAAGCGAATACGAGTCCCCCGAACGATCGGCCGGGTTCGGCGGGTGAAACCTGCGGCTGTACGCGATCACGCGATGGGACTGTGAGAAAAACCCGACCTGCCCGGGAAAGTCTCTCATTGAGCCGAGGGTGCCGTGAACGAAGACCAGAGGCTCACCTCTCCCCTGTTCGAGATACGCAAGCCTGGTGTCGCGGAGGGGGATAGTTGTCATGGCGGAACGGGCCCGTTGCGCACCTGCTCCGGCTTTTCCTCCTGTTCGGGGAGCTTCACGGGAGGAGGATTGTACCCGACGACCGATCCGGCACGGATGCGGGCCATATAAGGAGAGAGTGTCGTTCCCGGAAGTGTGCGGACATTGTCCTCAATCCTGATCGGTCCGATCCCGGTGCCGGCGCCGATCGTGCAGTGAGAACCGATTTCCACCAGCCCGTACCGGAATTTCCCGCACCCCTCATAGGCGTGGACCGTGACTCTCGTATAGGCGCCCAGAAGCGTATTGTCGCCGATGAAAATCAGCTCGGGCCTGAAATGATCGAGCCAGGCAAGTTGCATGATTTCCACGTTCCTGCCGATGTGAGCCCCCATCCATCGGTACCACGTGTTCTTGAAGGGAGTCCCCTTCATCACGAACGAGACCGCCACCTGAAACTGGACAAGTATGCGCCGCCAGGTCGGGAGGTTGATGAGACGCCAGTTGACTGCGTTCGGTTCTTCGGGAGATCCGAGCCCGGAAAACGTGTAGTGCCGCTGCACGGGGGTCAGATACGCGTCCATCCTCTTCGCCCCGTCCGGGGTCCGGGGGTCGAGCGTCGCGATGTTGACCCCTTTGCCGTTCGCGGTCTTGCTGATGGCTATGGTCCTTCCCCTTCTTTTTGCGAGCTTGATCGCACGGAGTATCATATCCTCCGTCACCCGCTTCATGGCCTGCTCGGGTGTCTCTGATCGGGGTGGTCGCATATGCCGGTAGTTTGAGAGATACGGTCGTGCGGGGTCTGCCTGTGATTAGAATGTAGAGGAACCCTGGTGCAGAAGCAACTAAAGTCGAAATGCGGTGTCCGGCTGTCAGGGGAGCCGCACCGCCACCTTGAAGCGGTTGACGATCAGCCGCATTGCTCTCTGTAGGGTTCCAAGCCTGTCATATTCAGCGAGGAAATCCCTCTCGACGACCCAGAGGACGAACGCACCGAGCAGGCCCCCCGCCATCGCAACGGACGTCCACCCCGCGGAGCCCGCGGGAAAAACCAGGGAAGCTCCGGCAATCAGCGCGAGCCACACCCCTGCCATCACGCCGGGGGAGACAAGCGCCCTGGCCCAGAAGAATTTCCCGGAACCGGGTGCGGTGAGATGACGCACATACAACGAGTGACCGATCACGACAGGCAAAATCCAGAGCTGGGCCACGCTCATGCCCAGCACTCCCAGCCATGGGATCAACAGGAAGGCTGATCCAATGACCAGGACGCCGTTGGAGAGCTGGGCGATCGTGTTCGGCGCCCCTCTGCCTACCGACCAGCTCGTGAAATACGGGACGATCATTTGCGCATGACAAAGGCCCTGAACGCATGCAAGAATAATCATCCAGCGCGACCGCTCGACGTATTCCCTGCTGATGAGATGTTCCAGGACCACCGGAGCAAGGAGGGCGATAGAGAAGTAGAGCAGAATGCTCCCGGCAGCAATGAACCATCGCATCCGGTCTTCGATCTGTTCGATCTTTCCCGCCGCCCTGTCTCCAAATGACGAGAGCATGGGGAAGAGGAACTCCGACTGACCGCTGAGGGCCGCATGTACCTGCCCGTAGAGCCGCTGGGGGATGACGTAGTAAGGGAGCGACGCGCTCCCGAGAAACGTGGTCAGCAGGAGCCGGTCGACATTCGTGAAGAGGAACCCCCCGATGCTTCCCAGATACGTCCAGACGCCAAATCCCGACATCGCCTTTAGCTCGATCCACTCCCACGCCGGCAGGAACACCTCCCCAAAAAGGCGCCGCTGCATGATGGCATCGGTCGTCAGCCTCAGGAACACCACCATTAATCCCACTCCGGCAATGGCGGTCATTGACGGTATCAGACGTAGCACAACGATGCCCACTCCCCCGGAGACAAGACCAGTTGCGGTCGACAGGATGTTTGCAATGTCGTAGCGCTGGGTTGCGGAATACATAAGCTGCCAGGACGCTCCGGCCTGCATCAGGACAAAACTCGCTGCTGTCAGAATCGTCGCCCGGAAGGCATCCTCCCGGTATCCTGCGGAAAGCTGCGACCAGGAGAATATCTGAGAAAAAAAGAGGGGGAGAAGAACCGCGAAGAGGATCCCCAGGACCAGGTTGACCGTCATTACGGTGCCAACGGCCCGCCGCGCTCCGGGAATATTATGGTCCGCCAGACATGCTGCGACTCTCCGCACAAGCGGGGTCCCCAGCCCGAATCCGACGATTATTGAGTTGACCCCCACGAGGGCCTGCAGACTCATCAGGTATCCCCCCCGTGCCTCCCCGAGATACCTGATCGTCAGGCCGGCGAACACAAATCCTATGATGAACGTCGCGACGCTCCCCAGGCCCGCCGACGCGCTGTTGCGGACCGCACCGCGAAGCAGAGATTCCGTGGGTTCCTTCATCCCGGCAATAGTCGCTAGGGTACCATCATATTCGGAACGCGACCACCATCTCGCCGTTCCATGCATCCATCGCCGGAGCCGGGACGAGGTCGCCGCGGGCGTCGATCATTCGGGTCTGCCATCGGTTGCGGACGAACCATTCATGTATCACTCGCGCCTCGTAGCCGAGCCCTCGCGTGGTCTGGTCGGCGAGCTCGACGACGATCTTCATCCCGGGGTTCGCCTTCATCGTCCCTTCCATCCCCTTCAGGGCAAACAACTCTGATCCCTCCACATCCAGCTTGACCAGATCGACTGCAGCAATCCCCGCCCGTTTGAGGTAACCGTCGAGCGTGGTGCAGGGCACAACCACAGTCCTGAATTCTTCGCCGGCAGCCATCGGGTGGCTGATGTCGCCCGCCGAGTTGTAAACGTCGAATCCGGGAGGACCCTCGTTGAAGCGAATCTCCCCCTCGCGGTCGGAGAGGGCCAGACGTTCGGGTACGACGTTGGATGCCGAATTCAGGTCGAGATTCTCACGAAGAACGGCGTGCGTTTTCTCTGTGGGTTCAAAGGCAATCACCTTTCCAGCGGGACCAACCCGACGGGCCATCAGAAGCGTAAAGAAGCCGACATTCGCGCCGGCATCGATGCAGCACATCCCCGGCCGAATGGCACTATTCAGGTATCTCACAACGGGTTTTTCATACGACCCCTCCACATACGCCTGCGCCAGAAAGGTCTCAGGATGGATGCTCATAGGGCAGCCCGGCCCCTTTATCCTTCCGATGAAACTTCCCCGACGCCTGGCCGCGGATGCCACCCTTCTGCGGCGCAGGAGCCTGGCCGGACCACTAAGCATTCGTACTGCAAGACGTATGGCCACCGATACCCAGTGGACAGGCCTGAAACTACCATTCATGATGAGCGGGGACCCTGACGTGAGAAGCCATGCGCCGCACAATTGTCGGCAGCCGTTCGGAAAGACACAATAGAGAGTAATCTAGAAGAATCAGAGTGGAGAAGCAACACACGGGAACGCTGCGTCCGCCGGAGTAATCACCGCGCGAAGGGGTTCATTGTTATCTTTGTTCTGTTGTTCCCTGGTCTTTCCCACTTTGATCGCGCCTAAAGCCCAACTTCCTCAGTCGGTGGATGCAGCCACCGATGGTCAGGAGGCCGAGCGTGGCAATGCAGATGCCGGCCCCAATGCTTGCGCCGGGTCGAGTTGGATTCGCCAGGATCATCACAAGTATCGTCAAATACCACAGGCCAACAACTATGCCGAGCCACTGCATCCAGCGCGGGGACCCCGGCCCCCACATACCCATTGACCAGCCAATCGGATAGGGCAGGATCGCCACCCCCCACCACATGGAACGTCCGGATGAACCTCCAAAGCCACCGACCTCGCTCAGCCCCCACAACGCCCCCACCCCAATNNCCCTCCATAGGATCAATGGCTCCGACCACCATCGCGATACAGCCGGCAGTGACCAAAATGCGTGACCATAGACTACGTGCGTTCATAAGACACCCTTCAAGTGTTCCTGATTCTTTCCGATCTGTGCCAGTTCGTCCCGATCAGGCAGCGGCACGCTGACCCCACATCGAGCCATTAGGCTCCGTTGTCAATACAGAATTAGCCTCGCAGTCAGGGAGGGTCGTCGGAGTGGGCTCCATAACGGAG